>NZ_CALXFV010000046.1 GCF_944387675.1 uncultured Flavonifractor sp. | reverse complement strand
GATTGCGATATGATTATTCTGTTTGAAATACCGGTCAAACGACTCAGAAAAATGGCCCGTGTGTGGGTCAGATTTGCGAGGTGGACCTATGAAGCAAAGCTTTTACGGAGGCGTGCACCCCCATGACCGGAAGGAGCTGGCACGCCACAAGGAGATAGCGCCGCTGAGCGCGCCTCCAAAGCAGGTGGTCATCGCGATGGCAATGCATATCGGTGCCCCCTGTAAGCCCATTGTTGCGGTGGGCGACCATGTCAAGGTGGGCCAGAAGATCGGCGAGGTCGCCGGTCTGGGTGCCCCCATCCACGCCTCTGTCTCCGGTGAGGTGAAGGCGGTGGAGCCCCGTCCCTATGTGGGCGGCGGCAAGATGATGTCGGTGGTGATTGAGAACGACTTCCAGGATACCTGGGGCAGCGAGCTCACCCCCCATCCCGACTACTCCCAGCTGAGCACCCAGGAGATCGTGGACATCGTCAAGGAAGCCGGCATCACCGGTATGGGCGGCGCCGGATTCCCCGCCCATGTGAAGATCAGCTCCGGCATCGGCAAGGTGGACACGCTGATCCTCAACGGCGCCGAGTGCGAGCCTTACATCACCGCCGACCACCGGCTGATGCTTGAGCAGGGCGAGCGGGTCATCGGCGGCGCCCGCATCCTGATGCAGGCCTTCGGCCTGAAGAGCGCCGTCATCGGTGTGGAGGCCAACAAGGAGGACGCCATTGAGCATCTGAGAGCACTGGTGGGCGGCAAGGGCGACGTGCAGGTGGAGAGCCTGCGCACCCGCTACCCCCAGGGCGCTGAGAAGCAGCTGATCCAGCGGATCACCGGCCGTGAGGTGCCGCCCGGAGGGCTGCCCGCCCATGTGGGCTGCGCGGTGTTCAATGTGGGGACCGCCGCCGCGGTGTATGACGCCGTGGTGTCCGGAAAGCCCGTGACCCACCGGGTGCTCACCGTCACCGGCGACGCCATCAAGGAACCCAAGAACCTGCTGATTCCTCTGGGCGTGTCCTTCCAGTACCTGATCGACGAGGCCCAGGGCTTCAAGGAGGAGCCGGAGCGCATCCTCACCGGCGGTCCCATGATGGGCATCGCCCAGTACAACCTGGACGTCACCTGCATCAAGGGAACCAATGCGGTGCTCTGCCTCACCAAGCACGAGGCCGCCCCCGTGGTGGAGGAGGAGGTCTGCCTGCGCTGCGGCCGCTGCGTCAACGTCTGCCCCATGCACCTGACCCCCGTGTACATGCACCTGTACGCGGAGAAGGGCATGTGGAAGGAGGCCGAGGCCCTCAACGTGCTGGACTGCATCGAGTGCGGCTCCTGCAACTACATCTGCCCCGCCCGCATCCACCTGGTCCAGTCCTTCCGGGTAACCAAGGGTGAGCTGCGGAATCTGGCGGCCAAAGAGAAAGCGGCAAAGGAGGCGGCCAAAGCATGAACGATGTGAAAAAGCTCAATCTGACGGTGGCTTCGTCTCCCCACGTGGCCTCCCCCATTGACACCCAGAACCTGATGCGGGACGTGCTCATCGCCCTGGTTCCCGCCCTGGTGTTCGGCGTGGTGTTCTTCGGACCCCGCGCTCTGGTTGCAACCATCATCTCCGTGCTGGCCTGCGAGTTCTTCGAGTGGGGCTACCGCAAGCTGATGCACAAATCCATGGCTAACAAGGACCTGTCCGCCGCCGTAACCGGTGTGCTGCTGGCCTTCGTGTGCGCGCCCACCCTGCCCTACTGGATGCTCATCATCGGTGACTTCTTTGCCATCGTGGTGGTCAAGCAGCTCTTCGGCGGTCTGGGCCAGAACTTCATGAACCCCGCTCTGGGCGGCCGCGCCTTCCTGATGCTGTGCTACCCGGTGGCCATGACCACCTGGGCGCCCCAGGGCATCGGCCCCCAGTACTGGGCCGATCTGCTGGGTGGCACCAAGACCATGGCCGGCGTGGACATTGTCAGCGGCGCCACCCCCCTCTCCGCCGACTTCATGCATGCCGGCCTGCTGCCCGACGCCTCCATCCTGGATGCCTTCGTGGGCAACGTGATGGGCTGTATCGGCGAGATCTCCGCAGTGGCCCTGCTGGCCGGCGGACTGTACCTCATCGGCCGGGGCGTCATCCGCGCCCGCATTCCCGTGGCCTACATTGCCACTGTGGCGGTGCTTACCTTCCTGTTCCCCATGGGCGGCAATGACCGGCTGACCTGGATGGCCTATCAGCTGTTCACCGGCGGCCTGTTCCTGGGCGCCTTCTTTATGGCCACCGACTATGTGACCAGCCCCGTTACCAAAAAGGGCGAGGTTATCTTCGGCATCGGCTGCGGCCTGCTGACGGTGTTCATCCGCTACTTCGGCGGCTATCCCGAGGGCGTTTCCTACTCCATCCTGATCATGAACTGCTGCGTGTGGCTCATTGACAAGGTGGGCAAGCCCAACCGCTACGGCGTGACCAAGGAAATGAAGGCTGCCGCCAAGGCCGCCAAGAAAGCCGGAAAGGAGGGCTGAACCAATGAGTGAGACTTCTGTGAAGAAGGAGCCCGGCATGGCCACCCTGGTCATCGTGCTCTTTGCCATCTGCGCGGTGACGGCCCTGCTGCTGGGTCTGACCAACATGGTGACCGCGCCCTATATCGCGGCCAACAACGAGAAAACCACCCAGCAGGCCATGGCCAAGGTGCTGCCCGCCGACAGCTATACCGAGATTACCGACCAGTATGCCGGCGGCGACGCCACCGTGCTCAATATCTATGACGCCGGCGAGGCCGGCTATGTGGTGCAGGTCAAGCCCGCCACCTCCTTCAGCGGCAACCTGACCGTCATGGTGGGCGTGGACCCCTCCGGCGCCTGCACCGGCATCTCCATCACCAGCTCCGGTGAGACCTCCGGCCTGGGCTCCAACGCCAGCAAGCCCGCCTTTGCCGATCAGTTCATCGGCAAGACCGGCGAAGTCAAGGTGACCAAGGACGGCGGCGATATCAACGCCATCACCGGCGCCACCATCACCTCCCGCGGTGTGTCCGAGGCCGTTACCAGCGCCATCGCCGCCGCGGCCAGCATGGGCTAAGGAGGTAACGAGTAATGAATGTGAAAAAGCAATTCAGTGACGGCCTGTTCTTCCAGAACCCCGTCACCGTCCAGCTGCTGGGCATGTGCTCGGTGATGGCCATCACCACCACCCTGTTCAACGGTATCGGTATGGGCCTGTCCGTGCTGGTCATCCTGACCCTGGCCAACATCATCATCGCCCTGCTGCGCAAGATCATCCCAAACAACATCCGGATTGCCTGCTTCATTGTGGTCATTGCCGGCTTCGTGACCATCGTGGATTTGTGCCTGCAGGCTTTCCTGCCCGCCCTGTCCTCCAGCCTGGGTCTGTTCATCCCCCTGATCGTGGTGAACTGTATCATCCTGGGCCGTGCCGAGGCCTTTGCCTACAAGAACGGCCCCGGGGCCTCCGCCCTGGACGGCATCTTCCAGGGCCTGGGCTACACCATGATTCTGGTGATTATGTGCGTGGTCCGTGAATTTTTGGGCAATGGAACCTTCGGCGGCGGCATTCTCAACGGCGGTGAGGGCATCCGGATTATCCCCGAGGGTATCCCCGCTCTGGGCATGATTCTCCCCGTGGGCGGCTTCCTCACCCTGGCCTGCGTTATCGCCGCCATGCAGTATATCCTGAGCCGTCCCAAGAAGGACGAGAAAAAGACTGAGGAGGTGGCCAAGTAATGGATTGGACAAACCTGTTTACCATTGCACTGGGCGCCGTCCTGATCAACAACTTTATCGTGTCCCAGTTTTTGGGCATCTGCCCCTTCATGGGCGTGTCCAAGAAGATCGAGACGGCCTCCGGTATGGGCCTGGCCGTTATCTTCGTCATGGGCCTGGCCTCCGCCATCTGCTGGCCCATCAACGCGCTGATCCTGGTCCCCCTGAAGCTGACCTTCATGCAGACCGTGACCTACATCCTGGTTATCGCCTCTCTGGTGCAGTTTATCGAGATGTTCCTGAAGAAGGCCATGCCCGCTCTGTATGAGGCTCTGGGCGTGTACCTGCCCCTGATCACCACCAACTGCGCCGTGCTGGGCGTGGTGCTCCAGAACACCCAGAACAGCTACAGCTTCATTGAGAGCGTGGTGTACGGCGTCACCGGCGGCGTCGGTTTCCTGCTGGTCATTGTGATCTTTGCCAGCATCCGGGAGCGGATGGAGTTCTCCGAGTGTCCCAAGGCCTTTGAGGGCTTCCCCATTGCCCTGATGTCCGCCGGCCTGGTGGCCCTGGCCTTCATGGGCTTCTCCGGCCTGAAGGTCTTTGGTTAAGGGAGGCGGAAGAGTATGAATACTGTTATTTTTGCTGTGGTGGTCCTGGCGGTGCTAGGCGCCATCTTCGGCCTGGTGCTGGCCATCGCCGCCAAGGTGTTCGCCGTAGAGGTGGACCCCCGTGAGGAGGCCATCCTGGGCTGCCTGCCCGGCGCCAACTGCGGCGGCTGTGGCTACCCCGGCTGCTCCGGCTATGCCGCCGCCGTGGTGAAGGGCCTGGCCCCCGTCAATGCCTGCGCCGCCGGCGGCGAGGCGGTTGCCGCCCAGATCGGCGAGATCATGGGCGTGTCCGCCGGCGCCTCCGTCAAGCAGCTGGCCCAGGTACACTGTACCGGCTGCGGCCAGAACTACAAGCAGTACCACTATGTGGGTCTCCACGACTGCGTGGCCGCCTCCAAGCTCCCCGGCGGCGGTGACCTGGGCTGCTCCTTCGGCTGCCTGGGCCTGGGCTCCTGCGAAAAGGCCTGCCCCTTTGATGCCATCCACGTCATCGACGGCGTGGCCAAGGTGGACGAGGAGAAGTGCAAAGCCTGCGGCAAGTGCGTGGACGTGTGTCCCCGGCACATCATCGCCCTGGAGCCCTACAAGACCAAACGCCACGTCACCATTCCCTGCTCCTCCCACGACAAGGGCGTGGACGCCCGGAAGGTGTGTGACAACGGCTGTATCGGCTGCTCCCTGTGCGCCAAGAACTGCCCCAAGGAAGCCATCACCATGGTCAACAACCTGGCCGTTATCGACTACGAGAAGTGCATCGGCTGCGGCATCTGCGCCCAGAAGTGTCCCCGCCGCCTGATCACCGTGGACGGCAAGGTACCTGAGGTGAAGCCGGCCGCCCCCAAGGCCGCCCCCAAGGCCGCTCCCGCCGCCGCCAAGCCCGCCGCGCCTGCGGCGGAAGCTCCCAAGGCGGAGGCCGCTGCACAGCCCAAGGAATAAACAGACAAAAAATCAGGACCTGCAACGTTCGCAGGTCCTGATTTTTGTGCCTGGTGCTCAGTGGTTGCCCAGCTGGAAGGAGGCGCACTCGGTGGAGGCGCAGTTGGTGGCGTTGGGCTCGCAGCAGCCCACCTTGATCTCGTTCAGGGTGCAGTAATTCTGGCCCTGGCAGTGGTGAGCGCAGCTGCTGACGGAGCACTTGATGCTGTTGTTGGGTGTCTGATTCATGGAACATTCCTCCTTGTTTCCGTGGTACGGCCTTAGTATGGCCTGGGAACGGAGAAACTATTCCTCGTTTTTTCCCGATGTGGACTGGTCCTGCTCCGGCAAAACCTGGGGAATGAAGCGGCGGGCAAAGCGGCCCTTGCCCCGGTTTTTCACATAAAAATAGCCGATGGTGGAGAAAACCACCGCGCCGATAAAATTGACAAACAGATCCTTCATGGTGTCCAGAATGCCGATGTCCAGATAACCGCCCAGGCCCAGAGGGTACTGGGAGCCGTCGCCGGTGACTACGATGACGTCGGTGATGTCGTGAATGGCTATGGGATGATTGCCGCCAGCGGGGTCCAGCATCACCGAGCCGATGGAGTGGACCACGGTATCCTTCTGCATGTCCAGCAGGAAAAGCTGGTCCATCAGACACTCGAAAAACTCCCACAGCACCCCGATGGTCATGGAGAAGCAGAAAGCCACCAGAGCCAGATAGACAGGGGAGAGACTGAAGGTAAGCCGCTCATCCCGGTTGAGAATGTCCAGCAGGGAGAAGCCGATGGCGGCGCACAGAAAGCCGTTGAGGGTGTGGAGCATGGTGTCCCAGTAGGGAAAGGTGACATAATAAGCCCGAATCTCACCCAAAATCTCCGCCGCGAAGATGAAGAGGAGAATGATGATCTCCAGGGTGTTGGGGATGTCGATGCGGATGGCCCGCTCCAGGAAACTGGGCAGGGTAAAGAGAAACAGGGTGAGCACGCACAAAAAGGCGTTTTCAAAGTTGCCGTGGAGGATCTGTGCCACCAGCATCAGCACCACCAGCAGGCGAAGGATAAAATAGACGGCGGCCAGCCGGGGATTCTCCCGCACCTGCTCCTGAAAACGCTTCCGGTGTCCGGCGGGATCAGCTGTGTGCTTCATAGCGCACCTCCTCTTCCAGGTCTGTGGCCAGCGGCAGCTGCCGGGCCGACAGGCAGCGGTAAGTTTCGGCAGAATACCGGATATCCTCCAGATCCTCCGGCCGGAGGGGGCGGACCACCTTGGCGGGGGCGCCCATTACCAGACTGCACGGCGGGATGACCGCACCCTGGGTGACCAGGGCGCCGGCGGCAACCAGACTGTCATGGCCGATGACACAGCCGCTGAGCAGAATGGCCCCCATGCCGATGAGACAGCGGTCCTCCACGGTGCAGCCGTGGACAATGGCGGCGTGACCGATGGTGACCTCCCGGCCAATGGAGACGGGGCAGGCTTCGTCACAGTGGATCACCGCATTGTCCTGTACATTGGAGCCCTCTCCCAGCCGGATGGAGGCTTCATCCCCCCGGAGAACCGCCCCAAACCAGACGCTGGACCCGGCATCCAGCGTGACGTCGCCCAGAATGGTGGCATTTTCCGCCACCCGGGCGGTAAGGGCGAGACGGGCCGATTTGTCAAGATAAGGATGGATCACAGAACTGTTCACACTCCTTTTCCACAAAGAACAGAGGACTGTATTCCCCATTATAGCCACTGGTCCCCAAGCTGGCAAGTCAAATCTGGAGCGGAACGGCATAGGATAGGTGGGAGGTGAGACGCATGGATTTAAAGAGGAACCAGATCACCCTGGGGGAGCTGCTGGAGAACCCAAAGGCCCGGGCGGTGCTGCAGCGGCGCTTTCCCATAGTGATGAAGCATCCCCTGATGGGCGCGGCCCATACCATTACCTTGGAACAGATTCTGTCTCTGGCCAGGGAGTATGTACCTCAGAAAAAGCTGGATGAGATCCTTGAGGAACTGCGGCGTGCATAAAAGAGGCGGGGCAGGGTGCTTTCCCTGCCCCGGCTCCGCTTTTCAGGCGGCCTCCCTGCGGGCGAAGCGGTGGTACCACCGCAGTGCGCCGGTGTCCTCCGTCCGCCGCAGCACCAGGGCGGTGGCCACAGTGTCGGCGCTCCACAGCACCAGGGCAGGGGCCAGCAGCCGGGGGGGAATCCGGGCGGCCAGAAGGGCAACCCAAGGATGGATCAGTCCCAGTACCGCCACCGCCAGCACGCCCCAGAGCAGACTGAACAGCGGACAAACCCGCCCATCCAGGTTGAACGGGAGGTGGGCGTAGCTCCAGAAAGAGACCCGGAACACCGTTTCATAGAAGAGTCCGGCGGCATACTCCACCCCGGTACAAACCAGGGCCGCGGCGGGGAAGAGGAGCAGGGGAGTCTGCCGCACGCCCTCCGGCAGCAGAAGGATGGCCACCGCACCCAGTCCATATACCGGACAGACCGGCAGGATCAGCCGGCACTTCCGGTCCCGTTTGGCTTCCCTCCGCAGACGGACATAGACCACCTCCAGCCCAAAGCCCAGCACGCTGTACAGGAAAAAATACCAGAACCAAGTCATAAAACGCCTCGCCTCCCCAATTTTTCTTAGCATGGGAGGAAGGAGAGAAATTCATGCGATGCAGTTTTTAGCAGCGCGGACGCCGCCCCGCGCTGCCCGGGGACGTCAAGGCGAAGAGGAAAAAAGAACGGAAATTTGTCACTTCCGCTCTTGCCGGAGCCATGGGAAATATGATACGATAGAAAAAATTCAAAAGGGGTAATGAAGCGTCATGCGGCATCTGATCGACTTTGGAGACCTGACGAGGGCGGAGTGGGAATCCCTGTACCAGCGGTGCAGTGATATAATGGACCACCCCGCCGATTTTATGGACGCCTGCCGGGGCCGGGTGATGGCCAGCCTGTTTTATGAACCCTCTACCCGAACCAACTTCTCTTTCCAGACCGCCATGCTGCGGGTGGGCGGCACGGTGTTCGGCTTTGCCGATCCCAAGTCCACCTCCACCGCCAAGGGGGAGACCCTGAAGGACACCATCAAGATGGTCTCCGGCTATGCCGACGTGGTGGTGATGCGCAACCCCAAGGAGGGGGCCGCCAAGGCCGCCTCCCTCTACTCCGATGTGCCGGTGATCAACGCCGGAGACGGCGGCCACATGCACCCCACCCAGACCACCGCCGATTTGACCACCATTACCCGGCTGCGGGGCGGGGTGGACGGGCTGTCAGTGGGCCTGTGCGGCGATTTGAAGAACGGCCGCACCGTCCACTCCCTCATCAAAGCCCTGGCCAAGTTCGACAAGGTGAAATTTTACCTCATCGCACCCCGGGAGCTGGCGGTACCCGAATATATGCGGGCCTTTATGAAGGAGCGGGGGCTTTGGTTTGTGGAGGTCACCGGCCTGGAGACCGTCATGCCCCAGCTGGATGTGCTCTACATGACCCGCATCCAGCGGGAGCGGTTTGTGGACCCGCTGGAGTATGAACGGTGCAAGGGCGTGTACGTCCTCACCCGGCGGAAGCTGGAGCGGGCCAGAAAAGACCTGCTGGTGATGCACCCCCTGCCCCGGGTGGACGAGATTTCCATTGACGTGGACGATGACCCCCGGGCGGTGTACTTTGAGCAGGCTAGGTACGGTATGTTTGCCCGCATGGCCCTGCTCACCGATTTGGCCAACCAGGAGCGGAGCCGCCCCGCCCCGGTGGAGATCGGCACCACTCCGGTGTGCTCCAACCCCAACTGCATTACCCAGACCGAGCACTATCTGCCCCCCCTGGTGAAGCAGACCGGGGGGGTGGACTGCTGCGCCTACTGCGACAAGGAGCTGCGGTAAGCGGACGGGCTTGACATTTGCCCCCAAAGTGCATATACTATGTCCCAAAGGCTGAGATGGGAAGGAGTACCTCCGCGAAAGGTACAGAGAGGAGCCGGTCTGGTGCAAGGCTCTCCGGCGGCGGAGGGAAGGTGGTCCCGGAGTCCCGCTTCTGAATGAAGTAGGAAGCGGCGGAATCCTCCCGTTACAGAGGCAATGAGTGTCTTCCTATGGAGGAAATTCAGGTGGTACCGCGGACTGAATTCGGTTCGCCCTGAGCAAACAGCTTGGGGCGGACCTTTTGTTTTGCCCCGAAAAGGAAGTGTATCAAATGAAGAAAGAACTGCCCAAGGTCTATGAACCCCAGGAGGTGGAAGGCCGTATCTACGAGATGTGGGAGAAGGACGGTTGCTTTGAGGGCCACCGGGACCCGGACAAGAAGCCCTTCACCATCGTCATGCCGCCCCCAAACGTCACCGGCCAGCTCCACATGGGCCACGCCATGGACTGCACCCTCCAGGATATCCTGATTCGCTTCAAGCGGATGCAGGGCTATGCCGCCCTGTGGGTACCCGGCACCGACCACGCCGGTATTGCCACCCAGATCAAGGTGGAGGAGGAGTTGCGCACCAAGGAGGGGCTGTCCCGCTACGATCTGGGCCGGGAAAAATTCCTGGAACGGGTATGGGACTGGAAGCACAAGTACGGTGGGCGCATTGTGGAGCAGCAGAAAAAGCTGGGTTCCTCCTGCGACTGGTCTAGAGCCAGGTTCACCATGGACGAGGGCCTCTCCAAAGCGGTGCGCCATGTGTTTGTCTCCCTGTACAAGCAGGGACTCATCTACAAGGGCAGCCGCATCATCAACTGGTGTCCCCACTGCGTCACCGCCCTCAGCGATGCCGAGGTGGAGTACCAGGACAAGCCGGGCAGCTTTTGGCACATCCGCTACCCCATCCAGGGGGAGGAGGGGCGGTACGTCATCGTGGCCACCACCCGGCCGGAGACCATGCTGGGGGACACCGGCGTGGCCGTCAATCCCAACGACGAGCGGTACAAGGACATCGTAGGCAAGCGCTGCATCCTGCCCCTGGTGGGCCGGGAGATGCCCATCGTGGCCGACGAATACGTGGACATGGAATTCGGCACCGGCTGCGTGAAGATGACCCCCGCTCACGACCCCAACGACTTTGAGGTGGGTCTGCGGCAGAACCTGGAGACCATCCGGGTGCTGGATGACAACGGCCGGATTGTGGAGGGCTACGGCCGCTACTCCGGCATGGACCGGTACGAGGCCCGAAAGGCCATTGTGGCTGATTTGGAGGAGCAGGGCTATCTGGTGAAGGTGGAGCCCCACCAGCACAATGTGGGTACCTGCTACCGCTGCCACAACGATGTGGAACCCCTGATCTCCGCCCAGTGGTTTGTGAAGATGAAGCCTCTGGCCCAGGAGGCCCTGCGGGTGGTAAACGAGGGAGAGGTCAAGTTCGTCCCCGACCGCTTCTCCAAAACCTACACCAACTGGATGGAGAATGTCCATGACTGGTGTATCTCCCGCCAGCTGTGGTGGGGCCACCAGATTCCCGCCTGGACCTGCCAGGAGTGCGGCCACATCACCGTGTCCGAGACCGACCCCACCGAGTGCGAGCACTGCCACTCCAAGAACATCAAGCAGGAGGAGGATGTGCTGGACACCTGGTTCTCCTCCGCCCTGTGGCCTTTCTCCACCCTGGGCTGGCCGGAGGAGACCGAGGACTACAAGTATTTCTATCCCACCGATGTGCTGGTCACCGGCTACGATATCATCTTCTTCTGGGTGGCCCGGATGATCTTCTCCGGCTGCGCCCACACCGGCAAGCCCCCCTTCCACACCGTGTTTATCCACGGCCTGGTGCGGGACGACAAGGGTCGGAAGATGTCCAAGTCCCTGGGCAACGGCATTGACCCCCTGGAGATGGCCAACCAGTACGGCGCCGATGCCCTGCGCTTCAACCTGGTCACCGGCAACAGTCCCGGAAACGATATGCGCTTCTACACCGAGCGGTGCGAGGCCATGCGCAACTTTGCCAACAAGATCTGGAACGCCTCCCGCTTTTTGATGATGAACCTCACCATCGACAAGTGCGAACTGCCCGACCAGCTGGAGCTGGAGGACAAGTGGATTTTGTCCAAGCTCAACAGCGTTATCCCCGAGATGACCGAGAACATGGAGCGCTATGAGCTGGGCGTGGCCGCCCAGAAGGTGTACGACTTCATCTGGGACTCCTACTGCGACTGGTATATTGAGTTGACCAAAACCCGCCTCCAGGGGGAGGACGAGCAGGCCAAGGTGCGGGCGCAGCAGGTGCTGTGCTACGTGCTTACCCAGGTGCTCAAGCTTCTGCACCCCTTTATGCCCTTTATCACAGAGGAGATCTGGCAGGCCCTGCCGCATGAGGGCGACTACCTGATGCTCCAGCAGTGGCCGGCACACCATGTGAACCTGGACTTCCCCGAGGAGGAGAAGGCCATGGAGCTGATTATGGACGCGATCCGGGCCGTCCGCACCCGCCGGGCAGAGATGAACGTCCCACCCTCCAGAAAGGCACAGATCACCATTGCCACGCTGGAACAGGATGTGTTCACCCAGGGGATTCCCTTCCTCAAGCGTCTGGCTTACGCCAGCGGCGTGACGATAGTGGAGGCCACCCAGGAGGTGGAGACCGGCGGTATGGTGACCATTGCCACCCACGCCGCCCGGCTCTATCTGCCTCTGGCCGAGCTGGTGGATCTGGAGAAGGAGAAGGCCCGCATCCAGAAGGAGCTGGACAAAAACCGCAAGGAGCTGGACAAGCTGGAGAGCAAGCTGAATAACCCCGGCTTTGTGAACAAGGCCCCCGCCCATGTGGTGGAGGCCGAGCGGGAGCGGGCGGACAAGCTGCGGGCTCTGCTGGTGAAGCTGGAAGAATCTGCTGCCGCCCTGGGCTGAGCAGGGCGTCGAAAAAGGGGAAAACGCCGCCATTGGAAGACAATGGCGGCGTTTTCGTGTCCATATTGTCATACTTTGTTACACGACAGCGGTTGTACTTTTCCCGGAATTCCGGTAAAATACTAAAAAATGCCCCTGGAGGGCCGGTTGGGAGGCGAATTGCCATGAAGAAGCGCTGGGTACTGCTGCTGGCGCTGTTTTTGATGCTGGCAGGCTGTACCGGCTCCTGCGGCCGGGAGGGAGTGACCGGGAGCGTGCCGCCGGGTGAGAGCCTCCCGCCGCCGGCCAGCGCGGCCCCTCTGCCCACCCCAACCCCAGTGGAGAGCGCCGGCGCGGTCCCCACGCCCACTGCGGCCCCCACGATCTCCCCGGTGCCGGATCTCCAACCCACGCCAACGCCGGAGCCGGAGCCTGAGGACACCCCTGATTCGGAGCCGGTGGAGGAGGCACCGTCGGATGAGGAGGTGCTGGAATGCTACCGCCTGGCACAGCAGGCCTTTGCCTGGTTTCAGGTGGCTCCCCTCCCCTTTGACCCCACGGACAGCCGGGAGGTGGAGGGAGTGCTGTACTACCGGGTGGACTATCCGGGAATCGGAAGCTTGTCCAGCCTGCGGGGCTACCTGAAAGGGCTTTTCTCCGACGCCCTGGTGGAGGAACTGCTGCCCTATGGTTCCACCCAGTATCTTGACTTTGACGGCGTGCTTTACGTCCAGGACGGGGGCCGGGGAACCAACCTTTACCGGGGCGCGGAGTACACCCAGGTTATGCGGGGGGATAATCCCAACCGCCTGGTGGTCCGGGTTACGGTGGAAGAGGTCGACCCGGAGCTGGATGATGTGGTGACCGGCACCGTCACCTATGATTTCCCCTACGAAAAAGTGGGAGAGCGGTGGATTTTTACCGATTTTTCCCTGGTCCGTTGATTGCTTCGACAGAATTGGCGAGGCACATATGATAGTATCGCGGTATGCCAGATCCTGGCATACCGCGATTTTTTGTGTACAGGGGGGATACGATGGCAATCACATGCAGGACGGAGGACCGGAGCCTGTACGCCGCCATTGAAGGGGAGCTGGACCACCACCGGGCCAGGGAGATTCTGGCGGAACTGGACCGGCAGCTGGACTTGGAGCTGCCCCGGCGCCTGACCCTGGATCTGGGCGGGGTCAGCTTCATGGACAGCTCCGGTATAGCGGTGCTGCTGCGGGCCTATCACCGGATGAACGGCCTGGGTGGCAGACTGCGGGTGATCCATGTGCCGCAGCAGGCGGACCGGGTGCTCCGGGCCGCCGGCCTGGACAGGCTTATGGAACTGGAATAAAGGAAAAGGAGGATCTTTACATAATGAAACCCATCAACGAGGCGATGGTGAGCTTTCTCAGCCGCTCAGCCAACGAGGGCTTTGCCCGCACTGCGGCGGCCAGCTTTGCCGCCCAGCTGGACCCTACTCTGGACGAGGTGAACGATATCCGCACCGCAGTGAGCGAGGCGGTGACCAACTGCATTGTCCACGCCTATCCAGACAGTCTGGGACTGGTTACCCTGCGCCTGCGGCTGTACGGAGACAACACCCTGGAGATTCAGGTGAAGGACAAGGGGGTGGGCATCCCCGATGTGGAGCAGGCCAGACAGCCCATGTATACCACCGGCGGCGCGGACCGCAGCGGCATGGGCTTTACCATTATGGAGAGTTTTATGGACAAGCTGCGGGTGCGCTCCACCCCTGGACGGGGGACGGTGGTTACCATGCGCCGGCGAATCGCCCGCCGGGCGGGAGCGGCGGGGTGAGTGTGACAGATACTCCGCAGCTGCTGGAGGAGGCCCGCCGGGGAAGCAACGAGGCCTGTACCCGGCTTGTGGAGGAGAACGGCGGACTGATCTGGTCCGTGGTGCGCCGTTACTACGGCCGGGGGGTGGAGGCGGAGGATCTGTATCAACTGGGCTGCCTGGGATTTCTCAAGGCGGTAAGGGGGTTTGACCCGGCCTTCGGCTGCCAGTTCTCCACCTATGCCGTACCTAAAATCGCCGGGGAGATCCGGCGGTTTCTCCGGGACGACGGGACAGTGAAGGTGAGCCGGAGTCTGAAAGAGCGGGCGGGCGTGATCCGGGCGGCCCGGGACAGGCTGTCCGCCCGGCTGGGCCGGGAACCCACCCTCTCCGAGCTGGGGACGGAGACCGGCCTGGAGCCGGAGGAGATTGCCGCCGCGGAGGAGGCCAGTCTGCCGGTAGCCTCCCTGCAAATGGAGACGGGGGACGGCCTCACCCTGGAGAGCGTACTGGGGACCGACGGTATGGAGGAGGGCATTGTGGAGCGGGAGGCCCTCCGCGCCGCCGTGGGGAGCCTGCCGGACCGGGAGCGGCAGGTCATTCTGCTGCGGTACTACCGGGGCATGACCCAGGAGCAGACCGCCCGGGTGCTGGGAGTGAGCCAGGTCCAGGTCTCCCGCATCGAGCGGCGGACCATGGAGCGCCTGCGGCGGAAGCTGGAGGAGTGAGAATTCTTAAGATTTTGAAAACAGGGAACAGGGCGGTAGCTTTTTGCGTCTAAAGGGGGTATAATGGCACCAGCAGAATAAAGGCGAGGAAGTTGAAAAATGGCGGATATTCTTTACATTGTGGTCCCCTGCTACAACGAGGAGGAAGTGCTGCCCGAGACGGCCCGGCGTCTGAGGGAGAAGCTGGAGGGCCTGATGGCGGCGGGCAGAATTGCCCCGGACAGCCGGGTGCTCTTCGTCAACGACGGCTCCAGGGACAGGACCTGGGAGATCATCTCCCAACTGCACCAGCAGTGTCCCCTGTTCTCCGGGGCGGACCTGACCCGCAACCGGGGCCACCAGAACGCCCTGCTGGCGGGGCTGATGACCGCCAGGGAGCGGTGCGACATGGCCATTTCCATGGACGCCGACCTCCAGGACGACATTGACGCGGTGGACGCCATGGTGGAGGAATACTATGGCGGCTGCGACATCGTCTACGGGGTCCGCTCCTCCCGGGCCAAGGACACCTTTTTCAAGCGCGTTACTGCCGAAGGATTTTACCGCCTGATGAATACCATGGGGGCGGAGACGGTGTTCAACCACGCCGACTACCGGCTCATGTCCCGCCGGGCGCTGGAGGGATTGGCCCAATTTAGGGAGGTGAATCTCTTCCTCCGGGGTATCGTCCCCATGATCGGCTATCGAACCGGCACGGTGGAGTACGAACGGGGAGAGCGATTTGCCGGGGAGAGCAAGTACCCCCTGAAGAAAATGCTCTCCTTCGCCATGGAGGGCATCACCTCCCTGTCGGTGAAGCCCATCCGCATGATTACCGCCCTGGGCTTTCTGGTGTTTCTTATCAGCATCGCCATGCTGATTTACTCTGTCGCCCGCTGGGCCATGGGGGAGACCATCCTGGGCTGGGCCAGCCTGGTCTGCTCGGTGTGGGCCATTGGGGGACTGATTCTGCTGTCCCTGGGGGTCATCGGCGAGTATATCGGGAAAATCTACCTGGAGACCAAGGAGCGGCCCCGGTTCCTCATCCGGGAGGTGCTGGAGGACAGAGATGGCAAAGCTGATTGACAACTCCATCCCCAAGTTCCTGCTGGTAGGAGTGCTGAATACCCTGGTGGGGGCGGGGATCATGTTCCTGCTGTACAACGTGGCGGGCTGGGGATACTGGCCCTCCACCGCCGCCAACTACCTGGTGGGCGGTATTTTGAGCTTTTTCCTCAACAAGTATTTCACCTTCCGCAACCGGGAGCGCAGCTGGTGGCAGGTGGGAAAATTTGTGATTACGGTGGCGGTGTGCTGGGTGATCGCCTATGCCATTGCCAAGCCCCTGGTGCTCCAGATTCTGGCCAATCAGAACGTGAAGCTCCAGGAGAACGTGGCCATGCTGGCGGGCATGTGCATTTATACCGGCCTGAATTACTTCGGCCAGCGGTTCTTCGCCTTTCGGAAGAGCCGCAGGAAGCATTAAAATTACGTGAAATCTCCCCGCCCGCCCTTGCACAAAGAGGCGGAAGGGGGTACAATAGGACCAGCATTTCCTGCGACAAGCCGTAAGGAGGTTAATCGTATGGCTTTTTTTGACGAATTGAAAGACCGTGCCATGGATCTGGGCCGGGCCGGTGTGGCCAAGTCCAAGCAGCTGGCGGAGATTACCAAGCTGAGCCTGAACAACGCTGGCGAAGAGGATGCCATCCGCAAGGCCTACATGGAAATCGGCAAGCTGTACTACGCCGAGCGGGGTATGGCCGCCGAACCCGCCTATGTGGCCCTGTGCGAGCGGATCACCGCCGCCAAGATCAACATTGAGGAGAACAAGAACCGCATTGCCGCCATCAAGCAGGAGGGCAACATCAGCGATGACGAGGCCGCCAGCTATGTGGAGACCAACGTCCCCCCTGAGGAGCCGGTGGCCGGCGGCGATGCCCCCGCCGAAGGCGAGGATCTGCCCCCCCAGGCATAAGGACACAAAAAGGCCGCTGCGTATGCAGCGGCCTTCAGTCTGTCGAAAAACCCGTTTCATGCTTGATGCATGACCGGGTTTTTCGCATATATCGGCCAGAATAGGAGGA
>NZ_CALXFV010000045.1 GCF_944387675.1 uncultured Flavonifractor sp. | reverse complement strand
GAGTACCGAAGCGACCCGAAGATCTGTGCCAACTGCCCCACCCGACATCTGTGTACCCACTCCAAAGACTGTGTTAATTCCTCGCCCACTTACTGTGCAGGCATACGATATCTCCGTTCTTGTTACTGTAAAATCGGATGTCTCGTGTGCGCTCACCTAAGCGTTCCATACGACACCCCTCCCCAAAAAGTTTGTTTCCCCAGTGGCTTATATCTCCATCAGTTTTCTATATCAGCAAATTTTTATCTTAATTTTTTGAATTAACTCAAAATTTTGATGATGGCACGGAATTAGCTCAAAATTTTGCGTCCAAAAATTGAATTAAATCAAAAATTTGATGATACTACCCGCAAATTTTTCATTTAATTCAAATTTCGCTGTCAATTTTTTGAGTTAATTGCCATTTTCCTTAGATACCATGTGGTCGTCCCACTCCAACCTGGTCGTTTGTCCAACCATTTTGACCACAAGCTGCTCGACAATTCTTTTTCCGAAAAAGTTCGGTAAAAGTCAGAATCAAGATAAAACCGGGCTAAAAACAGAAAATAAATAAAAAAAGAGCCCGGGGAAACGAATTTCCTCGGGCTCTTTTGTGAGTCATTATTTAGGGACAATGTGCTTGTTTGCGGGGGGACAAGTACAGGCTTACTTGCCCAGCTGCTTGGCAATCTCCTCGGCGAAGTTCTCCTGCTTCTTCTCGATGCCCTCGCCCTTCTCGAAGCGGACGGCGTTCTTGAAGGTGACGGTGCCGCCCAGGGCCTTGGCGGCAGAGGCGATATACTGCTCCACGCTCATGGAGTTGTCCTTCACGAACTCCTGCTGCAGCAGGCAGTTCTCCTTGTAGAACTTGCCCATCTTGCCGGCCACGATGCCCTCCTTCACCTTGTCGGGCTTGGAAGCCATCTTGGGGTCGTTGGCCATCTGCACCAGCAGGATCTTCTTCTCCTCCTCCAGCGTGGACTCGTCCACCTGGCTCTTATCCCAGAAGCGGGGGTTCAGAGCGGCGATCTGCATGGCCACGTCCTTGCCCACGGTCTCCACCTGCTCGGCGTTCAGGCTGGTCTCCAGGTTCACCAGCACGCCGATCTTGCCGCCGGCGTGGACGTAGGGGACGGAGATGCCGTCGGTAAAGAAGGCAAAGCGGCGGACCTTGATGTTCTCACCGATGACCAGCACCATCTCCTGCTGCTCCTCCTGCACGGAGCGGCCGTTGCCGTAGGGCAGGGCCATCAGGGCATCCAGGTCGGCGGGCTTGTTGGCGGCCACCACGGCGGCCACGCCCTTCACGAAGTCCACAAACTTCTCGTTCTTGCCCACGAAGTCGGTCTCGGCGTTGACCTCAACCACCACGCCCACGCCGTCCACAACGGCGGCGTAAGCCATGCCCTCGGCGGCGATGCGGCCGGCCTTCTTCTGGGAGGCGGCCAGGCCCTTCTCCCGCAGGATCTCAACGGCCTTGTCCATGTTGCCCTCGGCCTCGGTGAGGGCCTTCTTGCAGTCCATCATGCCCACGCCGGTCATTTCCCGCAGGGCCTGTACGTCTTTCGCAGTGATTGCCATGATGACATTACCTCCATTTTAAATCTCAAAAGGGAGCGCCCGCCCGCGCGGGCGGGCGCTCCAAAGCACGTTTCAGATTACTCGGCGTCGGCCTCGGCTTCCTTCTCGGCGGAAGCCTCGGCAGCGTCCTGACCCTGCTTGCCCTCCTGGATGGCGTTGGCCATCACGCCGGAGATGAGCTTGATGGCGCGGATGGCGTCATCGTTGCCGGGAATCACATAGTCGATCTCGTCGGGGTCGCAGTTGGTGTCCACGATGGCCACGATGGGGATGTGCAGCTTGCGGGCCTCGTTGATGGCGTTGCGCTCCTTGCGGGGGTCCACCACGAACAGCGCGCCGGGGAGCTTGCGCATCTCCACCACGCCGCCCAGGTACTTCTCCAGCTTGGCGATCTCGCCCAGGTGCTTCATGACTTCCTTCTTGGGCAGCATGTCGAAGGTGCCGTCCTCCTGCATCTTCTTCAGCTGGTTCAGACGGTCCACGCGGCCCCGCATGGTCTTGAAGTTGGTGAGCATGCCGCCCAGCCAGCGGGCGTTGACATAGTAGCCGCCGCAGCGGGTGGCCTCTTCCTTGATGGCCTCCTGGGCCTGCTTCTTGGTGCCCACGAAGAGCAGGGTCTGGCCGGACTCGCCCAGGGAGCGGACGAAGTTGTAGGCCTCCTCCAGCTTCTTCACGGTCTTCTGCAGGTCGATGATATAGATGCCGTTGCGCTCGGTGTAGATATAGGTGGCCATCTTGGGGTTCCAGCGGCGGGTCTGATGACCGAAGTGAACGCCCGCCTCGAGAAGCTGCTTCATAGATACGACTGCCATGGGGTAATTCCTCCTTTATTTGTTGATTCCTCCATCCGCTTCCTCCGAAGCCGGCCAACCCCTGTTCTCAGGAGCACCTGGCCCTCCGTCCACGGATGTGCGTAATCACATGCCCTGGTATAATACCACAGTCTTTCCCATTTTGCAAGGTTTTTTTCACTTTCAGTGCAAAAAAGAAGGCCCGGAAATCTCCGGGCCTCCCGCGTGGAATGATCTCAGTCCTGTCTCCAGAGGTCACTGACCTCATTCCAGTAGGTCTCGTTGCGGAAATAGTGGGGGCTAAAGCGGAAATGGGTCATCCCGTCGGGCTCCTCCTCGCCGTACAGCAGGCTGTTGTCGCCCACAAAGACCAGGTCCTTGATCTGGCCCACGTCGATGGGGGATTCCAGTTCAAAGCGGACGTGGTCTGCCCGGAAGAAGGTCTGCCCGGCCTCGTCATGGAAGACGTCCTGGACGCCGCCCCCCTTCTCGAACCGGGTCTGCACCATGGTGCCGTCCTCCAGCAGCACATACATCTGCCAGGGGCCGTTCTGAGCAAAGGCGGCGTCATAGGCATCTCCGTCGGGGATCACCAGGTCCATGGCCACGCTGATGGGAGAAATGGTCAGATTCTCCGCCGCCGCCAGGGTGACCCCGTTCAGATTGACGCCGCAGCGCCCCTCAAAGGAGTAGATCTCCGCCGTGGTCTCGATGGGTACGGTCAGGGTAAAGTCCATCCCGGACAGCACAGAGTACTCCTTTCCGTCCTTCAGCGCCCAGAGGTTGGACAGGTGGGTGACCCGGAGCCAGGCCGCCTCCTCCGGGAGGGTCTCATCCGAAATGATCTGGAACATCAGGGGGATCACCTGGTCGGCGGGGTCCGGGTCGTCCACCACCTGGAAGGCCCAGCCCCAGCTGCGGGGATTTACCTGCTGGGCGCACGCCTCGTCCTCATAGAAGGTGGCGGAACACTCCCCGTATTCCTCGCCCAGCCAGAAACTCCGTCCGTCCGCCGTCTTCTCCGGCGTGGGAAGCCCCACCCCCGCCGGCGCGGTAAAGTCCATCAGTACATAGACCTTTTCCTGATCCTTGACCACCTCCCGGATGGCGATGGAGGCCCCGGAGCCGTTTTGATCCTTAAAGGTCAGGTCCAGCCGCTCTGCGCCCAGCTGTTGAGCCTGAGTGTCGTCGGTGATGCCGAACAGCTCCCGGAAGGCCGGGGATATCTCCGCCAGGGAGACCGCCCCCGCCGCGCCCAGCAGCAGGGAAACCGCCGCCACCGCCGCCACCAGGCCCCGGTAGGGCATGCGCATCCGCCAGGGTCTGGTCTCCGCCCGTCCCGTCGTCAGGCGGCGGGTCAGCTCCGCTTTCTCCCCGGGGGTAAATCTCATCTGCTCCAATTCATCCCGATAGTTTGCCATAGCCCAGTACCTCCAATCCCAGTCTCAGTTTCTGCCGGGCCCGGCTCATCCTGGCCCGCACCGTCTCCGGCCGGAGACCCAGCATATCCGCGATTTCGTTGGTGTCGTAGCCCATGTAGTAGTAGAGCACCAGCACCTCCCGGTACTTGGCGGGCAGGCGCTGGACCTCCTCCAGCACGCCTCCCTCCTCCGGTTGGAAGGATGCCTGCTCCGCCACCGTGTCCAGCCCCACGGTCCGGGTACGCCAGGGGCTGCGGCGGAGATTTTTGCAGGTGTTCACCGTCACCCGCACCAGCCAGGCCCGCTCATGCTCCGGGTTCTCAAACTCCCCGGCATGGACCAGCCGCTTGAGCAGCACCTCCTGGCACACATCCTGGGCGTCGGGTACAGAGTTCAGAATAGAGTAGGCCACCCGCAGCAGCTGGTCCGAATAGGTCTCCACCAACCGCCGGGCCAGCTTCTCTCTTTCCTGCTGTTCCACAGTCCTCCCTCCTTATTTTTCTCTTCACCCAGTAAACACTTCAGGGCGGCCAAAGGTGACAAAACTGCCGCGGCGGAACCCAGGTTTTTCATGGGTCCGCCGCGGCAGCTCCGGCAGTTTCGGTTTCAGTTGTTCATCTGGGCGCTCATGGCCTGGTCAAAGTGCTCGTTAATCTGCTTGGTGAACTCCAGGGCGGCGTTGTAGCCCATCTTCTTGTGGCGGTTGTTCATGGCGGCCACCTCAATGATGACAGCCAGGTTCCGGCCCGGCTTCACAGGGACGGTAAGGGAGGGGACCTTCACATCCAGAATGGTGGTATAGAGATTTTCCAGGCCCAGCCGGTCGTACATGGCCCCGTCCTTCCACTGCTCCAGATTGATGACCATGTCGATATCCGCCTCTTCCTTGACGGCGCTCATGCCGAACAGGCGGCGCACGTCGATGACGCCGATGCCCCGCAGCTCAATATAGTGGCGGATTAGCTCGGGGGCGGTCCCCACCAGGCCGCCGGTGACGGTCTGCTTGATCTCCACCGCATCGTCGGCAATCAGGCGGTGGCCCCGCTTTACCAGCTCAATGGCGGTCTCGCTCTTGCCCACGCCGGACTCGCCCAGCAGCAGCACGCCCTCGCCGTACACCTCCACCAGTACCCCGTGGCGGGTGATGCGGGGGGCCAGGTAGGATTTCAGCGAGGCGATGATGGTGCTCATCAGCACACTGGTGGTGTCCTGACTGCGGAGCACGGTGCGGTCGTACTTCTCCGCCATCTCCATGCACTCCGGATAGGGGTCAATCCCCCGGGAGATGATGAGGGCCGGGATATCCTGACTGAGCAGCTGCTCGAAGCTGGCCCGCCGCTGGTCGGGAGTCAGGCCCTCCAGATAGGTGTCCTCCACCTTGCCGATGACCTGGAGCCGGTGTGGGTCGAAGTAGTCAAAAAAACCGGTGAGCTGCAAACCAGGCCGGTTCACATCCTCGGTGCGGATGGGGCGGTCCTCGTAGCCCGCCGCCCCCCGCAGTACCTCCAGCTTGAACTGCTTGATCAGCTCGCCCAATTTGACGCTGTACAGACTTTCCATCATCCATGCCTCCCTGGTTTTTCCTTTGGGGGTATTATACCATTTCTTTCCCGGAAAATGCAACCAGCGCTTTCTTCTACAAATGTAGTTGACTTATATCTTCTACTATTGTAGAATAAAGAAAAAGGAGGTGCCGTGATGAATCAGACCATGCGCCGCCTGCCGGACGCCGAGCTGGAGGTGATGCAGGCCCTGTGGCGGTGTGAGCCCCCCGCCGCCCGGAGCGACGTGGAGGGCCGGCTCCGCCGCACCCTGGCGCCCACCACTCTGCTCACCCTGCTGGCCCGGCTGGGGGAGAAGGGCTTTCTCCGGGTGGACAGGGAGGGACGCCGGAGCCTGTACACCCCCCTCATTTCCCAGGCCGACTACCTGGCGGCCCAGAGCCGCACCTTTGTGGAAAAGGTGTGCGGCGGCAGCCTGCCCGCCTTTGCCGCTGCCCTGTGTGACAGCGGCCTGACCCGGGAGGAGCTGGACGAGCTGCGAACCCTGCTGGAGGAGGGACGGCTATGAACGGCAGCTGGCTGTTTTATCGGCTGCTCCTGGGGCTGACCTGCGGCGCTGTATTTGCTGTGGCACTTCGTTGGCGGAGCGAGGGCGGCACCCCTCTGGGGAAGAAAAAGTCCAGGTATGCACCTTATTTTTCTTACTGGCTGCTTCCTCTGCTGCTGCTGTTTGAGCTGCTCCTTTTCCCTGTTCTGGAGCAACAGGGAAAAGGGGGCGTCCTGCCGGGTATTCTGTTCCAGGTATTTTTGCAGCTGGCGGTGTACGACGGGGTGCTGCTGCTCCTGCTCCCTCTGCTGCGGCGGTGGCTTCGGCCCGAGACCTGTGTGGTGCTGTGGCTGCTACCCAACTACCTCTATCTGGCCCAGCAGAGCTTGATCCAGCCCTCCCGGCCCCTGCTGGTGCTCTCCATCCCCGGCTGGGCCATGCCAATCATCTGTCTCATCTGGCTGGCCGGTTTTGTTGGGGTGCTGGGGTGGAAGATCCTCTCCCACCTGCGGTTCCGGCGGCATATTTTGCAGGATGCCCGGCTTGTTACCGATCCCCCTACCTCCAAACTATGGCAGGATCTGAGAGATTGGGCGGGTGTAGGCAGGAAAAAGTATCCGCTTGTTACCTCGCCCCATGTTACCGCTCCCTTGTCCGTCGGCCTGTTCGCCTCCACCATCCAGGTAGTGCTGCCGGAGCGGGACTACAGCCGGGAGGAGCTGGACCTCATTCTCCGCCATGAGCTGATCCACATCGGCCGGGGGGATAGCTCGGCCAAGTTCTTCCTGGCCTTCTGCTCCGCCCTGTGCTGGTTCAACCCCCTGGTATGGGCCGCCATGGCCCGGGGGGCGGAGGAGCTGGAGCTGAACTGCGACCAAGAGGTGCTGAACTGGGCGGGGGAGGAGAGGGGAGAGGAATACGCCCGGCTGCTGCTGCGCACCGCCGGGGAGCAGGCGGGCTTCACCACCTGCCTGTCCGCTTCCGCCGCTTCCCTGCGCTACCGGCTGCGCCAGGTGCTGCATCCTGTGGAGCGGGGCCTGCACAGCGGGGTGGCGGGGCTGGCCATTTTCGCCCTCATTCTCACCGGCGGCTTGGTCTCCCTGGACTATGACGCAGGCACCGTCCAAGAGGTCCTCTCCCGCCGGGGAACCCGGGAGATTTCCGGGATTGAGCAGATTTACCGCTTCCACGACAGCAGAAACGGCTCCCTCTGCCGGGCGGACAGCCAGCAGGTCCTGCTGGACTATGTGGAGGGTCTGAAGCTCCGGAGCGTGGCTGGCTTTGTCTCCTACGAGAGCGGCGGGGAGGAGCTGTGGCTGGAGTGCCGCCTGGATGGGGAGGACTACTTCCGCCTGGTGGTGCAGGACAACCTGGTGCACATTTACCCCGTCAACCGGCCCTACAGCCCCTGGTCCTACCGGGTGGCCGGGGAGGTGGACTGGACCTGGCTGGACAGCCGGCTCACTCCGGAATAGGCGGGAAATAATTTGCCGTTTTTGAAAAAAACACTTGCAATTTTCACCTGCCTCTGCTATTATATCATTCGATGCTTTGTAAAAAGCGTATCCTGACGAGCGAGGAGGTATAAGCGAATGGCCAAATGTGAATTTTGCGACAAGGGCGTTGTGTTCGGCATTCAGGTTTCCCACTCTCACCGCCGCTCCAACCGCCCCTGGAAGCCCAATGTGAAGCGCGTCAAGGCGATTGTCAACGGCACGCCCAAGCACGTCTATGTGTGCACCAGATGCCTCCGTTCGGGTAAGGTCACCCGCGCTGTGTAATTGCATAGATCAGAAAGAGGTCAGCCTGTCGGCTGACCTCTGAGCCTGTCGAAAAAGACCGTTGGCCTTTTCCGACAAAAGGCTGCATGACGGATCGGCCTCGATTTCTTGCGAAATAGTCACCCGATCCGTCATGTGAAGTGTCATTTCCGAGGCACATGTCCCCGGAAATGACGAATTTCAGTTTGATTCTGTCGCCTGCGGGCGACAGAACTCTGCGAGGCTCTCTACGGGGGAGGTTTTTCGACAAGCTGAGAGGTCAGCCTGTCGGCTGACCTCTTTTGCGGTAGGGAACTCTGCTGACGGCCCCCGGCGCAGTCCGATCTGCGCCGGGGGCCGCTGTTGTTGGATGCCTGTGGCCTATCCGCCGGCGGGCGGCTGAGATTCCGCCGGCGGCGTCTCGGTGGGGACGGAGGTGGAGGGGGGAGTGGACTCGGTGACGGGAGGCGTGGTTTCGCCCCCCGGTGTCTCCAGAGGCGGCAGGTTGTAGTCGGGATAGGTGGTCTCGTCCGCCGGGTTGAAGCCGGGCCACTGCTCCGGAGTGGGCCAGGTGGACGGGTCGTACCGGTTAAAGGCGTAGGGATCATATTGGGTTGTGGGCGGGGGAACGGGAGCGGTGGTGTGCACGTCGCAGCTGCCCTGCGCCTCCAGGAAGCTGTACAGGTAGCTGCCGTCCCGGGCGGAGGCGCCGGCCACATCCTCCCGGCTGTAGTCCAGGATTCCGATGGTCTCCACCGTGGTCTCGGTGATGCCCAGAGTCTCGTCAATCTCCCGGGGACAGAACTCCCCGGCCAGGTGGTACAGGCCGGAGATGGCCTCCCCGTTGGCGTCCACCACCGGGCTGGCGGTACACACCTCCACCTCCTTGTGGAGGGCACACTGCTCGGAGGGGATGTCCCCCTCAAACAGGGTGACGCTGATGATGCGGCTGCCCCTGGGGTCGGAGGCGCAGGCCTCGGTGGCCAGCAGGCCGCTGTCCTGGCAGATCTGTACCGTCTTGGTGCCGCTGGCCTGGCTGAAGCTCTTGTTCTCCAACCCCTCGTGGATGGGCGCCATCACCTTTTTCCACAGGGATACCGCCGGGTTTCCATCACTGTAGATGCGCTCCGGATTCTGATAGCCCACCCACACCGCAGCGGTGTAATAGGGGGTGTAGCCCACAAACCAGCGGTCGTTGTTGGAGGTGGTGGAGCCGGTCTTGCCGGCCACCGTCATGCCGGAGAGCTGGGCAGCCGTACCGGTGGCGCCGCTGTATCTGCCGTTGACCACGCCCTTGAGCAGCTCGTTCATATACCAGGTGGTCTTGGTGGAGAGCACGGCCTCGGGCTCGCTGACGGTGTTGTCCAGCAGCACCTCCTCCACACCGTCCACCTCCCGGGTGACCTTGGTGTAGGTCTTGGGTTCCACATACAGTCCGTCCCGGGGGAAGACCGAATAGGCCGCCGCCATATCCATAACGCTGACGCCGTTGGTCAGGCCGCCCAGGCCAAGCTGGCTGGTACCGTAGTCGTTCTTGATCTCGCCGCCCACCACCAGCTCTTCCACCAGGTCAATGTGGAAATTCTCCTGCATAAACTGGAAGGAGGTCTCCACGCCCAGCTGCTCCAGGGCGCGTACCGCCACCGGGTTGGAGGAGACGGCCACGGCGGGAGCCAGGTTCAGCAGACCCTTGTAGTGCAGGTAGGAGTTGGCCGGCCAGGCCTTGCCGCTGTACACCTGCACCGGATAATCGTCAAAGGCGGAGGCGGGGGTGATGACCCCATACTCCAGGGCGGGGGCGTACACCGACAGGGGCTTGATGGAGGAGCCAGGCTGCCGGTAGGTGCCGCTGGCCATGTTGAGCAGCAGGTTGCCCTCCTTCTCACCCAGGGCGCCGGCCAGGCCCGCCACGTTGCCCTCCGGATCAATGATGACGATGGCCGATTGGATTTCCTGCCCGCTTTTGGATACCAGATCCAGGCTGCTCCGGTTGTAATAAACCGACTCCACAATGGACTGGATGTTCTGATCCACGCAGGCATAGATGTTCAGACCGCCGGAGAGCACCATGTCCTCGGCAATCTGCTCGGAATAGTCGTACTTCTCCATCAGATCCTCAATAACGTCGGAGATCACCTGCTCGTCGTACCAGTTGTAGATGACGCCGGGCTTCTTCTCATCCTGCTCCCGGACGAAGTTCAGCTCCTCGGCAATGGCGGCGTCATACTCCGCCTGGCTGATCATGCCCAAATCCAGCATCTTCCACAGCACCAGCTCCTGGCGCTGCTTGTTCCGCTCCCGGCCGGTGGTGACCACCCCATCGGCATTGGTCATACGCACGGTGGAGTTGGGGCCGTAAATGGTGGGATTGTTGGTAATGGAGATGAGACTGGCGCTCTCGGCCAGGCTCAGCTCCGACACATCCTTGCCGAAATAGTTCTCGGCGGCGGTGGCCACCCCGTAGCAGCCGTCCCCCAGGTAGATATAGTTGAGGTACCACTCCAGAATCTGGTCTTTGGAATAGGTGCCGTCAAAGTCCAGCGCCCGGAAGATCTCCAGGATCTTCCGCTTCACCGTCACGTCGTCGTACTGGGTGAAGTTTTTGATGAACTGCTGGGTGATGGTGGAGCCGCCCTGGATGTCCTGCCCGGTGAACATGAGAAAGACGCCGTACAGGGTGCGCTTCCAGTTGACCCCGTGGTGTTCCCGGAAGGTCTCGTCCTCAATGGCGATGGTGGCATCCTGTAAAGGCTTGGGAATCTCGCTCAGGCTTACCAGCTTCCGGTTCTCGCTGCCGTGAAGGGAGAGGTGCTCCACATACGCCCCGGTGTCCGGGTCCTGATAGTAGATGGTGCTGGTTTCATTCATCACAAAGTTGGCTTCCAGATGGGATTGGGGAATGATGACGGTCCGGATATAGTTGACCGCGAAGCAGGCCAGGATCACCGAGGTGATGATCCCGATGAGCAGGAACGTCCCGATGATTTTGGCAATGGTGGCGCACACCACGGCCACGGGAGACGGCCCTCGCCGCCGCCGGTCGGGACGGGGATTCTGGTTGCTGGTTGCAGACAAAATGGCACCTCCGTTTTTCGCTTGGAAGTTGGTGAGGGGTACAATACAACAAAATATATTATAGCACGTTCTGTGTCTTTGTCCACCCTACCGCCTTCCTGTTTTGCCACATTTTGCAGGGTAAAAAATTTGGCATGTCTCACTCTTGCATTTTTAGACCGCTCAGGCTACAATAATAGACGAAGAAAAGGAAGGTATGGTGCCTGTTATGAGTGAAGAATTTGGCCCTGATTTCATCACCGTCACCGATGAGGACGGCAATGAATTTGAGCTGGAGCATTTGGACACCCTGGAGTACAACGGCCAGACCTACATGGCCTTCTTTCCCGCCGTTCAGGGGGAGGAGGGGGATGAGGTCCGGGATGTGGACCTGGACGATGAGGAATACGGCCTGATTATCCTCAAGGCAGTGACGGTGGATGGGGAGGAGCAGCTCTCCACCCTGGACAGCGAGGAGGAGCTGGAGCTGGTGTACCAGCAGTTTATGGAAGCTCTGTTTGCCGACGAGGAGGAGTCCTGACGATTTCCTGCTCGGTGCGTGACGGATTTTATTTAAACCCACATCTCTTAAACGGGATGCCCCACTCATGACGTGGACCGCAGGCCTCCCGGCCCCCTCCGAGGTCGGCTGGAAGTTGGAAGCGACGAAGCGCCATGGAGGCAACCCACCTGCCATTGCGTGCAGGTTTTAAATGGATCCGCACGGCCAGAGCGGGGTCCCCCACGAAACTCAGGTTTCGTGGGGTTTTTCTTTTCAAAACTGAATAAAGTGTAAAACCTGTTTTTTATACTTGAAAGCGGGACAAAATTCCGATATAATAATTCACTGTCTATGGTTCCCCTGCTATGGCAGGAACACTTATCGAGAGGACTGAAGCTATCAATGAGCGCATCCAGAGAAAAAAAGCAGCGCCAGGGCGACCTTGCTCAGGGCCTGACCCAGAAGCAGCGCCAGGAGCTGAAGGAGCAGCAGGCGGCCAAGCGCAAGGCCGTTCTGTATACCGGAATCGGCATTGTGATCGCCGTGCTGGTGGTGATTCTGCTGGTATGGCACTCCGGCATCTTCCAGCGCCGGGCCACCGCCCTGAGCGTGGGCGGACGGGATTACAACGTCAATGATGTAAACTACTACTTCTATACCGCGCTGACGGAGGAATACTATTACGCCAACATGTTCGGCGGCGCTGCCTTTGACCCCACAGCGGACCTCCACACCCAGTATGTGGACGAGGAGGAGACCCAGAGCTATTACGACTACTTCCTGGAGCAGGCCGTCGAGAGACTGACCGAGGCCGCCGCCCTGGAGAACGCCGCCGCGGAGGAGGGCTACACCCTCACCGAAGAGGACAAGGCGTCGGTGGAGGAGAACCTGGCCTCCTATGAGTCCTACGCCCAGCAGAGCTATCCCAACCTGGAGAGCTTTCTGAAGGCCAATTTCGGACGGTATATGACCACCTCCGCCTTCCGCACCTGTCTGGAGCGGGCAACCCTGGTGGACAGCTACAAGAACGCCTACCTGGACAAGCAGGAGGTCACCGGCGAGGAGCTGGACGCCTACTACGAGGAGAACGCCGACGCTCTGGACAGCTATGACTACCGCTATATCCTGGTGGACGGTTCCGTGCCTGAGACCACCGACGAGGAGGGCAACACCGTGGAGCCCACCGAGGAGGAGACCGCCGCCGCCATGCAGGCCGCCGAGGTGAAGGCCAACCAGTTTGCCGACGCGGTGCGGGCCGCCGAGGACAGGGAGGCCGCCTTCATTGAGCTGGCGCCCGACTATGTCAGCGAGAGCAGCAGAGACAGCTACGCGGAAGACCCCGACCGCTCCCTCACCACCGGTACCCTGGGCAGCTCCCTGGTCTACTATGACTACGGCAGCTGGCTCCAGGAAGCGGGACGCGCCGCCGGCGATGTCACCGTTATCGAGGGGACCGACAGCTATTATGTAGTGCTGTTCCTGGACCGCTATCGGGTGGAGGAGCCTACGGTGGACATCCGCCATATCCTCATCAAGGCGGAGACCGCTGAGGCGGACGACGAGACCACCGAGGATGTGGACGAGTCCACCACCCCCACCCAGGAGGCGCTGGACGCCGCCAAGGCCGAGGCCGAGGATCTGCTGGCCCAGTGGGAGGCCGGGGACAAGACCGCCGAATCCTTCGGCGCCCTGGCGAAGGAGTATTCCGACGACTCCGGCTCCAAGACCGCGGGCGGACTGTATGAGCATGTGACCAAGGGCCAGATGTTCGACGCCTTTGACGCCTGGATTTTTGACCAGGCCCGCCAGAGCGGGGACACCACCCTGGTGGAGAACCCCCAGTCCGGCCAGCAGGGCTGGCATGTGATCTACTTCCAGGACTGGGCCGCTCCGGTGTGGGAGAACACCGCCGACAGCGCCATCCGCACCCAGCGCCAGACTGACTGGCTGACTGAGCTGACCGAGGGCCTGGAGGCCGTTCAGGGCAGCGGAATCAAGTACGTGGGCTGAGACACAGACAAAAAGGGCCTGCCGCACAGCGCGGCAGGCCCTTTTCAAAGGAGAGGCGTATGGACGAGCGATTTCTGAGAACGGAAATGCTGCTGGGCGGGGCGGCCATGGAGAAGCTGGCCGCCAGCCATGTGGCGGTATTCGGACTGGGGGGCGTGGGCAGCTGGTGCGCCGAGGCTCTGGCCCGGTCGGGGGTGGGCGCCCTCACCCTGGTGGACCACGACACCGTTGGTCTCACCAACCTGAACCGACAGGTGGAGGCCACCCTGTCCACCCTGGGGATGCCCAAGGCCCAGGCCATGGCGGAGCGGGTGGCGGAAATCAACCCCGCCTGCCGGGTGACCGTCCGGGCGGAAAAATATGAGGCGGAAACCAGGGAGGCCTTTTTTGCCCTTCGGTACGACTATGTGGTGGACTGCATCGACCTGGTGTCCTGCAAGCTGGACCTGATCGAGACTGCCCTGAGCCGGGGAATTCCCATCCTCTCCGCCCTGGGTACGGGAAACAAGCTGGACCCCTCCCAGTTCCGCATCGGGGACATCGCCAAAACCGAGGGCTGCCCCCTGGCCCGGGTGGTACGCAAGGAGCTACGCGCCAGGGGTATCTGCCACCATCGGGTCCTCTGGTCCCCGGAGCCTCCCCGGACGGCGGAGCAGCGCGAGGCGCCTCCGCCCGGCCGCCGCTCTGTCCCCGGCAGCGTGGCCTGGGTGCCGCCGGTGGCCGGGCTGATGATGGCGGGGGACGTCATTTGCTCCCTGACCGGAATCCAGACATAGCGCATAAAAGCATCCCTCCGCCGGCAGACTAAGGCCACGGAGGGATGTGTTTTGAGCAGAGCAAACGGGAAGTGGCTCCGCCCCGCCCTGGCGGGGGCGGCGGCGGGCGCGGTCAACGGCTTTTTCGGCGGGGGAGGGGGGATGCTCCTGGTCCCTCTGCTGGCCGGGTGGTGCGCCCTGGGACAGCGGAAAGCCTTTGCCACCTCGGTGGCCGTTATCCTGCCGCTGTGCGCCCTCTCCGCCGCCATCTACCTGTTCCGGGGCGGGGTGGACTTTGCCGCCGCTCTGCCCTACCTGGCCGGGGGGCTGCTGGGAGGGCTGCTGGGGGGCAGGTTGTTCAAGGGGCTGAATATGACCTGGCTCCGCCGGGGCTTCGCCCTGCTCATCCTCTACGGCGGCGTGAGGACCCTGCTGGGATGAGGGCGTGGCTGCTCCCCCTGCTGGCCGGAGCCGCCGCCGGCATTCTGTCCGGCTTCGGCGTGGGCGGCGGCACCCTGCTGCTTCTCTATCTGAGCGGCTTTGCCGGCCTGCCCCAGGCCCAGGCTCAGGGGATCAACCTGCTCTATTTTCTGCCCGCCGCCGCCGCCTCCCTCCCCGCCCATTTCAAAAATGGCTATGTGGAGAGGTCCGTCCTCCTGCCCGCCATTGCCGCCGGACTGGCCGCCGCTGCCCTGGGGGCCTGGGCGGCCACCGGACTGGATACCGGTCTGCTGCGGCGGTGCTTCGGGGGATTCCTCATCCTGATTGGGCTGCGGGAGCTGTTTGCCCGGCCAAGCGGGCGCTGAGAGCGGTGTAGATGCCGCCGGCGCCGCCGTCGCCGCTGCCCACCAGATATGTGGCGTCCTTCGCCTGTATCAGCAGCCAGGGGCCGGTGCGGGGGTCCAGACAGACGGTGAGGGGACCGTATTCCTCGCAGCGCCAGCGGCCCTTGTCCACCGTATCCATGGCCGTTCCCGCCACCCGGCGGATATCCGGCAGCGCTTCCAGCAGTTCCACGGCGTCTATTTCTGTCAGGGGGATCTGGTAGCGGCTGGAGGCGTGAGCGGCCACCAGGGCGGTGTCTGTTAAGGCGAGAGTCACCGGAGCCCGCTCCTCTCCCATGATCCACACCCCCGCCAGGGGCATGAGCAGCAGCATGGCGGCGGTGAGGAGCATGATGACCTTGCCCGCAGGCCGGGCCATATTGACGGTGGTGTTGAGCCCCACCCGGGCGTTGATAATCAGATGACTGTCGTTGGGGTCATAGTAAAACATGCCCCAGAGCCACTTGTCGTCCTCGTCCACATAATAGTCCCGGCCGCTGCCGGCGGTGAGCCTCTCCTGGAGCTTCCGCAGCCGGAATTCCAGCCCCGCCATGGCCGCTACCATGGCCGCAGACAGGACAAACATCAGGATAAGCCCCGCCAGGGGGTGGTCAAAGGTGAGCAGCATGGCCCAGCTGAGCAGGGCCATGAACCAGGCCCCCCACAGCCAGCACCGCCGCCAGGCCCGGCGGCGCAGGCGGGTAAGGGCGGCGGTCAAATCCTCATTTTCATCCACTACCTCCGCCTTGCGGCGGAAGGCGAAGCGCCAGCACAGCCAGAACAGCGCCACGCAGCCCGGATTGAGGAGCAGAATCAGCCCCTCCAGAGACTCGCCCCGGCCCAACGCCCACCACACCGGCAGGACGCTCGCCACCAGGGGGAGGGCAAAGGCCCGGGCGGACGGCTTTTTGTCCTCCGGCCGGGCCGCTGCCCGCAAATCGGCCACCACCGTCTGCCGCCTCCGGTTTTCCCAGCCCAGCTCCCGCTTCAGGGCCTTCAGGGCCTTGTTGCACCGGACATAGGGTACCACGGGCAGAACAACACACAAGTCCGTCCACACCAGAAAGAGGGTGAGAGCCGGGCCGAAGGACACCGGCAGGAGGAGCAGCACCGCCGCCAAGGCCAGCAGAGCCAGGCAGGTCCGGCCCAGCTCCTTTTTGAACCTGGCCAGCAGGTCCAAAACCTCCGGATGGGTGCGGCCCTCGCAGGGAAAGGTCACCCCCACGGCGATGTTCTTTTTGAAGTTTGCCTCGTTTTTCAGAAAAAAGTACATCAGCGGGACCAGCCAGATGGTGCTGCCCCACAGAATCAGTTTGGCAATCATACGCACCCCTCCACGTCAAACAGCCTGCCGTACAGCTCCAGTGCCGCCGCCCGATCCGGCCCCGCCGGCCGCAGCTCGGACAGGCTCACCCGGAGAGGCAGCAGGGTGGCCGCCCCTGGCCCGGCATTGTCAGCTCCTGGTCCGCTTAAAGGTCAGGTATCCCTCCAGAATCAGGGTGGCGGCTACCGCGTCCACGGCCTTTTTGTGGTTTTTCATCCGCTTCCCCGAGGCGTGGAGGATGTTGTGGGCCTCCACAGTGGTGCGCCGCTCGTCCCACAGCACCGGCTTCAAGCCGCAGGCCGCCTCCGCCCGGGCGGCAAAGGCCCGGTACAGCTCCGCCCGGGGACCTTCGGTGCCGTCCATGTTCCGGGGGAAGCCCATCACCAGCTCCTCCACCTGATGCTCCCGCACCAGCCGGGCCAGCTCCGCCGCCACCTGCTCCGGCCTGCGGCTGTGGATCACGGTGGTGAAGCCGGCCAGCAGGCCGGTGGCATCGGAAATGGCAACCCCTGTCCGGGCGTCGCCGTAGTCAATGGCCATAATACGCAACAAGATCACTCCTTCCGGTACACTATACCGAAAAAAAGGGGAAAAAACAAGGGGAAAGTCCTTGACTTATGCCGGTCGGTATGGTATAGTTCACTTACCTATGAAAAAGGGCTCTTTTTTTGTGCGCATTTTTACGGTGTGATGACGCATGAAACCCTTTCCCTTCCCCGTGAGGACATAGGGAGGCAATGTGCCGAATCCGCACCGTAACGTGGTGGTAAGGGCGCCTTTGCGCGCCTGCCCGTTGCTGGATTCGGCCAAGGGCCGGGTCCAGCTTTTTGTTGGTCCGGTCAAACAATGAAGGAGGTGCCGAACATGGCGAAAGCCGGCAACCGGGTGAAAATCACCCTGCGCTGTTCTGAGTGCAAGCAGCGCAACTACAACACCAACAAGAACAAGAAGAACACTCCCGACCGTCTTGAGTTGAACAAGTACTGCCCCTTCTGCAGGAAGCACACGGTTCACAACGAAACCAAGTAATGAGTGCTGCGATGGCTCAGAAGAAAGAAGGGTTAAACGGAATGTCTGAAAACGAGAAGCTGGAACAGGCCGCTGAAAAGGCTGCCCCCGCTCCCGAAAAGCCCGCCAAGGCGGACAAGAAGAAGGACGTGAAGGCTGAGAAAAAGTCGAAGCCCGGCTTCTTCGCCCGGATCGGCAAGTGGTTCAAGGAGATGAAGAGCGAGCTGAAGAAGGTCCAGTGGCCCACCAA
>NZ_CALXFV010000044.1 GCF_944387675.1 uncultured Flavonifractor sp. | reverse complement strand
GCGTCGTGATCGACATCGAGGAGTAATTGCTCCTTCTATGTGGAAAGACCTGCCTGCGGGCAGGTCTTTCTGCTTTGGGAGGGTATCCGACCGAAGGAAAAGCGTCGTGATCGACATCGAGGAGTAATTGCTCCTTCTATGTGGAAAGACCTGCCTGCGGGCAGGTCTTTCTGCTTTTTTGGAGGGGTGTCCGCCCGAGAGAAAAGCGTCGTGATTGACTTCGCGGGGGGAAGTTTTCCGCTTCCGCCTTGTATTTCAGCGGGAATTACCCTATAATAAGAACAATTCCAAAACACCGCTGCTGCGGACGAAAGGGGGAGACCACATGGCGGGCGGAATCTTCAACCCGGAAAACGGGTTTTACCGTGTGACGGGGAAAATGGTGGATATTTTTCTGCTCAGTGTGTTCTGGCTTGCCTGCTGTATCCCGGTGGTGACCATCGGTCCGGCGACGGCGGCTCTTTACAACGCGGTGGCCCGGTGCATCCGGGGCAATGAGCGCAACAGCTGGGGCCTGTTTTTTCGCACGTTCCGCGCCAATCTGAAGGTGGGGATTCTGACCACCCTGGTGGTGCTCCCTGCGGCGGCGGTGCTGGTGCTGCTCCAGGGGGTACTCTATCAGACTGCCGTGCTGGGAAAGGCGGGGTATGTGCTCTACGTGGCCTATCAGATCTTCCTGCTGCTCCCCCTGGGAATGGTCTGCTATCTCTTTCCCGTGCTCTCCCGGTTCTCTTTCCGAACCGGCGGGCTGCTGCTCAACTGCTCCAAGCTGGCCATGGCCCATCTGCCGGCCACCGTTCTGATGGGCCTGCTGCTGGCCCTGTCGGTGTGGGTCTGCTCCTACGTCCCGGTAGTAGCCGCTGTGCTGCCGGCAATGCTGGCCTTGGTGCAGACCGTTCCGCTGGAGCGGATTTTCCGCCCCTACATCCAGGCCCAGCGGGGTGAACCGCAGGAGGATGAGACCTGATCCAGGCTGAGGGACGCAGACGGCTGCCGCCGTTTGCCCGAAGACCCGGCGGATATGGCTCAGGCCATGTCCGCCGGGTGTGCTTTAGCCGGACAAATCAGACTTTGGTTGTATTTACAAGCGACCCACTTTTTGTTAAAATAAAAAGAAATGCGCATTGCGCCCTGAGGAGGGCGTAGGGGAAGAACCACACGGAAGTAGGCGGCGGCATTGCTGCCGAGGCCGGCGCTGGCCGGAAGTTTATTTTCATTGAGCCGTAGACCACGGCAAGGAGGGGACAGCGATGATCCAGACAACCGCTATACCCAGCCGGCAGGCTGAGCGCTGCCTGCTGTGCCACGACGGACCGTGTACCGCCGCCTGCCCCCACGGGCTGGACCCGGCCCGGCTGCTGCGCAGCGTGCGGTTTGAGAACGCGGCCGGGGCGGCCCGGCGGCTTTCCGAGCAAGACCTGTGTGCCGGATGCTCCGCCCCCTGTCAGGCGGCCTGCCTGCGCGGCGACGGGGCGGTGGAGATCCGGGAAATCTGCATGGCGCTCCACAAGAGCAGGCCCGATCTGGAGGAGCTGAGCCGGACTCCGGTGGACCTGTCCAGCGAATTCTGCGGGGTGCGGCTGGAGAATCCTTTCCTGCTCTCCTCCTCGGTGGTGGCCAGCAGCTACGACAAGATCGCCCGGGCTTTTGAGATGGGCTGGGCGGGGGCCTGTTTCAAGACCATCTGCGACTTTATCCCCCGGGAGGCATCCCCCCGCTACTCCGCCCTCTCCGATGGGCAAGGCTTCTACGGCTTTAAAAACATTGAGCAGCTCTCCTGCGACTCCCTGGAGGAGGACCTGGAGATCATCCGCCGCCTGAAGCGGGACTGGCCGGGCAAGGTGCTCATCGCCTCTATCATGGGCCGGGACGAGGAGGAGTGGACCCGTCTGGCCCGCCTGGTGGAGGAGGCGGGGGCCGATCTGGTGGAGTGCAACTTCTCCTGTCCCAATATGGAGCAGGACGGCCTGGGTGTGGATGTGGGACAGAGTCCCCAGGCGGTGGAGCGCTACACCGCCGCCGCCCGGCGGGGCTGTTCCATTCCCCTGCTGGCCAAGCTCACTCCCAACGTGGGGGATATGCGGCCCATGGCCATGGCCGCCAAGCGGGGCGGCGCCGACGGCCTGGCAGCCATCAACACCGTCAAGAGCATTATGGGCATGAATCTGGACACCTACGCCACCAGCCCCTCGGTGCGGGGCTTTTCCGGGGTGGGGGGCTATTCCGGGCGGGCGGTGAAGCCCATTGCCCTGCGCTTTATCTGGGAGCTGGCCACCTGTCCCGGGTGGCAGGCCCCGCCCATCAGCGGAATGGGGGGCATTGAGAGCTGGCGGGACGCGGTGGAGTTTATGCTCCTGGGCGCCGACCACGTGCAGGTCACCACCGCCGTCATGCAATACGGCTACCGGATCATTGACGATTTGCTGGAGGGACTGACCCTCTATCTGCGGGAGAAGGCGCTGACCCGGGTGAATCAGCTGAAGGGTCTGGGGGTGGAGAATGTGGCCGCCCTGGAGGAGCTGGAGCGGGAGAGTATTCTGCTGCCCCGGTTTGACCGCAGCCGCTGTGTGGGCTGCGGCCGGTGTTACCTGTCGTGCAGGGACGGGGGACATGACGCCCTCGTTATGCGCCGGGGCAGGCCGGTGATGAATCCGAAGGCCTGCGTGGGCTGCCATCTGTGTGTGCTGGTCTGTCCCGTTCACGCCATCAGCGGTTATGGAAAGCGGATTGTACCGGACGGGGAGGAAAACCGCCTGGAAAATCCGGCCTGTCAGGAGGGCGCGACATGAGAGAACTGTCTGTGGATGCCACCGTGGAGAACATCGACCGGGTCACAGATTTCGTCAACCAGGAGCTGGAGACCCTGAACTGCTCCCAACGGACCCTGTACCAGATTGATGTGGCGGTGGATGAGCTGTTTGGGAACATCGCCCGGTACGCCTATGATCCCGCCGTGGGACCCGCCACCGTGCGGGTGGAGGTGACGGAAAACCCGTTGGCGGTGGTCATCACCTTTATCGACCACGGAATACCCTATGATCCCCTCTCCCGGACCGATCCCAACGTACACCTCTCCGCGGAGGAGCGGCAGATCGGCGGTCTGGGGGTGTTTCTGGTCAAGAAGACCATGGACGGAGTGAGCTATGAGTACAAGGACGGCCAGAACATTCTGCGGATCACTAAAAATCTGACCTGAAGCGAGGAGGCGTATGGATTGGAGCTGCTGATGGAGGCCATGACCTTTGCCATTGCCGCCCACGGGAGCGCGGTACGCAAAGGGGACGGCAATCCTGCCGTTCTGCACGCCATGGAAGCGGCCGCCATAGCCGCCACCCTGACGGACGATCCCCAGGTGCTGGCGGCCGCGGTCCTTCACGATACGGTGGAGGACGCCGGCGTAACGCCGGAGGAGCTCCGCCTCCGGTTCGGCGGGCGGGTGGCGGAGCTGGTGCAGGCGGAGACGGAAGACAAGATGGCGCATCTGCCCGCCGGGACCACCTGGCGCCAGCGGAAGGAGGCGGCCATCGAGCACCTGCGGACGGCGGGAGACAGCGGCGCGGCCATTGTGATGCTGGGCGACAAGCTCTCCAACATGCGCTCCTTTTACCGCCTCTGGCGAAAGCAGGGTGCGGCGCTGTGGGAGAGCTTTAACCAGAAGGACCCGGAGCAGCACCACTGGTACTACCGGACCATCGCCGGCCTGCTGGCTCCCCTGGCGGAGTCGGAGGCCTGGCGGGAATACGACTGGCTGATCCGGCAGGTTTTTGAAGAGGAATAAGAGGAGGAAGGCCCGTCGTCCCGCCTGTGAGGACCGGCCAGCAAGGAGGAACCCTGAGATGAATGGAATTATGGTAGACAATCAGTTGAAAATTGACCTTTCCGGTCACATTGACTCCAGCAATGCCCCTGCCACCGAGACGGAGCTGATGGCGGTGCGGGAGAGCCAGCCCCATGAGGGGCTGATTCTGGACCTGAAGGATCTGGCATACATATCCAGCGCCGGCCTGCGGATCGTGCTCCGCCTGCGCAAGCTGGAACCGGCGCTCAAGCTCATCAACGTCTCCGCCGAGGTCTATGAAATTCTGGACATGACCGGATTTACCGAGATGATTCCGGTGGAGAAAGCCTACCGCACCCTCTCCGTGGAGGGGTGCGAGATCATCGGCCGGGGGGCCAACGGCGCCGTGTACCGCATTGACCAGGACACGGTGGTGAAGGTCTACCACAGCGCCGACTGCCTGCCCGACGTGCAGCGGGAGCGGGAGCTGGCCCGGAAGGCCTTCGTGCTGGGCATTCCCACCGCCATTCCCTACGATGTGGTCCGGGTGGGGGAGAGCTACGGCTCGGTGTTTGAGCTGCTCAACTCCAAGTCCTTCTCCAAGCTGATCGCCGCCCAGCCGGAGCAGATCGACTACTATGTGGGGCTGTATGTGGATCTGATGCAGAAGATGCACACCACCCACGTCAAGCCCGGCGACATGCCGGAGATGAAGGCGGTGGCATTGGACTGGGCGGAGTTCCTCCGGGATTACCTGCCGGCCCACCAGGCGGAAAAGCTGGTGGCCCTGGTGAAGGCGGTGCCGGACCGGGACACCATGCTCCACGGGGACTACCACACCAACAACATCGTCATGCAAAACGATGAGGTGCTCATCATCGACATGGATACCCTGTGTGTGGGCCACCCCATTTTTGAGCTGGCCTCCATGTACCTGGGCTTTGTGGCCTTTGGTGAGCTGGACCCTGATGTAACCCAGTCCTTCCTCAAGCTGCCCTATGAGACGGCGTGCCTGTTCTGGCGGAAGGCGCTGGCCAGATACTTGGGTACCACGGACGAGGCAAGGGTCCGGGAAGTGGAGGAGAAGGCTATGGTCATCGGCTACGCCCGGCTGATGCGGCGCACCATTCGCCGGAACGGGAAAAACACCGAGGAGGGCCGGGCCTGCATCGCCCTCTGTGAGCAGCGGCTGTCCCAGCTGCTGGTCCGTGTGGACGACCTCTCCTTTTGAGGAGCCACCGCGGGAAACTGTAACATCGAGAACAGGAGGAATTTGACCATGACAATAACCAAGGAACAGAACGGAAGCAGCCTGACTGTGAACCTGCAGGGGCGCCTGGACACCACCACCGCGCCCGACCTGGACGCTGAGCTGAAGGAGGATCTGGCCGGTATCCAGGCCCTGACGCTGGATTTGAAGGAGCTGGAGTACATCTCCTCCGCCGGGCTGCGGGTGCTGCTCTCCGCCCAGAAGGTCATGAACAAGCAGGGGTCCATGGTGGTGCGCAACGTGAACCAGACGGTGATGGAAGTCTTTGAAATAACCGGCTTCAGCGATATTCTGACCATTGCGTAAAAATGAAGATCGCGTATCTGGGCATTGACGTGCTGGAGTGCGCCCTTCGGACGGCGCTGGAGGAGGGCTGCCAGGTACTGAAGCTCTTCACCTGCCGGACGGACAACGTGACGGAATTTCACACGGGGGTATGTGAGCTGGCCCGGGCCAACGGGATTCCCGTCAGCCTGGAGCCGGTGGGGGAGCGGGAGCTGGCGGAGCTGGCGGAGCATGGGTGTGAACTGCTGCTGTGCGGGGGCTACTATCACCGCCTGCCCCTGACCCAGGCCTTCCCCATGGTCAACATCCACCCCGCGCCTCTGCCTGGCTACCGGGGAGCCTGGCCCATGCCTGTGCTCCTGCTTCAGGGGGCGCGGCAGGGCGGCGTGGTACTCCACCGGATGGCCCGGAGCTTCGACACCGGGGATGTGGTGCTGGAGGCATCCTTTCCCCTGGACCCCCGGGACACCCTGGGGGACTACATGGCCAAAGTGGAGGCGGTGCTGCCCGGCATGGTGCGCCGCCTGCTCCGGGAGCTGCCGGAGCTGCTGGCCGCCGCCCGTCCCCAGGGGGAGGGGACCTACTGGCCCTGTCCCACCCAGGCGGATTGGACCATCACTCCGGATACCCCCCTCGGGAAGGCGGACGCCATTTTGCGGGCCTTTTGGGGCTATGAGTGCGTCTATGACGAGGGGACCCGCCGCCTCGAGCTGATCGGCGGCCGGGCGGCCGCCCAGCCGCCCGGAGCCGGGCCGTGCTTCCCCGTGGACGGGGGCTGGATCTGGGCGCCCCGGGTGCGGGAGCTGGAGGACGGGCGATGAGGGGCGTAGAGCTGATGCAGCGGGAAGAGGTGGAGCGCCTGCGCCGGCTGTGCGGCCATACGCTGTCCGCCCACGCGTTCCCTTCCCTCTACCTGTGGCAGGAGCAGCTGAGCCTGGAGCTGGAGCTGGGGGAGGCGTATTTCGCCGCCCGCATGACCCGGCACGGCGGCAGCGCCTGGTTCTTCCCCTGCGGCAGCGAGGCGGGACGGCTGGCCTTCCTGGCCGCCCACGGCGGGGAGGCGGGGCTGCGCCTGCTTTACCTGCGCCGGGAGGACATGGCCTGGCTGCAGGCTCGGGAGCCGGACCGATGGCGCTTCTGCCGCCGGCCGGATGGGGACGAGTACCTCTACCTGCGGGGCAGCCACCTGGCCATGGCGGGCGGTCCCTTCCGGGACCTGCGCCGCCGGCTCCGGAAAATCGAGCGGGAACTGGAGCCGCAGGTCCAGCCCCTGGACGACGGCGGTACCGCCGACGCCCGGCGCATTGTGGAAGCCTGGGCGGCTTGGCGTCCCGGCTCCGCTCTGGACGACCGCCAGGTGGCCCTGGAGGCCCTGGAGCGGCGGACGGAGCTGGGGATGCGTGGAGTAATCGTCTACCTGCGGGGCCAGCCCGCCTCCTTTATGTTGGGCTTTCCCCTATCGGAGGACAGTTTTGACGCGGCGGTGGGCAAAAGCGCTGTTGATGTGCAGGGCCTCACCTATTACACCCTCCATGCGCTGATGCGCACCCTGCCGGAGTGCTGCCGCTGGATGAATCTGGAGGAGGATCTGGGGCTACCCGGCCTGCGGGAGATGAAGGAGAACTTTTTGCCGGACGGCCGGCATGAAATCTGGGAGGCACAGCGCCTATGAGGGGAAAGCACGACATCTTTACGGCAAAAATGTTTCGCCGGATGGTGGTTCCCTCCCTGTGCGCCAGCTTCGGCCTGGCTTTCTCCGACATGGCCGACGCCCTGGTAGTGGGTTGGCGCATGGGGGAGACCGGCCTGGCGGCCATTGGAATGACCCTGCCGCTGTTTATGGCCATCAACCTGTTCATGCACGGCTTTGGGATAGGGGGCAGCGTGCGCTTTGCCCAGCTGCTGGGCGAGGGGCGGCGGGAGGAAGCGGTGCGCAGCTTCCACCAGGTGCTCCAGCTGGCCCTGGCGGTGGGCTGCCTTTTGGCACTGTCGGTGGAGCTGTTCACCGGTGCCGCCCTGCGCCTGCTGGGCGCGGCGGAGAGCGGGGGAGAGCTGTACCGGCAGACAGCCGCCTATGTCCGGGTGATTGCGGCGGGTATTCCGGTGTTTTTCCTCAACTATATCCTCAACTACTATCTCCGCTGTGACGGACAGCAGCGGCGGGCGGTGGCGGGCTTTCTGACAGGTACCGTTACGGACATCGGACTGAATCTGCTGCTGGTGCTGGTGCTGGACATGGGGACCGCCGGCGCGGCCCTGGCTACCCTGGCCGGCTCGGCGGTGGCGGTAGCGGTCTATCTGCCCGGTCTGATGGGGGGCCGGGGCGCCCTGTGCCTGCGGCGGGTGCGGCCCTCCTGGCGGGAGGGGCTGTCCTGCTTCCGCACCGGCGTTTCCTCCTCGGTGCAGTATGTCTATCAGTTGGTCTTCCTGCTTATCGCCACCCGCACCCTGCTGGGAGTCTCCGGGGAGACGGGGGTGGCGGTGTTCGACATGGTGCAGAACGCCTCCTACCTGATCCTGTACTTGTACGATGCCTCCGCCAAGGCGCTGCAGCCCCTGGCCGGAACCTTCTACGGGGAGAAGAACCAGGGGGCCATGGAGCGCTCCCTGGTTTTGGCCCTGTTCTGGGGCCTGGGCTGGGGGGGCGCGGCGGCGGGCCTGCTGGCGCTCTTTCCCCGGGCGGTGTGCGCCGCCTTCGGCCTGACGGAGGCGGCCACGCTGTCGGTGGGCGCCCAGGCGCTGCGGCTGTATTGCCTGTCCAGCCTGTTCGGCGGGACGAGTATCCTGCTGGAGGCCTACTTCCAGTCGGTGGAGCGGGAACGGGAGGCCTTTGTGCTGGCCACCCTGCGGGGGTGCGCCGTGCTGCTGCCGGTGACCCTGCTGCTGGCCCTGCTCCGGCCGGAGGGGCTGTGGTGGGTCTTCCCCGTGACCGAGCTGCTCTCCCTGGTGCTGTTTCTCCTGTGGCGATGGCTGCACCCGGTCAGGCGGGCGGCCTTTCCCCAGGAGCGCATTCTGCTGCGGCAGATCCAAAGCCGCACCGAGGACCTGGGAGGTCTGACTGCGGAGACCGAGGCCTTCTGCCAGCAATGGGGCGCCACCCCCCGCCAGATCTATTTGGTGAACCTGGTCATTGAGGAGCTGGCCGTGGCCATTATCTCCAAGGCATTCTCCACCCGGCGGGACGGCTCCATTCAAATCACCCTGATCGCCTGTGAGGAGGGCGGCTTCCAGCTGCATTTGCGGGACAACGCCGCCGGGTTCAACCCCTTTTCCCTGGAGACGGGCAAAGCGGGCGGCGACGGAGACTTTGACATGGACGCCATGGGTATGATGGTGGTAAAAAAGCAGGCCAAGGCCTTCTTTTACCGCCAGTATCAGGGCTTTAATACGCTGGTGGTCAGCATTTGAGGTGGACTATGAGGATTTCTCTACGCACAAAAGTAATTGTGGCGGTGCTGCTGATGGCGGTGGTGGTGGCGGGGGTAGCCGGAGCCATCAGCTACAGCGTATATTCCCGCACCATGGAGGAGCACTACGAGCGGCTGACGGTGAATACCGCCAGCTCCGCGGCGTCCATGGTGGACGCCCAGGCGGTGGCCGAACTGGCGGAGCGGACGGTGGAGATCTACCGAAGCCTCTGCCCTGCCCCCGACACGCCGCCGGACTTTGCCTCCTTTGACGAGGCGGACTGGGAGGCGTATTACGGAGCCTTTGCGGAGATCACCGCCAGTCCCGCCTACCAGCAGGCCTTCGACACCCTCAGCGCCCTGAAGGAAGACAACGAGGTGCTGTGGATGTATGTGGCCTTTATGGATGAACAGACGGGCCAGGGCATTTACATCATTGACGCCGACGCCACGGAGGACGCCTGCCCGCCAGGCACCTGCGGGGACATCGAGCCGGAGAATCTGGCGCTGATCCGCCAGGGAATTTACGATTTTCCACCCTATATCACCAATTATGAGGAGTTCGGCTGGCTGTCCTCAGCGGCGGCTGCTATTACGGACGACCAGGGCAACGTGGTGGCCAACGCCTTTGTGGACTTTTCCATGAACGAGGTCATGGCCGACCGGGAGGACTTTCTGCTGCGGCTGGTGGCCATTCTGGCGGCGGTGACGCTGGGCCTTATTCTGGCGCTGGCCTACGCCTTCAGTCGGGCCGTGGTGCGGCCCATCAACCAGCTGGCTCAGGCCACCGGCTCCTTTGTGTCCGACAAGCAGCAGGACCGAGACAGCTCGGCCATCTCCCGGCTGAACATCCGGACGGGGGATGAGCTTGAAAAGCTCTCCTCCTCCATCTGTCAGATGGAGCGGGAGATCAACAGCTACATCACCGACCTGACCCGGGTCACCGCCGAGCGGGAGCGCATCGGCGCCGAGCTGGACGTGGCCCGAAACATCCAGGCCTCCATGCTGCCCTGCATCTTCCCCCCCTTCCCCCAGCGGGAGGAATTCAGCATCTTCGCGGCCATGGACCCGGCCAAGGAGGTAGGAGGCGACTTCTACGACTTCTTCCTGGTGGATGACGATCACCTGGCCCTGGTGATGGCCGATGTGTCCGGTAAGGGAGTGCCTGCGGCCATGTTCATGGTTATCGCCAAAACGCTGCTGAAAAACGCCGCACAAACAGGGATGTCCCCCAAGGCCGTGCTGGAGAAGGTAAACGATCAGCTGTGCGAGAACAACGACGCGGAGATGTTTGTCACCGTGTGGCTGGGGATTCTGGAGATCTCCACCGGCCGTTTGATCTGCGCCAACGCGGGGCATGAGTACCCGGCCATCCGCCGGGCGGGCGGGGAGTTTGAACTCTTCCGGGACCGGCACGGCTTTGTGCTGGCGGGAATGGAGCACGCCCGGTATCGGGAGTATGAGCTGGACCTGTCCGGGGGCGATATGCTCTTTGTGTACACCGACGGGGTGGCGGAGGCCACCGACAGCCAGGAGCAGCTCTATGGCACCGACCGGATGCTGGCCGCCCTGAACCGCTGCCGGAACGTGGGGTGCGAGGAGCTGCTGCGGGATGTGCGGGCGGACATTGACGCCTTTGTGGGGGAGGCCCCCCAGTTCGACGACATCACCATGCTGGCCCTGGAGCTGAAGGACCTGGGACGGGGACGGATGAGCAAGATCAACCTCCGCCCGGAGCTGGAGTGCATCGGCCAGGCCACCGCTTTCTTTGAGGAGACCTTGGCCGGCCACGGGGCGCCGGCCCGGGTGATTGCCCAGGTGAACGTGGTGGTGGACGAGATCTTTTCCAACATTGCCCGGTACAGCGGCGCCACCTCGGTTACCCTGGGCTGCGAGACTGAGGAGGGCTTTGTCCGGCTGCGGTTTTCCGACAACGGCCGGCCCTACGACCCCACCCAGAAGCCGGATCCGGACACCACCCTCCCCCTGGAGGAGCGGGGAGAGGGAGGCATGGGGGTGTTTCTCGTCAAGCAGATTACCGACGCCATTACCTATCACTATTCCGACGGATTCAACGTGCTCACCCTGGAGAAGCGATGGTAACGCCGGAGATTTGATTCTATTTTGGTAAGGAGAACATCCAATGAACGGTTTTACAATCCTGCTGATTACAGTTGTGGTCCTGCTGGCGGCCTATCTGATCTATGGCCGCTACCTGGCCAGAACCTGGGGGATCGACCCCAAGGCAAAGACGCCAGCCTATGAGATGAGCGACGGCGTGGACTATGTACCAGCAGACACCAACGTGGTGTTCGGCCACCAGTTTGCGTCCATCGCAGGCGCCGCGGCCATCAACGGCCCCATCCAGGCCTCGGTGTTCGGCTGGGTGCCGGTGCTGCTGTGGATTTTGCTGGGCGGCGTGTTTTTCGGTGCGGTGCAGGACTTTGCCGCCATGTATGCCTCCGTGAAGAACAAGGGCCGGACCATCGGCTACATCATTGAGTCCTACATCGGCCGGACAGGGAAGAAGCTCTTCCTGCTTTTCTGCTGGCTCTTCTCCATTCTGGTGGTGGCCGCTTTTGTGGATATGGTGGCGGGTACCTTCAACGGCTTCCAGACGGCGGCCGACGGCGCTGTGTCCCTCATCCCCGCCAACGGCTCGGTGGCGACCACCTCCATGCTCTTCATCGTGGAGGCGGTGGCGCTGGGCTTCCTGCTGCGGTACGCCAGGCTGAATAAGTGGATTAACACCGCCATCGCCCTGGTGATGCTGGTGGCGGCCATTGTGCTGGGCCTGGTCTTCCCCATCTACATCAGCCAGGGGAACTGGACCATTCTGGTGTTTGTCTACGTGCTGATCGCCTCGGTCACCCCCATCTGGGCGCTGCTCCAGCCCCGGGACTACCTGAACAGCTATCTGCTGATCGCCATGATCGTGGCGGCGGTGGTGGGGGTGCTGGTGGCCCGCCCCACCGTCTATCTGCCCAGCTTCTCCGGCTTTATGGTCAACGGCCAGAGCCTGTTCCCCTTCCTCTTCGTCACCATCGCCTGCGGCGCCGTCTCCGGATTCCACTCCCTGGTTTCCTCCGGTACGGCCTCCAAGCAGATCAAAAACGAGCGGAGCATGCTCCCCGTCTCCTTTGGAGCCATGCTGATGGAGTCCATGCTGGCGGTGCTGGCCCTGATTGCCGTGGCCTCCTTCACCTCCACCAGCGAGGCGGCCTCCTACGGCTATCTCACGCCCACCCAGATCTTTGCCGGCGGCATCACCAATTTCCTGAGCGCCATGGGGCTGCCCCAGGATGTGGTGTATACCCTCATCAACCTGTCGGTCTCCGCCTTCGCCCTCACCTCCCTGGATTCGGTGGCCCGGGTGGGCCGCATCTCCTTCCAGGAGCTTTTCCAGGATGAGTCGGTCCGGGAGGAGGACATGGGACCGGTTCGCCGGATGCTGACCAGCAAGTATGTTGCCACCATCCTCACCCTGGTGTTGGCCTACCTGCTGTCCAAGGTGGGCTACGCCTCCATCTGGCCCCTTTTCGGTTCTTCCAACCAGCTGCTCTCTGCCCTGGCCTTCCTGGCCTGCGCGGTGTTCCTCAAGCGCACCCGGCGCAAGAGCTTTATGCTCTGGGTTCCCATGTTTACCATGGTGGCGGTCACCTTCACCGCCCTGAGCATTACCATCTGGCAGCTGGCCTCCGGGATTGCCAACGGCACCTACCGGTGGGTGGAGGGCATGACCGTCACAGTGGACGGGGCAAGCGTGCTCACCGCCTGGGGCGCCGGCATCCAGCTGCTCTTTGCCGTGCTCATCCTGGCCCTGGGCGTGGTGGTGGTGATCCAGGGTGTGCGCAAGCTCCTGGAGAAGCAGCCCACCCCCACTGAGGCGGCGTAAGCCCCCCTTCAAGCGAAAAGAAAACCCGCGGAACAGGCCGTCTTCGGCCCGCTCCGCGGGTTTTTCGCAGAATGGCTTACCCCTCCAGCAGGGTGGGGACCAGCTCCGCCAGGCGCTGGGCCAGGCGGTGGTGGCTCTCCCGGGTCAGGTGCATGTAATCCACCTGGTTCTGCTCCAGACCCAGCTGATTGGCGTCCAGGAAAAAGCAGCCCAGCTCCTTGGCCGCGGCCCGGAACTGACCGGGCAGCCGGAGGGACTTCTCCACGCACCCGGCGCCCATCTCCTGGGCCACCGGAGAGCGCTCCACCTCCCGCCCGAGGACGGGAGGCGCCACAATCAGAATCCGGGGTCCTCTCTCCGGGTGCCAGCAGTCAATGCTCTGCGCCCTGCGCACCAGGCGGGACAGTCCCTTCCCAATGGCGCAGGCGTTGGCGCCCAGGCGCTCCTTGGTGTCGTTGGTACCCAGCATCACCACCAGCAGGTCCACCGGCGCGTGACTTTTCAGGCAGGGGTAGAGGTAGGGAAGGGCGGACATACCCTCTTCCACCGGGTCCTCAAATACCGTGGTCCGCCCGGGCAGCCCCTCCTCCAGGACCAGACAGCCCTTCCCCAGCGCCTGCTGGAGCAGGCAGGGCCACCGCTCCTCCTCGCTGAAACGGAAGGGAGGCCCCTCCGGCGTGTAGCCGTAGGTATTGGAATCCCCCAGGCAGACGATGTGCCGGCGCATTTACTGCTTCAGCTCAGGCAGAGAAGCGGCGGCCACGGACTGGCCCACCCGGCGGGCCTTCTCGTCGGGGAGGGTGGGGTTGATTTTCCCGGCGATCTCGGGATATTCGTCGGCCAGCACGTTCTTGCAGGTCTCCAGAATGATGTCGCCCCCCTTGCCGGACATGACCCGGCCCAGCAGCAGCACGTGCTTGAAGCCGTAGAAATGGTGATACAGCGCCAGAGAGTGGCCCAGATACACGCCGATGGAGCGGTAGATAGCCTCGGCGGGGGAGTTGGGCTGCTCCATAATCTTCTGGATTTCTTTCAGCTTCTGGGCGGGGGCCAGATCGGGAGAGAGGTTGATGCCGGCGGCGGGCGCCAGCTTGATGACGCCGTCCTGGGAGAAGTACTTCACGCCACAGCCGATGTCGCCGGACCACTCGTCCTCCATGGCGCCGGGATTCACGTCCACCGGGGCGAAGGCCAGTTCATTGAGCCAGCCGGTGATGTTGCCGTTTTCATCCACATAGCCCACGGCCTCGCTGGTACCCATGGCGATGCCCAGAATGTTGTTCTCCTCCAGGCTCATGGCCCCGGCCAGGGCGGACACGTCGCCGTCGTTGGCCACCACATAGGGTACGTCGCCAAAGGTGTCGGTAATGGCCCGGATATAGATGTCCTTCACCTTGGCGTCAAAGTCCTCCTTGGACACCTTCAGGAACAGGGAGGCCACCATGGTGCGGTTTTCAATGTAAATGCCGGCGGAGGACACACCCACCGCGTCCACCCGGGGCATGTGCTCCGCGGCGGACTTCAGGGCGGCCACGATCCCCTCATAGTGGTAGTCCGGGTCGGCGGTGACCTTGGGATACCACACCACCTCCTCGGAGAACACCGGCTCGCCGTCAATGACGGCGGACACCTTCCGGTCGGAGCCGCCGGCGTCAAAGCCGATGCGGCAGCCGCCCATGTGGCGGCCCACCGCCTGGGGATTGCTGTACGCGGCGGGCAGGGCGTCGCAGTACACCACCTCAAAGGGCTTCTCATACACATTGGACATGAAATCGGCGTCAAAGGCCCGGGCGCCGCCCACGCAGTAGGTGGCCTTCATAGCCGCAAAAATATCCTCATCGCCGCTGATGTAGATCTTGAAACCGCCCATGTACCACAGCATGGACTTGATCAGCCGGTCCACATAGTACCGGTCGGCCTGAGCCATGTCCGGAGTGCCATGGATAAAGGTGTTGTACACCTCCACCTCGCCGCCGGCCCGCTCCACCGCGATGCCCAGGGGCTTTTTGGCGTCCTTCAGAAAGGCGGAACAGAATTTGCCCAGAGGCAGGAAGCCGGGGTCCAGCTCCGGCACATGCTTGACGGGGACCTCAATTCCAAGATGGTTCATAACCAATCCTCCTTTTGTGGGAAACAAACAGTTTTCCTCGTTTATAGGCTACCAGTTTTTTTAAATCTGTCAAGCATATTTTCAGAGTTTTGAAAATTATTTTCTTGATTTCCCTTGACGGGGACTGCACCGGCGGGTATGATGGAGGCAGTGAGACGGGCTTTTATTTTTAAGAAAGGTGGGTTTGATTACAATGGATATGACTGCTCGCCTGCAAGGGCATCGGAACTGGATTCAGAAGGAGCTGGAGCGCAGTGTGGCGTTCTGGCTGAACAACGGCATGGACCTGGTGCACGGGGGTGTGTACACCTGTCTGGACCGGGAGGGCAAGGTGTTTTCCACCGACAAGAGCGTGTGGATGCAGGGGCGCTGCGCCTGGATGTTTGCCTATCTGTGCCATACATATGGGGTGAAGGAGCAGTGGCTGGCCGCCAGCCGCAGTTGCCTGGACTTTATGGAGAAGTACTGCATCAACCGGGAGGCGGGCAACCGGATGTACTTCACCGTCACTGGGGACGGCAAGCCCCTGCGTCAGCGCCGCTATTGCTTCTCCGAGGGCTTTTATGCCATCGCCAACGCCGAGTACTACGGCGTCACCGGAGACAAGGAGTGTCTGGAACGGGCGCGGGCGGCCTACGACCTGATTTGGAACCTGAACAACGGCCTCATTCAGGACCCCACCGGTATGGGACCCAAGACCATTCCTCAGACCCGGTCCGGCCGCGCCCTGGCCAACCCCATGATTTATCTGAACATCACCTCCGTGCTGCGCCGGGTGGACCCGGAGCAGGAGGCGCTGTACAATGAGCGGGCCGCCCAGTGTGTGGATGAGATTTTCCGCTACCACTATAAACCGGAGCTGGGCTGCACCCTGGAGAGCGTGGGACCCAACGGCGAGTTCCGGGGAGACGTGACCGAGGGCCGGGTGGTCAATCCCGGCCACGACATCGAGTGCTCCTGGTTCCTGATGGAGGACGCCAACCGGAGAGGGGACAAGAATCAGCACGCCACCGCGGTGAAGATCTTCGACCAGGCCATCGAGGCCGGCTGGGATTATGAGTACGGCGGGCTGCTCTACTTCATCGACTGCTTGGGCCGTCCCCCCGAGGCCTACGAGCACGACATGAAGCTGTGGTGGCCCCATGATGAGATTCTCATCGCCAGCCTGATGATCTACCGGGACACCGGAGATGAGAAATACCTGACCTGGTTTGAGCGCACCCTGGACTACTGCAAGGAGCACTTCTCCGACCCGGAGTACGGCGACTGGTACGGCTACCTCCGCCGGGACGGCAAGCCTACCCAGCCCGCCTGCAAGGGTTCTACCTTCAAAGGTCCCTTCCATCTGCCCCGGATGCTTATCATGTGCGACCAGATGCTGGGGCAGCTGCTGGATAAGGAATGAGGGGGCGTCCATGCCCTTGAGCAACGTATTTGATCAGATCAACAGTGAATACTATGAGCTGACCAGCGCGGAGAAGAAGGTGGCCGACTACGCGGTGATCCACCAGCAGCGCACCCAGTTCATGTCCATTTCCGAACTGGCGGAGGAGGCAGGGGTGGCGGAGGCCACCATCTCCCGCTTCTGCCGGCGGTTGGGGTACAAGGGCTACAGCGCCTTCAAGCTGGCCATCGCCAACGCCACCGCCGGGCGCAGTGAGCTGCCCGTCCGGGAGGAGGACATGCTGCCGGCGGACGGTGTGCGGGAGATGGCCCGGAAGGTGTACGACATCGACCTGGGGGCCATGTCCCAGACCCTGGAGCTGGTCCAGCCGGAGGCCATTCGGAGAGCGGCGGACATGGTGGTGTCCGCCGGCCGGGTGCTGTGTATGGGCCAGGGGGGGTCCATGATCCTGTCCCAGGAGTGCGCCCACCTGTTCAGTACTATTCAGATGAACTTTATCCCGGTGATGGATTCCCACCTTCAGGCCATTGCCGCCTCTCAGCTGACGCCGGGAGATGTGGTGATCTACTTCTCCTATTCCGGTTCCACCAAGGAACTGCTGAAAAACCTGCGCATTGTGCGGGAGCGGAAGGCCAGGGTCATTCTGGTCACCCGCTTTCCCAAGTCGCCCGGTGCGGCTCTGGCGGATATCGTGCTCCAGTGCGGCTCCCGGGAGGGTCCGCTGCAAAGCGGCTCGGTGGCCGCCCGCATCGCCCAGCTCTACCTCATCGACGTTTTGTTCGGGGAGGTGTGCCGCCGGGATTGGGAGGGCTGCCGCAGGCGCCGGGAAATGGTGGCCGAGGTGTTGTCGGATCAGCACATCTGACCGGGCTGCGAAGCTGAAAGAAATTTGCAGGAAAAAAACACATAGAAAAAATTTTTAAAACTGTATTGACAAATCCTGTATTGAACTATACAATCTATACAACAGCTCCTTTGGAGATGAGAAGCGATTTTATTAAAAATGAGGAGGATGCGACAATGAACATGAAGAAACCCCTTGCGCTCCTGCTTGCCGTTGGCCTGACTCTCGGTCTGGCCGCCTGCGGCGGCGGAAACGACTCCCAGGGCAGCAGCGAGACTCCTTCCGGCGGCGGCAGCGAGAGCACCGGCGCTGTGGAGCTGAGCCTGTGGTCCTTCAACATCGGCGGCTTTACCGACGCCGCTGCCTGGGACTCCATCGTGGCTGCCTTTAAGGACGCCAACCCCGACATCAATGTGACCGTTACCCCCATCAACTATCAGGACGGCGACCAGAAGCTGACCACCGCCATCAGCTCCAACAACGCCCCCGACATCATCTTTGAGGGTCCCGAGCGCATCGTGGGCAACTACGCCCGTGAGAACCTGATGGTGGAACTGGGCGACCTGTGGTCCGCCAGCGGCGCCGACATCGCCGAGGGCATCTCCAGCGTGTCTCAGCTGGACGGTACTTACTACATGTATCCCCTGAGCGTGGCCGCCCACTGCATGGCCATCAACTACGAGGCCTTTGAGGCCGCCGGCGCCCT
>NZ_CALXFV010000043.1 GCF_944387675.1 uncultured Flavonifractor sp. | reverse complement strand
CTGGGGTAACAGAGAGGATGCTTGGCTGTTGTCCGGCGTATTCCTCTTTGGCGCCGGTCCCGTCCGCCGCCCAGGCGCCTGCCTGGAAGAGTACCGCCATCACACTCAGTACCGCCAACAGGCGGATGACTCGCCCGCATTTTGTCACAGTCCGTTCCTCCTCCTTAAGGCGCGCCGCAGCGCCGCGGCCGCAGACCTGTCTTGCCCTTAATATAACATGATTCTCCTGCACCTGCAAGATTTGGCGGTTCTTATCGGACAAAAGATGCGCATTTTTCCGCCCCTTGAAAAGCAGGGCGGCATGGACGCCGGAGCCTTCCGGTTGTGACGGATTTTTGGGCAAATGGAAGGGGCGCCGCGGCGCCCCTCTTGTGTACTAATGCTTCAATTTATCTCCAGCCCGAATCTGGATGAGCTGGGCGGCAATACTCACCGCGATTTCCGCCGGCGTTTCAGCGCCGATGTCCAGGCCGATGGGAGTGGTGATGCGGGCCAGGTCGGCATCGTTAAAGCCCTCCTCCCGCAGGAGGGCGAACACACCGGCGGTTTTTCTGCGGCTGCCGATGACGCCGATGTAGCGGGCGGAGGTACGCAGCATCTGGGCCTGCACCAGCTGGTCGTCTTTATGGCCGCGGGTCATGACCACCACGTAGTCATCCGGCTCCACGGTGACAAAGTCTGCCAGACGGGTGTTGTCCACCAGCCGGGTCTCCTCCGCGCCGGGGAAAAGCTCCGGGCGGCAGAATTCCGGCCGGTCCTCCAGCACCACACAGCGGAAGCCAACTGTGTGCAACACAGGCACCAGAGCCTGGGAGACGTGTCCTCCGCCAAAGATATAGACTCGGCCGGCCAGGAAGAGCGGCTCACAGTAGTACGTCCGGCCTCCGCTGGTACGCTGGCAGGGAGTGCTGCCTAACCCGTCGGTCACCGAGGGGGGCAGGGCAAGGCCGGACATGCCGCTCCGGACGCTGTAAAGCCCCATGGCTCCGCTGCATCCGTCGGTCATTTCACAGATCAGCCAAGCCGGCTCCCCCGTACGGAAGCAGGTTTCAACCTGTTCCGTCAGTGCCAGAACGTCACGGTCTCCGGCGGGAATATGGCGAAAGTAGACATCTGCCGCGCCGCCGCAGATCATGCCCAGATCCTGAATCTGATTTTTGTGCAGGCGAAAGTGCTCCAGGCGGGTGCCGCCTGTTTGAAGCAGGTCGCCGGCCATCTGCTGGCTGCGGTATTCCACCGCGCCGCCGCCAATGGTGCCGCACAGGCGGCCCTGACGGGTGACCACCATTCGGGCGCCTGCCCCCCGGGGGGTGGAGCCGCTGCTGGCCACCACGGTAACCAGCACCGCGTCTTGGCCCTGGGTCAGAGCGCTGTGAAGAGCGGCAAACAAAGATCTCATGGACAATCAGTCTCCTTTCCGGGCCGGATGAGCACGGCGGTGCCGTGTAAATCGCACAGCGGGACCAGAGGAAGGGGACCATGTCTGTGCTCATAGTCGGAGACGGCCCGCTTTACCCCGTCAAACTGCCTGCTGTTATAATCGTGGAGAAGAATGACGCCGCCCGGACTCAGCCTGGGATAGAAAAACTCCAGGCCTGCCAGAGTAGGGGCATAGAGGTCGGCATCCAGGCTGACCAGGGCAAAGTATGTATCCAGACCCTGAACGGTTTCCGGGAACCGGCCCTGCCGCACCACCGCCTGCTCTGGGTGGGGCAGACGGGCCAGGACCTCCTCCACACCGGTGTCGGAGAAATCCATGGACCGGATTCCGGTTCCGCCGCCGGATTCCTGATGCAGATCGCCAGGGGGAAATCCCTGGAAGGTGTCAAAGAGATACAGCCTGCGCTGGGGAAACAGAGCGTTCAGCTGCCAGGCAAAGCCGCCCCGGTAGACGCCCAGCTCGGCCAAATCGCCGGGTACCTGACCGAGCCGCTGGGCCATACGGCGCAAAACAGCACCCCGAATGTCGAGGCAGCCGGCGAGCTGGCCCAGGGAGAGCAGGGGACCCGAGTAACCCAGAGCCCGGGCTTGCCGTTCCAGCTGGCAGCTCCGCTCCTGGTCCAGTACCCCCAGCAGCACCAGTTCAGGTCCGGTGGCCAGAGCCTGGTCTACCGGCAGGACGGGGGGGCAGGCCTCTGCGTTCCAGGCGGCGGGGGAATTGTCTCCGAAAGCACACAGACAGACTGTATTCCAATCCAGCAGGGCTTCCGCCGCCCGTCCCACCTGGCCCGCGCCCAAAATTACCATCCGCTGTTTCATGCGCTGCACCTCTGCTTTCGGGAGGCCTGATATACCTGAAGCAGGGCGTCGTACTGTTCTTTGGTGTCGCCGTCCATACACACGCCCGGATCGTCAGTTTCCAGCTCCCGGACGGGTACGCCGCAATGTTCCACCAGCCCGCCCAGTCCGCCTGCGCCGCGGTAGGTGCGGATAAGGGGAATGAGGTCGGTCCGGAAGACCACGGGATGTCCCGGCTCCCCCTGAAATACCGGGCGGACAAATGGGGCGTCCAGGGTCAGCAGGGCTTGAACCGTCCGGGGCTGTACCAGAGGAACGTCCGCCGGTGAGAGCAGGATTCGGCTGCATTCCTGGGGAAGCGCTTCCAGGCCCAGACGCAGAGAGTCCAGCATCTGGGTGTGCCGGTAATCCGGATTGTGAACAAAGCGGACACCGCAGCCCGCCAGATGTGCCTCCAGCTCTCTGTGCCGGTAGCCGGTTACCACCACGGTTTGGGCCTCTGCCCCCCGCATCAGGGCAACCACCCGGCCAATCATGCTCATCTCGCCGATGGGCAGCAGCGGCTTAAAGGCGCCCATACGGGAGGATAGACCCGCCGCCAGAATGACGGCGCCCAGTTGTTTCATGGCGCTCACCTCTTGTTTAATCTGGATGCAGCTCGGGCTGTGCCGGCGCCTGTCCGGAAAGGAGCAGGACGTTGGCGGGGGCCACGCCTAAGGCATCCGGCAGGGTCTGGGGCCGGCGGTCTTTGGGAATGCGCCACCACAGGTCGGGGGCGGCCGGACTCTGTCCCTGGTAACGAAACTGGAGAATATGTTCAAATGGCTCTTCCATCTGACCGGTAAAGTGAACAGGATAGAGGTTCTGGGCGGATTTGGCGTTAAAATAGTGAGCCCGGATGCCTACGGCGCACACCTCGTCCTCCACCGGCCTGGCGGTGGACAATCGGATGCCCCAGGCGGGTACTTCCACCTCGTATGTCCCGGTTTTCCGCGCCGGCGCGATATTTTTACAGCCGGTAAGCCGGGCGGCCTGAATGCTGCCGGGGTCGGCGAAGAGGGCTTTGGTGTCTTTCAGGGTCAGGATGCGGCCCTGATCGGTGACGGCGATCTGGCTGCACAGGTGATAGGCCTCATCCCGGCTGTGGGTGACCAGCAGCGCCGGTTTACCGAACCGGGCCAGCAGCGCCTTGGTCTGGAGCTGAAGCTGATCCCGCAGCTGACTGTCCAGGGCGGAGAAAGGTTCATCCAGCATCAGCAGATTGGGCTGATTGACCAGGATGCGGGCCAGAGCCACCCGCTGGGCCTGGCCGCCGGAAAGCTGAGGGGGGCGCAGCTGTTCCAGCCCCTCCAGGCGCATCATGGACACCGCCTCTTGAAGGCGGGCCTTCCGTTTGCGCCGGTCTGGCTCCCGGCACAGGCCGCACAGGATATTTTGCGCCACCGTCATATGGGGAAACAGAGCGTAGTTTTGGAACAGGTAGCCCACCCGGCGTTTTTGGGGGGGTAAATCAATGCGCCTGCGGCTGTCGAACAGGGTAACGCCATCCAAGATGATGCGCCCGCAGTCGGGCCGCTCGATACCGGCAATACACCGCAGAGTCATGCTTTTCCCGCTGCCTGAGGGACCCAGCAGCCCCAGGGTTCCCTCCCCGGACTGGAATGCTACCTGAAGAGTGAAAGTACCCAGGCGCTTTTCAATATCTACCACAAGACTCACTGCCGCACCCCCGTTCCGCTGCGCCGCTCCATCAGATTGACCACCAGCAGTACCGCAGCTGAGATTGCCAGATTGACCATTACCCAGACAAAGGCGCCGGCCTCGTCATTGGTGCGCCAGAGCTGGTAGACTGTGGTGGAGATGGTGGCTGTTTTGCCTGGGGTGTAGCCGATGAGCATGCTGGTGGCTCCATATTCCCCCAGAGCGCGGGCAAAGGCCAGCACCGTGCCGGCCAAGATGCCCTGACGGCAGGCGGGCATCCGGATACGCCAGAAGATATAGGTGTTGGACAGGCCCAGGGTCTGCCCGGAATAGGCCAAGGTCTGGTCAAAGCTCTCAAAGGCGCCCCGGGCGGTGCGGTACATCAGGGGAAAGGCCACCACCGCTGCGGCCAAGATGCCGCCGTACCAGGTCATCACGAACCGGATGCCGAACTGGGAGAGAAACAGGCCGAGAGGCCGCCGGCTGCCGAAAAGCAGCAGCAGGAAATAGCCGCACACCGTGGGGGGCAGCACCATGGGCAGGGTCAGGACCACATCCAGCAGACCTTTGATCCAACGGGGCAGCCGGGCGGCGTAATAGGCCGCGAGGATACCCAGGAAAAACACCAGCACACAGCTGATGCCTGCGATGCGCAGCGAGTTCCACAGGGGATACCAGTCCATGGCGCTCCTCAGGCGGGGGAGAAGCCGACGGCCTCAAATACGGCCATGGCCTCCGGGGTGGACAGATAGTCCAGGAACGCCTGAGCCTCGTCAGGGTGCTGGCTGGCATTCAGAACGGCGGCGGGGTAGATAACCTGCCCGCACATCTCCACTGTGGCGTAGTCCACCGGCGTCAGGCCGGCGGAGAAAGCGTCGGTGCAGTAGATGATGCCGCAGTCCACGCTGCTTTCAGAGACCTGGGTGGTGACCTCCTTGACGTTGCTGCAATAAGTAATGGACCCGGTGCTGGCCAAGGTGGCCTCGTCCAGCTCATAGTAGGCCAGGATCTTCTGGGTGTACTGCCCCACAGGCACATCGGAGTTGCCCATGGCAAGCAGAATGGAACCCTCCCTCAGCTGGCGGGCCATATCCTCATAGCTCTCAATTCCGGCGGGATTGTCCGGGGGTACGCAGAGCGTGACCCGGTTTTCCAGCAGATTAAGCCGGCTGCCCTGGAGGACAAAATCCAGGCCGGTTTCGTTTACGGAGGGGTCGGCGGTACTGTCAAGCTGATCCATCTGCTGCTGGCCGGCGGAGATAAAAAGGTCGCATGGCGCACCCTCCTCAATCTGCGTTTTAAGGGTGCCGGAGGAGTCGAAATTAAAAGTAAGGGTGACATTGGGCGCCTCCGCGGCGTAGAGCTGGGCAATTTCGTTGAGGGTTTCGGTCATGGAGGCGGCGGCGAAGACAATGAGTTCAATGCTTTCTTCCGGCTGGGAGGACACCGTCGGGGAGGACCCCGCCGGCGCAGAGGGTTCTGCCGGTTCGGAGGAGGTGCAGGCGGTGAGACTTGCCGCAAGGCACAGTGCCAAAAGCAGGGCTGTGAGTCGTTTCATATTCCATTCTCCTTTTCTTTTGCTGTTCGCAAAAAGCGGCTGCGGTGTAATGGGTATTGCGCCGCGCCGGGAAACGGGCGTGGATTTACACGCTCTGTCCGCAAGAAAAATCACTTATGTCCGGGCGCAGTCCTGGACGCTGCCGCGCAGCAGGCCCAGGGCGTGGGGCAGGGTATCCAGAAAGACGTCCATACTCTCCATGCAGGCTTTGGGGCTGCCGGGCAGATTGATGATCAGACTTTTGCCGCGGATGACCGATACCGCCCGGGAGAGCATGGCCCGAGGTGTGATGGCCAGAGAGGCGGCCCGGATGGCTTCGGCGATGCCGGGAACGTTCCGGTGGGCCACAGCCAGGGTGGCCTCCGGCGTGATATCCCGGGGGCCAAAGCCGGTGCCGCCGGTGGTGAGAATCAGATCCAGCTGCCGTTGGTCGCACAGGCGGATGAGCTGGTGCTTCAGAGCATCGGCCTCGTCGGGAAGCAGGAGCTGCTCCACAACCACAAAACCACTGTCTGTCAAGCGCCGGACGATGGCGGGGCCGCTCAGATCCTCCCGCTGGCCCGCCGCGCCCTTGTCGGACAGGGTGAGGACCGCCGCCTGCCAGGGCAGAGGGACGGTGCGGGGCTGGATGGTCATTTCGTCGCCCACAGTGATGGAACCGGGTTCCAGCACCCGGGCAAATACGCCCTCCCGGGGCATAATACACTCCCCCATCTTCTGGTAGATGGCACAGTGGCTGTGGCACTCCTTGCCGATTTGGGTCATTTCCAAAAGCACGCCGCCGCACCGCAGCAGGGTGCCTACCGGCAGGGAACGGAAGTCTATTCCCTCCACCACCAGATTTTCCCCGAAGGCACCGGGAGCCACTCCGGCACCCTGCTGATTGAAGGCGTCAATCTTGTCCTGGCTGAGCAGGGAGACCTGCCGGTGCCAGGCGCCGGCGTGGGCATCTCCTTGGATGCCGTGCTCCACGGCAAACCAGGCCTGTTCCACAGCGGTTTTCTGTATGCCACGCACATTACTGACACATATGGCCCGAACCTTTCCCATAGCCTATCCTCCTATCTGGAACATAGCCCGGCGCTCCGTGGCGCCGGAGTGCTGATTGAAGCAATGAGCCAGCGGTTTGCCCCGGACGGCGCCGGCCAGGGCCAGGGTCAGGGCCTCGTCGGTACAGCCGGCCCGCAACAGTCCCCGCAGGTCGGTTCCCTCCCCGTAGCATAGGCAGGGTTTTAGGGTTCCGGTGCTGGTGAGGCGTACCCGGTTGCAGCTGGAACAAAAGGCGTGGCTTACCGCCCCGATCAGTCCGATACGTCCCGTCAGTCCGTTGGCGGCATAATACTGGGCGGGACCGTTGCCGCGCCGCTCGGACGTGGCGTGCAGGTCGGGCCAGGCAATCCGCAGCCGGGCCAGGGCCTCGTCCTGGGAGATACCGGTCAATTTCCTGCCCTCCCCTATGGGCATCAGCTCGATAAAACGTACGTCTACCGGCCGGGCGGCGGCCAGGCTGGCCAACAGGGCCAGCTCGTCGCTGGTCTCTGGCAGCAGCACGGTGTTGATCTTGGTGCGGATCCCCCGCTCCACACAGGCATCCAGCGCCTCCAGGACCCGGGTCACCGACCTGCCGTCGGAACCGGTAATCTGGTGATAGCGTTCCGGTCGGAGAGTGTCCAGGCTGATGTTGATCGCGTCCACACCGGCCTGGGCCAACGCGTCCAGGTACTGGGGCAGCAGCAGGCCGTTGGTGGTCAGGGTGACCTGCTCCACGCCGGGCAGCGCCTTCAGCCGTGCCAGGAAATCGGCGCAGTCCTGGCGCACCAGCGGCTCGCCGCCGGTGATTTTAAACCGGGTTATCCCAATCGCAGATGCGGCGGCGCAGATGCGCAGCAGCTCCTCATAGCGGAGGGTATCGCTGTGGGTACACAGCGGCACCCCATGGGGCATGCAGTAGCGGCAGCGCAGGTTGCACCGCTCTGTCACCGATACCCGAAGATAGTTAATGTTCCGTCCCCACTGATCCCTCATGGCCGCACGCTCCCTGTCCGTAGATAAAATGGCCGCTTTTGCCTCCCTGCTTTTCCAGCAGATGGATTTCCCGGATGCACATGGCCCGGTCTACCGCCTTGCACATGTCGTATACGGTCAGCAGCGCCACGCTGACTCCGGTAAGGGCCTCCATCTCCACGCCGGTACGGCCGGTACACCGGACGGTACACAGTGCCTCAATCTCGCTGCGCTCCGGGTGGAGCGTGAACGCCACAGAGGCATTGTCCAGAGCCAGTACGTGGCACAGGGGGATGAGGCCTGCGGTCTGCTTGGCCGCCATAATGCCGGCCACCTGGGCTACCGCCAGTACATCGCCCTTTTTTGCCCGGCCCTCCTGGACCATGGCCAAGCAGTCCGGGCGCATGGAGATCACGCCCCGGGCCGTGGCAGTGCGGTGGGTAACATCCTTTTGGCTGACATCCACCATGATGGCGTTGCCCCCCTCGTCGATATGGGTAAAGGCCATCGCTCACACGCCCTTTCCAAACATGCAGTTGGGGAAGCGGCACTCCGCGCAGTTCAGGCACAATCCTCCGTGGCCCAGTCCCGCCAGCTGATCGGCCGTAACAGGTACGCCGGCCAGCAGAAAGGGCAGCACCAAATCGAAGATGGTACGCTTGGCGTACATGACGCAGCCGGGCAGGCCGCAGATGGGGCGGCCATCGGCGGTATAGGCAAGCAGGAACATGGCGCCCGGCAGGACCGGTGCGCCATAGCTGACAACCTGCGCGCCGGTATTCCGAATGGCCAGAGGTGTGCGGTCGTCGGCGTCTACGCTCATACCGCCGGTACACAGAATCAGCTGCGCACCCTCCGCCAGCATTTCGTTGATGGCAGAGGTAATCTGCCGGTTATCGTCGCCCACGATTTGATGCCAGCCCGTCTGGCAGCCGTATTCCGCCATTTTTTCCTGGATAACTGGGGAAAAGGTGTCCTGAATGCGCCCGTGATACACCTCGCTTCCAGTGGTGACCAGGCCATACCGCAGGGGCCGGAAGGGGAGCAGCTGGAGCAGGGGCTGGGTACCCGCTGCCTCTCGGGCGGCCTCCATCTTCGCCTTTTCAATGACCAGGGGGATCACCCGGGTACCGCACAGCTTATCCCCCTTCTTAACCGGAAATCCGGAGCTGCGGGTGGCAATCATCATCTCCCCCAGGGCGTTTACCCGGCGCAGCCGCTCCACATCCACCAGCAGAAGCCCGTCCACATCTGCCACCAGTTCGATTTTTCCCTCTTTGGGCGGCGTGGCGTGCATGCCGGGTCCCTGGCACAGACCCCTCAGGATATCCGCTGCGTCGTTCTCATGGAGCATGTTTTCATTGTTTTCCCAGATATAGATGTGCTCCTTGCCTACGCTGAGCAGAATGGGGATGTCCTCGGGGCGGATGATGTGGCCCTTGCGGAATACTGCGTCCTTGGTGACTCCCCGGACGATTTGAGTGATGTCGTGACACAGCACCTGACCCACGGCATCTTCAGTTTTGATCAGCTTCATGATGGTTGCCCCCATTTCAAATGGTATTCCTCCAGAATCTTCCGGGCGTCCCGATAGCGCCGCTCCCAGGCCTGCCTGGCATCCTGGGTGCGGCATTTTTTCAGCGAGGCGGCAAAGCGCGCCTCCAGGCTGACGGGGCGATTTCCCTGAACCAGCTTGTCCGCCAGGTATAGCAGCCGCGCTTCGGTACCGGCTGACGGCGGCAGGTCATGGTGGGCGGCGATAAGGGATGCTACGGCGGGATAGCCGGCCTCTTCCAGCAGCTGAGCCCCCTGCCGGGCGTGGTCGGGTGCGCCTCTGGCAATGTCATGGAGTAGACAGGCGGCCTCCAGCAGGGGGCGGTCCGTCTGGCCGGGGGGGAGCTGACTGGCCAGTTCCAGGGCGGCCCGGGCTACTGCCTGCCCGTGGGCGCGGATCTCTGGGGCTGTACCATGGCGATGGAGCAGGGCTTCCAGCAGGAGGGGAGGGGGGACGGGGTCGGGCTGCAGGCCCACGCTGATTACGGCAAAGCGACCGCCGGTCCAGGTGAGGGTAGAGACGCCGCCCCAGGGTTGACGGACGGACAGCACTCGATCCGGCTCCAGCCCCAACAGACCGGCCAACCAGCCCCGGCCGGCGCCGCCGTGGCCCACGATGACAATGTCTCCCTGTGTATGTATCAGAATCTCCTGAATGCACCGCCCCAGCCGGACGCCCGCCTGGGAAAAGCTCTCCCCGCCCGGCGGCGCCACGGTTCCCAGGTGTGCGCCCCTGGCGGCATACAGCTCCGGCCACTGGGTCCGGATCTGGTCGTAATGCAGCCCTTCCCATGCGCCGCCGTCCATTTCCCGCAGCCCGTCCGCTTGCCGGACGGGCAGTTTGTCCCCGGACAGGATGCGGGCAGTTTCCCAGCAGCGGGAGAGGGGACTGGAATAGACAGCGGTCAGGGACCGGTCCGCAGCCCACTGCCGCAGCCGCCCGGCCTGATATAGTCCCACTTCATCCAGCGGCAGGTCGGTGCGGCCAATCCAGCGGTGGTCGCTGTTCCGGCATTGTCCATGGCGGATAAAGTAGAGTGTTCTCATGACCTTTGGGCCAGCCCGTTACGGCTGGACGGTGGGGCGATGGCGTTTCTATCTGGGCGAAGGAGAGGTCGCTGGGGGGATGTCATAGACATTACCTGCCTTTTTCGACAATTTTTCGTCCGAGCCGCGCCCTCAGCACAGCTCCGGAGGAAACAGCTGCTGAAACAGCGGAAGGGAGAAGGCCTGGATTTGCGCCTGATATTGCAGATAGGCATCCAATAGGCGGTGTCCCTTTTCCGTCATCCGGCTGGTGCCTCCGTCCGCCCCCCCGGAGGTGCGTTCCACCAGAGGATAGCCCAGGGCGGTTTCAATCCGCCTTAGGAGCGTCCAGCCCTTGGAGTATGACATGTGCATACAGGCGCAGGCGTCCTGGATGGTGTGGGTGTGCTCAATCATGCTCAGAAATTGTACAATTTCAGGGGTTAGGACAACCCCGGACTTGGAGACACACACATGAATATCCGGACAGAGTCTGCCCTTGTCCCTGATTTCCCGCTCCGCCCGGCACAGACGCTTGAAATCGGATGCGGAGTTGGCGTCCAATAAGACACCGGGATCTTCCACCGGAACTTGTACGACAGAAGCTCCCATATCCAGCAGCGCGCCCCGCAGGCCGCCGCCGCCGGTGTAGCGCGATAGAGAGGGAATCAGACTGTGGTGGAGCAGAATGGGGTGACCGGATATACCGTCACAGACCGGGCAGATGATATCCCCATGCATCTGGACCATGGCCCGGAGGGTGGATGCCTGCACCAAAGGGACATCCGCGGGGGTGAGGAAGACATAATCGTACGGCTTCTGCAGGGCTTCAAGGCCCAGAAGCAGGGAGTCAAACATCTGGGTTTGAGCATACTGACGATTCTCCACCAGCCGGATGTCAACGGAGCTTAAATAATCCCTTAGGATCTTGGATTTGTAGCCGGTAACAGCCACAATTTCCGCCACGCCGGCGTCCCGGAAGCCGCGAATCATTTTTTGAATGGCGGGTTCCTCACCCAAACACATCATGGGGGGCAGGCCGTGGCCGCCGGCAGACCGGCCGGCTGCCGCAATGACCGCTGCATACTTCATAACGACCTCACACGTCCTGTTATTATTTACATAACGCCCCCCCAAAAAAATGCACAGACGTGCATTTTTTTGGCAGCGTTAAGCTGTGGCGGAGCTTAAGCTCCGGCTTCCTTGGCCTCCAGAGCGGCCAGAACCTTCTCCGGAGTGATGGGCAGATGATCCATTCTTACGCCGACGGCATTGTAGATGGCGTTGGCAATGGCGGGTGCCTGGGGATTGGAACTCATTTCGCCCATGCCCTTTGCGCCGTAGGGGCCTCTGGGGTCCTTGATTTCCACGATGGCATTTTTCATTACCGGACAATCCATGGTGGTGGGAATGATGTAGTCGGTGTAGCTGTTGGCCCAGCCGGCATCATCGGGATATTTGGGATAGAGATTCTCCATAAGGGCCATTCCGACGCCCATAACTGCGCCGCCGTCAAACTGGCCTTCGCACAGCAGGGGATTGACTGCGGTGCCGATCTCGTAACCAGTGAACAGATTTACCACCTGCACATATCCGGTCTCGGTGTCCACCTCCACGTCGGCCACACACACGGCGTAAGCCATGGCGGCGCAGAAATCCATAGCGCCAGTGATGGGATCAACAGGTGCTCCGGGGGGAACAAGATAGGCGCCCACGCCCACCACAAAATCACCGCCCCAGGTGGAGGCGTTGCCAATGTCGGCATAGGTGGTGCAGATTTCCGGATTGTCCTTCTTGTAGATCTTGACGCCGTCAATTTCCAGCTCGTCGGGATCGACATTCAGCATTCCGGCAGCGAAGCGCTTCAGGTTGCGCTTAAAGTCCTGAGCGGCCTTGATCACAGCGTTGCCGGCAATAAAGGTAACCCGGCTGGCGGCAGTGTCGGTAGACCAGGTGACATTGTCAGTACCCTTGTTATGCAGGGAGATCATGTCGATATCAATACCCAGCTCCTCTGCGGCAAACTGCCGAAGAACGGTCTTGCCGCCCTGGCCATAGTCGGTTACACCGCTGAGCAGGTCAACTGTGCCGTCGGGCTTCAGTTTGAGCAGGGCCTGGTCCGGGTCGCCGCCGCCCTTAAAGCCCGTGGGGTGCATTACCGCTGAAATACCTCTACCCTTTTTAATCATAATCCGTACCTCCCCTCTTATTTCGAGCTCATAGCCAGCAGTTCGGGAGAAAGTGTCTCTCCGGCCAGTTTTGCGGTGGCCTGCAAGGTTTCAATCAGACCCACGGCGTGCATTTCCTGCTGGGTAGAACTCAAGGTGCCTTCCTTCCATGCATTCTTGAAGCGCAGCTCCCACGGGGACATATTGAGTCTCTCAGCGACCTTGTCCATGTGAGTCTCCATGGCAAACTGGCCGATGTTGATGCCGAAGCCACGCATGGAAGTGGCAACCTGCTTGTTGGTGAACACGCAGTAGCCGTTGATGTGGACGTTAGGCACGTCGTAGGGGCCGGTAATGGTAAATACACTCTTATCCACCGCGTAGGGGCCAAAGCCGCCGTAAGCGCCGGTGTCGTGAATTTCCTCGATCTGGCGGGCCACAATCCGGCCGTCCTTGGTGACACCGTCCTTGATGTGGAACTGCCAGGCACCCCGCATCTGGGAACAGACCATCTCTTCCTCCCGGGTCCATCTCCACTTGCAGGGCTTCTGAGTCAGCAAAGCCATCAGGCCAACCAGGTGGTCGGCAACAGGGTCGTTGCGTCCGCCGAAGCCGCCGCCCACGGTGCCGCCCACCATGTTCAGCTTGTTCAGAGGCAGCCCCAGGGTGCCGGCGATCATGGTGGCATGGAGGGAGGGGGCCTGAGAGGTGGTGTAGATAATCAAACGACCCCGCTCGTCGATGTCGCCGATGGAGCAGCAGGTCTCCAGCATGGCGTGCTCGCCCACACAGGTGGAGTAGTCGCCCTCCACAATGAGATCAGCCTGGGCGAAGCCCTTTTCAATATCGCCCTTCCGCAGCTGGCGCACCCGCATACCCGGCTCAAACTCCCACAGGTTGCCTTCGGGCCGGATCTGCTCGGCGTCGGGCTTCATAGCCTCCCGGGGATCAAAGATGGGGGTGAGTTCCTCCAGATCGACCTTTACCTTGGAGAGAGCCTCCATGGCGCTGGCCTCGTCCACCGCGGCTACGGCCGCGATGACCTGGCCCCGGAAGCGCACTTCCTTCTCCGCCATAACCGGATGGTCGCCGTAAAAGCCGCACAGGTTGTGAGGCACATCCTTGGCGGTGGCCACGGCATACACGCCGGGACACTGCTTGGCCTGCGTGGTGTCAATGTTCAGAATGTTCGCCCTGGAGACAGGACTTCTGAGCACTTTGATGGTCAACATGCCGGGCAGCATGATGTCGTCAACAAACTGGGTCTTGCCGGTAACATGGCCGAGACTGTCATACCGGGGCATGCCTTGTCCTACATAACTACCCATATGAGCATCCTCCTTTATCAAATCTTACCAAATGTACCCTTAGAAGCCTCATAAACGGCGTCTACGTACTTTGTGTAGCCGGAGCATCTGCACAGATTGCCGGCAAGCGCTTCCTTGATTTCTTCCTTGGTGGGGGAGGGATTGCTCTGAAGGAAAGCCACAGACGCCATGACAAAGCCCGGCGTGCAGATACCGCACTGGGGCGCGCCCATCTCGATAAACGCCTTCTGTACGGGATGCAGCTGCGTGCCATTGCTCAGCCCTTCCACGGTCAGAACGCTTTTTCCCTGCATGGTCAGCGCCAAAGTGGCACAGGACTTGACCGCCTTGCCGTCCACCATTACCGTACAGGCACCGCAATCGCCCCGGTCACAGCCGCATTTGGGGCTTACCACCCGCAGTTTGTCACGCAGGACCTCCAGCAAGGACTCTTCGGGCTTCACCAGAACCTCCACCGGCTGGGAATTCAATGTGAATTTCAGAACCTCAGACATATTCGACACCTTCCTTTCGCAATCATTGCAGGCATGCGCCTGCTACAACCCGCTTCACCACCACTTTGGCGACCTTTTTGCGGTATTCTGCAGAGCCTCTGATGTCGTCAATGGGGGAGATCTCATCTGCTACGGCCTCTGCTGCCTGGGCAATCAGCTCCTCCGTTACGTCCTTGCCTTCCAGCATCTTTTCGATCTTTTCCAGACGCAGGGGCGTGGGCGCCACGGACCCTATGGCAATGCGGATGCAATTGCAGTGGGTGCCGCTCATATCGGCCTGCGCTGCGCCGTTGACAACAGACAGGGTTTCGCCCTTTCTGCGGCCCAGCTTTTCAAAGCTGCCCTTTCCGGCGGGCTTGGGGATGATGAACTCGGTGAGAATCTCACCCGGACGGATGTCGGTCTTGCCGGGTCCCTGGAAAATCTGCTCCACCGGCTCTGCCCGCTGGCCGCTCTTTCCGGCAAACACGGCCACAGCGCCCAGCGCAATCAGGGCGGGTACCGAGTCGGCGGCAGGAGAGGCGTTCATAGCGTTGCCGCCGATGGTGGCCATATTGCGGATGGTCAGGCCGGCCAGCTGGCTCAGAGCCTGCTTCAGGACAGGAACTTTATCGGCCAGCGAGGAGGCCAGAATGTCCGACATGGTGGTAAGCGCGCCAATGTGCAAGTCGCCCTTTTCATCGCATGTTATATAGGAGAGGCCGAGATTTCCCAGATATATCATGTTGAAATCGGTGGCGGAGGCATCGTACTTGTCATACCAGCCGCTTCTGGCGGGATTACTTTTCATTTTTGGAACGATATCTGTTCCGCCAGCTAGGAGAACGTTTTTTTCGCCGGACAAGTTCTCCAGCAGTTCCAGGGCCTGCGCAAGACTTGTGGGGGCATAATACTTCATGTTTTCAACTCCTCCTTGTTTTTTTCGTGATTGAGACTCATCAACCTGACTTGTGCGCAAGTTCCCCAGCCAAAACCTCCTTTCCATGCACCGGGCATACCGCCCTTTGCGGCGCCCGCTTTCATGTTTATGCACCGGTGGAAGAGGTAAAAAACAGAAATGGGTGCGGTCCTGCTGCGGCGGTTCCGGTCGGTATGGGTATTTGCCTTTTTTATATAGCAGCAATCAATGTGCCAAATGCAGGTTGTGAAAAAAAGTCAAAACCCACCGAATTTTGGACAAAATAATGGACGCAGGGGAGCCGGGCCGGATGAGGACCTGCGGTTGAATATAAAAGTAGACAGTGGAGGAGAAAGGGGGCGTCCAAGTGTGGGGGCCCGCTTGGGGGGCCGTTCTCCCATCTCCCGCCCGCCAGGGATGTCTATAGGATACGTATATAAAAGTAGACAGAATTTTTAGGTGGTAAAAAAAGGAGGAAGCAAAGAAAGGCTTGTATTTTCTGAGTTTAGGCAAAAAAGCAGTATATACTTAAGTTTACACTTATTGTATTTTGACAAGAAAAAAACCTAATGCAGACCGTATTTAAGCTGAAAAGGCGGCGGAAAATTTTGCCATAACAGTACAGGCAAACCGAAGGAATTGCCGGGCAAGAGAGGCAAAAACCAACTTGCCGAGGTCCAGAGGCTGCGTGGGGCGAACGCTTGCTCTCAAAAACTGAGGCAAGAAGTTCGGTCTGGAATTGAAAAAGAACCTGAATTTTTACGGAAACCGCGGAGTCAAGGGAAGCCAGAAGGGCTTGCTTGCTGTGGTCTACAGACAACAAGCCCGTTCGGTCGCTTGAGCAAGTTTCTCTTGAAAATATCGTCTTACTCTTTGGGATTACTCCAGCACCCAGTTTACGGCACCAAAAATGAGTCCTGCGGTTGCAGATTCTGCGCAAAAAGCGGTGAATTTTTTGCAGCTGAGTCACAACGGCAGAATGATCATTATGATAAAAAAGGGACACCCGGGAGAGGGCGCGGCGGGCGGCATTGCGGAGCGCCAAGTCTGGGTGCCTATATCCGATTCGGCAAGGAGGGGCCTTTCTCGTGATGAAAAAGAAAGTTGTTGCGGCTGTGGTCTGCCTGAGTCTGCTGCCGCTGTCCGGGTGCGGGAGCGAGTCTGCACCTTCCAACCAGGAGCTTTGGGCGGCGGCCATGGCCGACGCGGTATTCAGCGAGGACAACGAGATTATGGAGCTGGTCTGTCTGACGCAGCAGGACCCGCAGGTTATCTGGGACGAGGCGGGGGAGCGGGTGCTGCTGGTTACCTGGCACGGCTATGAGGAGCCGTGTGAACCTGGAGAGCCTTTGCCATACAAAGGCATCTGGGCCACCTCCCTGGGGGAGCTGACAGCCTGGTATCTGGAGAGCGGCAGCGAGGTCACCGATTGGGACCTGCGCTTTGCACAACTGCTGGGTATGCCGGATGACGGCAGCTGCACGCGGTTTTCCGCCTTCTGGGTCTCGCCGTCGGAGGTGATCCGCCCCGCTTATGTAACCGATGTAACCGCCCAAATGGAAAACGGATATGACCAGATTGCGGACCCTGCGTATCGGACCTGGTTTGACAGCAACATCATCTACTCCTATTTTGAAAGTGAATATCCCTGGACCAGGCTGGGTTACACCTATGACTGGAGCGGCGGGGATTCGGTATACGGCCTTACCGAGTTCCTGATTGCCGACGGGAGTGCGACGGAAATCGCTTTTACCGATTCCACGGAAGAGTTTGTAGCCTGGCTGGATTCACAATCCTGATATCCAGGACAAAACCGCGCCCCCGCCTTTGCCGGCGGCTTTACCGGCAGGGCAGGGGCGTGATTTGAGCGCGTGTTCCTGAATGGCCAAGCTAAGTGCAACAGGAATGGAACTCAATTGTCATCTTCAACACTTTGCGCTATAATTGAGACAATTCTACAAACGGAGGACCTGCGATGATAAGTGAATCAGTCAAGGCGGAGATAGATAAACTTATTAAAGAAATATGGATGAATGATATTTGCGAGGATTACAGGCGGGGTAATCTAATAAAAGAGGCCAGTTTACAAACTAGTTTGTATCATCATATCCGGACTCGTTTTGGTGCACACCTTGAAGAAAATAACCTTTATCTTTATCCAGAGTTCTATTTTAAGGGGTTGAAGTTCCGTGCCGATTTGGCAATCGTAGAAATGGACATGAACAAAGAAACTCAACGATTGTCAGATCGTGTGACAGATATTGCTGCCGTTATTGAGTTGAAGTATGATGGAGGATACGCCAAAACGACAGAGGATTGGATCAAATCAGACGGAGAGAAGCTAAAAGCATATGCCAGAGGGTTGAACTATAATTGCCAGTATTATTGGGGTGTTGTATACGAAACAGAGTGCATATGGCTTCACTGGCTTGATAAACGCTCAACCAATACTTGGGGAAAGGGTAGACTGACAGAATTGAATGCAGGGCTGTTAGATGGTCAAATGATATTTGAGATCAACTCTTATAACAACATGAATGTAAGTCATGCGAAAAAAGGATGTACTCCCTCATGGTGGTAAAGTTAGCCGTTGCTCCTATTATAAAAGTATAGTAATTGCGATCTAGAACCTTACTTCACAAAAAGCACAAATCCGAACCAGGCACCAATGGGTGCAGGGTTCGGATTTGTTACTTGTGGAACATCGCAACAGGATACTGAGTGAAATCTTAGAGGGCCGATTATCCGTTATGGCTTGTATTTAGATAAGGTACAATAAGGGACCTGTTGACAAAAGCTGCAAACACCCCATTCCCATGGTATAATTAAAATAAGGGAGG
>NZ_CALXFV010000042.1 GCF_944387675.1 uncultured Flavonifractor sp. | reverse complement strand
CATTATCACATTTAAGGATGATGTGACTACCATTATTGTTGTCGAGTGCAAAAAGTCTGTTGCGAAGCACGAGACAATAGAACGCGATCATCCCAAGGATTACGCCGTCGATGGCGCGCTGTATTATGCCAAGTTTCTGAAAGAAGACTACAATGTTATCGCCGTTGCAGTTAGCGGTACCAAGCGTGAAAACTTCCGCGCAAGCGCATTTCTCTGGAATAAAGGACAAGATGATTTCACCGAGTTACGCAAGGCCAGGGACATTATCCTTGAACCCCGAAACTATATTGATTTGGTAAAGGGCAAGAAAATCCAGCGTGAATACTCACTCGACAGCATACGCGAGACTGCAATTGATATGCATACATATCTGCGCGAGATCAAGATGACCGAACGACATAAGCCCATTTTTATTGCTGGTTTGCTGATTGCATTAAACGATGATGATTTTGCCAAGACTTATATTAACCTACCCTCTTTCAACAGCGTCATTACAAATATTGCAACAGCGATCGATAATGTATTACGAGATAGCGGTATAAAATACAACCGAATTCAATATATCAAGCAAGCATTTAAAAATCTATTGGATAACTCTAAGTTCGCGGCTATTCCGCTGGGCAATAAGAAATCCATTGTTTGGTACATTGAAGAACTTGAAATGAAGATCAAGCCCATGATGGACCATGCCGATAGTACCATTGACGCACTCGGTGTTTTTTACCACGAGTTTATCAAGTATTCCGGCGGTGACGGTAGCGGCCTGGGCATCGTTCTGACCCCACAACACCTCACAGAGTTTATGTGCAATCTGGCTGGGGTCAATAAGAATAGCCGTGTTGTGGATATCTGTTGTGGCTCGGGTTCTTTTCTTGTAACAGCCATGAGTATGATGTTCAGAGATGCCAATCCGGAAGAGGTTGAGCGTATTAGAGAAGACGGCTTGTACGGTGTAGAATTCGACGATGAACTGTATACTCTCGCTGTTGCCAACATGATTATTCGCAAGGACGGCAAGTCAAACATTGAGCACGGCGACTGCTTCAAGCCCGAAATCGTCCGCAAGTTAAAGAGTAAGAATATCAATATAGGTCTGATTAACCCGCCTTACTCCCAAGACGATGTGGTCGAATTGGAATTCGTGGAACACCTGTTGGACATTCTGGCTGTGAACGGCACCGGCGTTGTGGTTGTCCCCATGAGTTGCGCTATTGGCACCAAGTTCAAGGATGTTCGCAAGCGGTTGTTCCAGAAACATACCCTTGACGCGGTATTTTCCATGCCCGATGATATTTTCTATCCCACCGGCACAAATGTATGCGTCATGGTCTGGAAGGCTCATTGTCCCCACGATAGCAACCGCGAAACATTTTTTGGATATTGTAAGGATGATGGTTTTGTTAAGCGCAAGAAGTTGGGGCGTGTAGATGCATACGATAAATGGAGCACTATTGAAGAACGGTGGCTTAATCTATACCGTTACAAGGATGTAGAGGATGGCCTTAGCGCTCGTCACAAAGTAACCGATGAAGATGAGTGGCTCTGCGAAGCATATATGAAAACCGATTACTCAAAATTGGGGCAGGATGATTTCCAGCAAACTGTAAATGACTATCTAGCCTATCTAATCAGAAGCGGTGAAGTGTATGAAGATAAGTGAATTGTTCGATGTTCAGTATGGTATCAACCTTGAATTAGTTAATTGTCAGCTGACAAATGCTGATGATCCAGAAGGAGTAAACTTTGTTGCCAGAACCGCAAACAACAATGGTGTAGTTGCTCGAGTAAAAGCAATAGATGGGAAATCTCCTCATCCCGCCGGTGTGCTTACATGCGCTGGAGGAGGAAGTGTTTGCTCAACATTCGTCCAAAAGGAACCGTTTTACAGTGGGCGAGATTTGTATATTCTCACGCCGAAGAAAAATTTAACATTGAACGAAAAGCTATACTACTGTATGTGTATCCAGAATAATGCTTACCGATACAGCTACGGTCGTCAGGCAAACAAGACACTACGAGATATAGATGTTCCGGATATTGTTCCTGCTTGGGTCAATAAAACAAAAATATTACCAATCACAACTCACAACACCCCGATTACGATCCAGCTTGCAAAAGTATGGTCGGAATACAGAATGGGTGATATTTTCCGATTTGTAAAAGGGCGCAGATTGACAAAAGCAGATATGATTGATGGGGACATTAACTATCTTGGCGCCATCAGCGAAAACAACGGCGTTCGCCAGCATATACAAGTTGAGCCGAAGGACATTAGTGCGCCGAACTGCATAACAGTCAACTACAACGGTAGCGTCGGCGAAGCCTTTTACCAAGCAGAACCCTTTTGGGCCTCTGATGATGTAAACATACTGTATGCCGACGGATGGGAAATGAACAAGTACAACGCTCTCTTTATCGTAACTGTCATTAAGGCAAACCGCTATCGTTTTAGCTATGGTCGCAAGTGGACCCTTGAGAAGATGAAGGACACTATACTGAAACTTCCACAATCCGAAGACGGAACACCGGATTTTGCATACATGGAAGATTACATTAAGGCACTGCCATACGGCGATAGAATATAACAAAAGAGCGGCCAAGGCGTAAAACCTTGACCGCTCTTTCTCATTGTCGGTACTAGAACCACACCGTCACGGCAAAGCCACCGTGAAAATAATAGGTGTTCGTGTAGTACCCTTGTGGTGGAGGCGGGGGGAGTCGAACCCCCGTCCGAAAACGCTTCCTCAGGAACTTCTCCGGGCGCAGACGGTCATTTACATTCCCTTACCCTGACGTAGGCCGTCAAACTTCAGGGCTTGGTAGCTTCATTGTTCATGGTGCGCTCAAAGCTTTGCGCACACACGTGCACCACTAAACGACGCCCCAGCCCGGCTCGTGGTCCTTCCGGGTGGGACGGTCACGGCTTAAGCCGCGACAAGCTCAACGTTATCGTTGTTCTTTAATTTATAAGTTGCCCATTTTAAGGATGCTGGGCGCATCCGCCCGCTATTCCTGCCCCCACGTCCCCGTCGAAACCAGTACGCCCCCATAAAGCGGCGCGGCAAGGCCGCGCCGCGGCGGATATGCTGCTTTTCCCGGTTCAGCACTTCTCCGGCGCGGGATAGTCCACCCCGAAAGTCTCCACGGTGACCAACTTCATCCGCTGGTCCTCATAGGGCCGGTCCATCCGGTCCCGCTTGGCGCTTACGATGGCGTCGGCCACCTCCATACCCTCAATCACCTTGCCGAAGGCGGCGTAGTCGCCGTCCAGGTGGGGGGCCTTTTCCACCATAATGAAGAACTGGCTGCCGGCAGAGTTCGGATGCATGGCCCGGGCCATGGACAGTACGCCCCGGTCATGCTTCAGCTCATTTTTTACCCCGTTGCGGGCAAACTCACCCTTGATGGAGTATCCGGGGCCGCCCATGCCGGTACCGTCGGGACAGCCGCCCTGAATCATAAAGCCGGGAATGACCCGGTGGAAAATCAGGCCGTTGTAAAAGCCGGCCTGCACCAGGCTGATGAAGTTGTTGACGGAATTGGGGGCCACCTCCGGATAGAGTTCCGCCACCATCTTTTCGCCGTTCTCCATTTCAAAGGTCACAATGGGATTCTGTGCCATGTGGGTTCCTTCCTTTCCTTTCTGTCAATAGCCGCCCCGGCGCTGGGTCTTCATGGCCCGGTCCATTTCCCGGCGGGCATCCTTGGCGGCGGCGGCGTCCCGCTTGTCATAGAGCTTCTTGCCCTTGGCAAGGCCCACCTCCAGCTTTACCCGGGGACCCCGGAAATAGATGGACAAAGGGACCAGGGCGTAGCCGTCCTGCTTCACCTTGGCAAACAGGCGCAGGATCTCCCGCTTGTGCATCAACAGGCGCCGGGCGCGCAGGGGGTCCTTATTGAAAATATTTCCCTTCTCATAGGGGCTGATGTGCATGCCGTGGACGTGCATCTCCCCGTCCTTGACAATGCAGAAGGAGTCCTTCAGGTTGACGTGGCCCTGTCGGATGGACTTGACCTCGGTGCCTGCCAGCTCAATGCCCGCCTCGTACTTATCCTCAATGAAATAGTCATGGTAGGCCTTGCTGTTCTTGGCCATGATCTTGACGCCCTTTCCCTCCATGGGGCCACCTCCCTTCCGGGAAAAATCCTTGGAAATTCATTATACCACACCTGTCAATAGCTCAGACGGGGAAAAAATCCAGGATACCGGCCAGGGCGTCCCGCTCCAGCACCCGCCGGCCATGCTCGGACAAGCAGGCGTCCAGATGGGGCCGGTGGGATTCGCACCGGCCGAACTCGGAAAGGAAGGCTGCCGTTTCCCGCTGGTCTCCGGGCAGGGAGAGCCACCACCGCTCCTCCCACCAGAACAGCGCCGTCTCCGGGCAGGGACGGGTGACGCAGCGGGCGGCGGCAGCCAGATCCTCCAGCGAGCGGAAGGAAAACCAGCTTTGCTCCGGGGGACGCACATGGGCAAACACCAGTACGCCGCAGCTCTCCGGGTAGGCCTCGATCTCAATGCCGCCGTCCAGGGTGATCCCGGCCTGCTGGAAGGCGGCGCGGGTCAGCTCCAGGGCGCGCTCCAGGGTGAGCTCCGCCGGGGTCAGGCCATATTCCTTCAGGTCGGCCGGGGTGATGTACAGCGCCACGCTGGCGCTTCCGATGGATTGAATGGTCATAGCGTTCCTCCTTCGGGTCATGGTCCCATTATACCGGATGGGGCGGGCCGGGGATAGCAGTAATCCCTGGAGGGATTGGAAAAGGTGAGGCTGGAACCAGACGGGGAAATGTGATATACTAGGTACAGTCATATACGGGTGCGGGCGCGGCCCGCGCCGGAAGGGAGCGGGGACAATGGAGCTGTGGGAAAAAACACTGGAGAGCCAAACCCTGTTTGAGGGAAAGATTGTCACGGTCAAGCTGGACCAGGCCCAGCTGGTGGACGGTACGGTGGCGCGCCGGGAGGTGGTGGAGCATCCCGGCGGGGTGTGCATCCTGCCCCTGTTTGACGACGGAACGGTGAGCATCGTGCGGCAGTTCCGCTATCCCTTCCAGGCTGTGGTCACCGAGCTGCCCGCCGGCAAGCTGGAAAAGGGGGAGGATCACCGTCCCGCCGCCATCCGGGAGTTGGCGGAGGAGGTGGGGGTTACCTGCGGCAAGCTGACCTACCTGGGCTGTCTGTACCTCTCCCCCGGCTTTTCCACCGAGGTACTGCACATGTACCTGGCCCAGGAGCTGAAACAGGGCCAGTGTCATCCGGACGCGGACGAGTTTCTGGAGGCAGAGCGGGTTCCCTTTTCCCAGCTGTTGGCCCAGGTCCTCTCCGGTGAGATTGTAGACGCTAAAACCGTGGCGCTGGTACTGAAAACCAGGCAGCTGCTGGATCTGTAGACAGAACGGGAGGCCGGCATGAGCAAGCGCATTTTGATTGTAGAGGACGAAAAGAATATTGTGGACATCCTCAGCTTCAATCTGAGCAAGGAGGGCTACGAAACGCTGGAGGCCTATGACGGTCAGGCCGGGCTTCAGCTGGCCATGGAGCAGGACCCGGACCTGATCCTGCTGGATCTGATGCTGCCCAAGCTGAACGGCTTTGACGTATGCCGCAGCCTCCGGCAGGCTGGGCGGAATACGCCCGTCATCATGCTCACCGCCCGAGAAGAGGAGACCGACAAGGTTCTGGGTCTGGAGCTGGGGGCGGACGATTATATCACCAAGCCCTTTTCCATACGGGAACTGCTGGCCCGGATAAAGGCCAACATTCGCCGCAACGAAATGGCCGCGGCAGCTCCCACCGGGGCGGCCAAGCCCGCCGGGCAGCGGCTGGAGCTGGGCCGAATCGCCATTGATCCGGAGCTGATGGTGGTCTATAAGGACAGCCGCCCGCTGGAGCTGACCCAGCGGGAGTATGAGCTGATCCGCTTCCTGGCCTCTCAGCCGGGCAAGGTCTTCTCCCGGGAAGCCTTGATGGAGCATGTGTGGAACTACGAGGGCTACGTGGGCGATGTGCGGGCGGTGGACGTGGCGGTGCGCCGCCTGCGGGAGAAAGTGGAGGACGACCCGGCGGCCCCCCAGTTTGTGGTGACTCGCAGAGGGTTGGGTTATTACTTTAACGCCTGAGCGCTGCAAACACCTTTCGCCCGCCGGGGCAGCCTCCACGGGACCCGCAGCGCGGGACGGCGCCTGCGCCGCACAAGCGCTTTGCCCTTGGCAAAGCCTTGATGGCCGGGGGAATTCACTTTCCCCGGCCAGATGCAGTCCGCCTATAGGCCCCCAAGGGCAAGGCCCTTGGGAATCGGACGACCCGGCGGCCCCCCAGTTTGTGGTGACTCGCAGGGGGTTGGGTTATTACTTTAACGCCTGACTCCTATCCCATTCTTATCGAAAGGAGGTGTCCACCGCCCCATGTTCCGCAGCCTGCACATGAAACTGATGCTCATTATGACGCTGCTCATTATCCTGCTGATGACGGTGGTGGGCGCGTTCCTGATCAATTCGGTGGCCAATTACTACACCCAGGACTTCTATGCCCAGATGTCCGAGGCTTTTCAGGACCAGGACTTCTGGTCGGACCTGAATACCCCCGTCCAGGGCGAGGAGGACAGCGTGGCCAACATTGTCCAGATCCTGGATAACTATTACAGTGTGCTGGGGGTGGACAACCGCAGCCGGAAGTACTATGTGCTGGACGGCAGTGACGGCCGCTGGCTGGCCTGCTCGGACAAGCAGGAGAGCGGCGATCAGTTGGACATGGACTCCCGCAACCTGATGCGGGTGCTGGCAGGTGCGGCATCCAGCGACGACAGCGACCCCACCGCCCCCTATATGGATGTGGCGGTGGCGGTGCAGCGCGGGGAGAGCCGGTATATCATCTACGTCCGGGACGACGGCACCAATGCCGCCGCTCTGAACAGCGAGCTGATGACCCTGATTGTGGAGGCGCTGGTCTTTGGCCTGATTATCTCCGTGCTGCTCTCCTTCCTGCTGTCCAAGACCCTAATCACCCCCATTGAGCGGTTGACAGAGGGAGCCGAGCGGGTGGCAGACGGAGATTTTTCCCAAAAACTGGAGGTCGCCTCCCGGGATGAGATCGGCGTGCTCACCGGCACCTTCAACGACATGGCCCGGCAGCTGCGCACCACCCTGGAGGCGGTGGAGAACGAGCGCAACAAGCTGGGGACCCTGTTTCTCCACATGACCGACGGCGTGGTGGCCTTCTCTCGGGACGGCACGGTGATCCAGTCCAACCCGGCTGCGGAGGACATGTTGGGCCGCGCCATCCCCATTGGGGGACGCGAGAGCTACGAGACCCTGTTTGCCGATATTGCCCCTCTTCAAGGGGTGCTGGCGGTGGAGCCGCCGGGCTACCTGGACGGCACCCGCTCGGTGGGCGGACGCAGTCTGGAGCTGCTGCTCACGCCCTTCGATCAGGAGCGGCAGGGCGGCGTGCTGGTGGTGATCCATGATGTGACCGAGCAGCACAAGACCGAGGAGATGCGCCGGGAGTTTGTGGCCAACGTCTCCCACGAGCTGCGCACCCCTCTGACCAACATCCGCTCCTATGCGGAAACCCTGGTGGACAACGCAGGTGAGCTGCCCGCCGATGTGGAGAAAAACTTTCTGGGCGTCATCCTCAACGAGTCGGACCGCATGACCCACATCGTACAGGATCTGCTCACCCTCTCCCGGTTTGACTCCGGCCGGTCGGAGCTGAAGCTGGCCCCCTTCCCCTTTGGCCAGGCGGTACAGGATGTGTACAGCGCAGTGCTGATGGAGGCCCAGCGCCACGGCCACCAGGTATCTCTGGAAATTCCGGAGCATCTGCCCGACATTGTGGGGGACCGGGAGCGGATTGTCCAGGTGATGATGAATGTGGTGTCCAACTCCATCAAATACACCCCCGACGGGGGGCGAATCCGCATTTCCGCCGGCCAGTGGCCGGGGAAGGTGTGGATGGAAGTGGCGGATAACGGCATCGGCATCCCGGCGGAGGACCGGGAGCGGATTTTTGAGCGGTTCTACCGGGTGGACAAGGCCCGCTCCCGGGAGTCGGGGGGTACGGGTCTGGGGCTCTCCATTGCCAAGGAGATTGTGGACCGGCATGAGGGTACCATCGAGCTGCTGGACCGGCCCGGTCCCGGCTTGACGGTGCGCATCACGCTGCTGACGGAGGGACCGCGCCATGGACGGGAATAAGCGCCGGCGCCGCCGGCACCGGAAGTGGGTGGAGACCCTCAAAAGCGTGCTGATCGTATTGCTGACCCTGTCCGCCGTGTATCTGACCCTGCTGGCGCTGGACTACAGCAAGGTATCCTGGGCGCCGCTGCAGGGGGTACTCGCCCTGTTCCGTCCGGAGCGGGAGCAAACCCCTTCGGACACCTTTTCTCCCGCCCAGTTCTCCATCATACCCAAACCCGTGCGCCTGGCGGTATGCGATGGGACGGACCGGCTGGCCGTCCAATACGACAGCCAGCAGACCGACCTGCTGTATGACACGCTGAACATCCTCCTCACCGAGGCTCTGGCCAGCGCCTCCTCCCCCCAGAAGGTGGCAGAGAGTGCCTGGCGGAATGCCTTGCAGGCGCCGGGTGTGTGGTTTGATTTTCTGGGACCGGTTCCGCTGGAGGCGCTGTACGCCTGGCTGGGAGAGGGAGGCAGCAACCCGGCGCTGGTCCACTCCGCCCGGCGGATGGCGGTGGCGCTGGACGGAGACGGCCAGGTGCGCCTATACTATCATAATGAATCAGACGGCCTGTACTATGCCTGCGCCACCACAGTGGTCTATGAGGGACATATGGACACCCTGATCTCCGGCTATGGGGGCAACGGCGTCTGTTACGTGTTTGAGTTGGAGGATAACAGCGGCTATCAGGCCCTGGACCCCTATGTGCTGCTCTCCTCCGGCACGCTGTCCCCCGCGGTATACCATGCCTCCAATCCGCTGGCTGAAATTGACGAGGCGCTGGTGGCCGACCTGCAGCAGGCGCTCTTTTTCCAGCCCCAGAGCAACTCCGTCTACCCGGTGGCCAACGGCATTCGCATCCGGGAGGGACGGGAGACGCTGGAGCTCAGCCGGGACGGCACAATATCCTACCACGGAGGCGACGGAGACTCCGCCCGCTACCCCATCTCCGGCGGAGGGGACGGCGACCTTCCGGCCCTGGCGGAGGCCACCTGGCGTCTGGCAGCGGACACCGTGGGCCGCTGGTGCGGAGCGGCCCGTCTGTATCTGATGCGCATGGAGGTGCAGGAGGACGGGAGCACCCTGGTATGCTACGGATACAGCCTGAACGGAGCGGAGGTAGCCCTGTCCGGGGGCCGCTGTGCCGCCCAGTTTACCATTTCCGGCGGCCAGATCACAGATTACACCCTGTACCTGCGCAGCTATGAGCAGACCGGCCAGACCAGCCTGGTGCTGCGGGAACCGCAGGCGGCCGCGGCGCTGGAGGCGCTGGCGCCCCAGGGCAGGGAGTTGGTACTGTGCTACAGCGACAGCGGTAGGGAGTCGGTTCAGGCCGGCTGGATCGCCAGATAAGCGGGAGGGGCTATGGAGTGGTCTAAAATCAAAACCATCATCCTGCTGCTGCTGGTGGGAGTCAACGGATGTCTGCTGCTGCTGGTGGGCCTGCGGGTGGGGCGGGGCGCCCTGTATGAGGATGAGACCCGCCAGGCTGCCATTCAGGTTTTGGAGCAGAGCGGCATTGCCTTCGGTCTGGAGCAGGTACCTAGGGACATGGATCTGCCCACCCTGAGTGTCATCCGGGACCGGGGCGGCGAGGAGGAGATCTCCCGTCTTCTGCTGGGCAGCGTAACCCAGACCGGGGAGAGCGAGGTGCGGCCCAGCTACTCCGGGGCAAACGGCAGGGCGGAATTTTCCATGAACGGCGCTTTTACCGTAACCTTTACCCAGCCCCGCTGGCAATGTCAGGCGGGCCAGAGTCCTGATGAGCTCTCGCTCTCCTGTCTGGAGCAGCTGGGGGTCCAGGGTGCGTTGGAGCGGTCTGACGCACAGGGCGGCACCACCGTACTCACCTATGTGCAGACCTGGGAGGGCATCCCCCTTTTCTCCTGCCGGATCACTCTGACCTGGGAGGAGGGGAGCCTGACCGGGATAGAAGGTGTCCGTCTGGCCGGAACGGCCGACGGCGGCACTCAGTCGCTGCTCTCCACCCCCACGGTTCTTATGCGCTTTTTGGCCAGCGTCAGCGAGGGTGGATCGGTTTGCAGCCGGATCGAGGCCATGGAGCCGGGCTATCTGACCAGCGGCAGCGGACGCTCGGTGCAGCTGAACCCGGTGTGGCGCATTGTCACCGATACCGGCACCTATTACGTGGACGGGGTGACGGGCGCCGTCACGGCGGAGAACTGAACGGAAGCAAAACACAGCGGACCCGCGCCAGGCGCGGGTCCGCTCGTTTTCTTTCCGCCTATTTCCGGGCTTTGTCCCGGACATAGATATGCTTGACGTGGGGCAGGCTGGTCTGGCGCACATCCACCTCAAACCGGGGCAGATAGCGCACCAGCTGGGTCAGCTTGGAAAAGCCGAAATTTCGGGGGTCGAAGTCGGGCTGCTTTTTCACCAGCAGATTGCCCAGATCCCCCATAAAGGCGTAGCCGTCCTCGTCGGCCATGGTCTCCACCGCGTCGGCGATCAGCTCCACCACCGCCCTGGGTACCTTGGATTCCGGCTCCGGCGGTTCCGGCTCCGGCGCCGGGGCAGGCGCGGCCTCCTCCTTCTTCCGGGTGGATTTTTTGGTCTTGCTCTGCTTCTCCGGCTTGGTCTCCTCCGGCTTTATCTCCTCCGCCCTGGCCTGCTCGGCGGCGGAGCGGATGACTTCAATATACACAAACTTATCGCAGGCCACAATAAAGGGATTGGGGGTCTTCCGCTCCCCCATACCGTACACCTTTTTGCCCGCCTCCCGCAGGCGGATGGCCAGGCGGGTGAAGTCGCTGTCGCTGCTCACCAGTACAAAGCCGTCCACCTGGCCGGTGTACAGAATGTCCATAGCGTCGATAATCATGGCCGAATCGGTGGAGTTCTTTCCCGTGGTATAGCCGTACTGCTGAACCGGAGTGATGGCGTTTTCCAGCAGCAGCGGCTTCCAGGAGGCCAGGTTGGGAGTGGTCCAGTCGCCGTAGATGCGCTTGATGGTGGGGGTGCCGTACACCGCCACCTCCGCCATTACATCGCCGATGGCGGAGCGGGGAGCGTTGTCCGCGTCAATGAGCACCGCCAGGCGCAGGTCTTTTTGTTCCGCCATGCTCCTCTTCCTTTCGGCTCAGTCCTTCCGGGACTGGACGATGTGCTCCACCTGCTCCAGCTGCTCCACTGTGTTGACCCCCAGCATCTCCTGGGCGGTACAGGTGGGACAGGCGTTCACCTTCCCGCCCCGGGCCAGAATGTAGGCCGGGGCGTCGGTGAGGTAATACTCCCCCTGGGCGTTGTTGGGCTTGAGCTGGTCAATGGCCTGCCACAGAGCTGCCGCCTGGAAGACATACACCCCCACGTTCAGCTCCCGGATGGCCTTCTCCTCCGGCGTGCAGTCCTTGTCCTCCACAATGTGGCTGAACCGGCCCTCCCCGTCCCGCACAATGCGGCCGTAGGGCAGCTCCTCCTCCGACACGGCGGAGAGGAGGGTACAGTCGTTGCCCTGTTCCAGATGGGTGCGGATCAGGGACTCATAGGTGGACCGCCGCATCAGGGGCATATCCCCATAGCAGATCAGGACGCTGCCCTGGAACTCTCCCAGGGCCTCCCGGGCGCATTGCACCGCGTGTCCGGTCCCCTTCTGAGGCTCCTGCACCGCGTGGGGATAGTCCGGGAAGGCGGCCAGCACCTTTTCCCGCTCGTAACCCACCACCAGCACCACATCCTCCCTCTTCAGGAAGGACAGCTCCTCCAGCACATAGCCCAGCAGGGGACGCCCCGCCGCCTGGCGCAGCACCTTGGGCAGGTCAATCCCCTCCGTCCGCAGTCTGGTCCCCTTCCCGGCGGCCAGCACCACCGCTTTTACCGTATGCTCCATGGTATTTCCTCCGCTTTCCTTGTTTCTTCCGGCGCCTCAGCGCACCTGATTTCCGTCAATAAACACCGCCCGGATTTCCCCGTTCCAGGCAAAGGGATGTCCGGCGGTCACCACTACGTCGGCGTCCTTTCCCGGCGTCAGGCTCCCCACCCGCTTGGACAGGCCCGCAATCTCTGCCGCGGTGGAGGTAATGGCCGCCAGGGCTTCCTCCTCCTCCATGCCGCCCCGCACCGCCATGGCGGCGCACAGGGGCAGATACTGGATGGGGGTCTCCGGGTGATCGGTGCAGATGGCCACCTTCACCCCCGCCTTGGCCAGCAGAGCTGGATTCTCCAGTGTCTGGCCCACCAGCTCCGGCTTGGACCGGTCGGTGAGGCAGGGGCCGGTGATCACCGCCGCCCCCTCGGCGGCCAGAAGCTCGGCCACTTTGTAGCCCTCGGTGCCGTGGACGATGACATAGTCCAGGCCGAACTCCCGGCTGATGCGCACCGCCGTGGCAATGTCGTCCGCCCGGTGGGCATGGAAATGGGCGGGTACATCCCCCTCCACCACCGGCACCAATGCCTCCAGCTTGGCGTCAAAGTCGGGCATATCCTCCTCCGGGTCCTCGTCCGCCTTGGCCTGCTTGTCCTGATACTCCTGAGCCTTGGACAGGTTTTCCCGGATGATGGCCGCGGTAGCCATCCGGGTCACCGGGGTCTCCTTCCGCTCATTGTATACCGACTTGGGATTCTCTCCCAGGGCAAATTTCATGGCCGCCGGGGCCTTAAGCACCATCTCATCCACCCAGCGCCCGCTGGTTTTCAGCGCCAGAAACTGCCCGGCGATGGGGTTGGCCGATCCCGGTCCGGTGAGCACTGTGGTGACGCCCCCCCGGCGGGCCTCCGCAAAGCCCCGGTCCAGGGGGTTGACTCCGTCAATGGCCCGCAGCTGGGGGGTGCAAGGGTCGGTGGATTCGTTGCCGTCGTCCGCCTCGAAGCCCAGGGCGTCGCCAAACAGACCCAGGTGGCAGTGAGCGTCAATGAAACCGGGGAGAATGTGTCCCCCCCGGGCATCCAGTCCCTCCGGGGCCTCCGTCAGCTCCTCCATAGGTCCTACCGCCGTGATTTTCCCCGCTTCAAAGGCCACATACCCACTGGGAATCACCGGTCCATCCATGGGATGGACCACGCCATTGTAAATAATCATCCAACCGCGCCTTTCGACAAAACTTCCAATTGACATTTTATGGAATATCAGCTAAGCTATGCTTACAGCTTATCCAATATGCGTGTACGATCCATTCTCCCGCAGACATCTGGACTTGGGCGCCTCCGCCGGAGGCGCCCCTTTCTTATCCCTCCAGGGTGTACTGCTCCACCAGGGCCACATCCGCCTCCAGCCAGAGTCCTTCCCGCCAGAAGCGCAGGGCAAGCACATCCCCCGCCGACAGCTGCTCCTTCACCGCCAGCAGCTCGTCGGTGGTGGTAACGGGTGTACCGTTGGCCAGGGTGATGATATCCCCCACCTCCAGCTTTCCCTCGGCGTCGGAGCCGGTCTGGACGGACTCCACCCGTACCCCGGCGGGCATACTGCCGTAAGCCGACACCGCCCGCACGGTAATGCCGATGGTGGGTCGGCCGGTAACCACCCCGTGGGCGATAAGCTCATCCACAACGCTCTTGACGGTGGCGGTGGGAATGGCAAAGCCCAAACCCTCCACCGTGCTGTCGTAGGACTCCATCTTCAGGTTGGTGATGCCCACCACCTGGCCGTACTGGTTGATCAGTGCGCCGCCGGAGTTGCCGGAGTTGAGAGCGGCTGTGGTCTGGAGAAGAACCATGGTATAGCCGTCCACATACACATCCCGGTTGATGGCGGAGATGATGCCGTCGGTCATGGTTCCCCGCAGCTCCTCCCCCAGAGGGTTGCCGATAGCCAGCACCGTATCCCCCACCTGGAGGGCGGCGGAGTCGCCAAATTCCGCCGGGGTCAGCACCCCGGCGTCAATCTTGAGCACCGCCAGATCGGTCTGCACGTCATAGCCCACCAGCAGGGCGGGATACACCCGCTCGTCCTGGAGCACCGCCTCCACCCGGCTGCATCCCTCAATGACATGGGCGTTTGTAATGAGGTAACCGTCATCCGTCATAAGAACTCCGGTACCGAAAAACAGTCCCTCCTGGGAGGTCCCCCGGATGCTGACGATGGAGGAGATGTTCTCCTGGTAAATCTGCTGAAAGCTGTGAGGCGCCTCCCCGCCGGCGGGAACGATGGACAGGGTGGTACCGTCGCCGGTGGGCGCCCGCTCCACCGTGGTAACTTCGGCGGGCGGCGTCTGCTCCTCTGCCCAGTCGTCCTTCTGCTCCTCCCAGGTCTGCCGCCCCCCCTGCTGGAACCGAAGCTCCTCCCTCATCCGGGCGGCGTCCCACATCCGCAGAAGCACGGCGGTGCCGACAAGCAGCAGCAGCGTGCAGAGAAACAGCACCACCGCCCGGCCGCCCCCACGGCGCCCGGGCCGGGCCTGCGGGCGGGCGGGCGGGCCGGGCCGGAGGGTCGGCCGCGGTCCATCCTGATCGTAGTAGTAGCCCCGCATACATCCCCCTTACGCCAGGGTCAGCGTGAAGACAAATTCCGTCACGCCGTCCTGGCTGGTTACGGTAATGTTTTCCTTATGATTGTTCAAAATGGTCTTGACGATGTACAGCCCCAGGCCCACACCCTCCCGGTCCACGCTGCGGGATTTGTCGCTCTTGTGGAACCGGTCAAAAATCATGGCCAACTCGTCTGGGGGAATGGTCTGGCCGGTGTTGCGCACCGACACATGGGCCTTGCCCCCCTTGGCTGCAATGGAGATGCCCATGGTACTCCCCTCGCTGGAGAATTTGATGGCGTTGTCCAGCAGATTATAGCACACCTGGGTGATGGCGTCCGGGTCTCCCCACACCATCACCGGGGCGTCGGGCAGTTGGGTGTCCACGTCCAGGTGGCGGGAGTTGATCTTGTTCTCCAGGCTCACCAGCACCCGCAGCATCACCTCGGACACGTCGAACTGCTCCTGAGCGGTAACATTCTCCGCGGACTGGAGTCTGGACAGGTCCAGCATCCGCCGCACCAGCCGGGACAGCCGCCGGGTCTCCGCGGAGATGGTCTGGAGAGCGGCCCGCTCCTTGTCCGGGGGAATGGTGCCATCCAGGATGCCATCAGAGAAGCCGGCGATGGTGGTCATGGGGGTCTTGAGTTCATGGGAGATGTTGGCCACAAATTCCGAGCGGCGCTCCTCGCTTTTGGCGATGGAGTCGGCCATGGCGTTAAAGGCCTCCGCCAGCTCTCCCACCTCGTCCTTCCGGTCCTCGCAGCCCTTTACCCGCACATCGTACTCCCCGTGGCCGAATTTCCGGGCGGTCTCCGCGATCTCCTGCAGGGGTTTGGTCTGTTTCAGGGAGGTTACCGAGCTGGTGAGAAAGGCAATACACAGCACCACAACGGCGGTAAAAAAGAAGATGGAAGTGAAGGCCCGCCACAGCTCGGTGAGGCTGGAGGCCTCCGCCGCCACATAGGCCACACCCACCATGCTCTGCCTGGTTTGTCCGGTGGTCAGATCCACCGTTTTGACCACAATGGGCGTGCCGGCCACATAGCGCTTTTCCGGGAAAAAGCCCCCCAAATCACTCATGCCGGTATAATCGCCGTTCTGGGCCACCTGTTCCACCACCGACTGGGGCAGATAGCTGCCCGCCAGCTCCTGATAGCTTCGCATGGTGATGCCGTCGGTGGACACCACCATCTCCCCGTCGGCCTCGGTAATCAGCACCACCGCGTCGGAGATCTGGGCGATGGTGGCGATCATGGCAATGTAGACATCATCCTCCACACCCAGTCCCAGGGAGCGGGACTTGGAGGTGAAGCTGGCCACATAGTTGGCGTTGCGCTCCATGGCCTCTCTGGTCTGGCGCAGGGTGTACTGGTAGGACAGGGTAAAAAAGGCGGTCCCCAGCAGGGCAAAGGAGATGAGGATCATCCCCGCCGTCAGGGCAAACTGCCGCTTGTACAGGCTCCTCATCCGCCGGTCACAACCTCGAACTTATAGCCCACACCCCACACCGTCTTCAGGCTCCACTGGTCGCTGACTCCCTCCAGCTTTTCCCGCAGGCGCTTGATATGTACATCCACCGTGCGGGAGTCGCCGAAGTAGTCAAAGCCCCACACCTCATCCAGCAGCTGGTTGCGGGTAAACACCCGGTTAGGAGAGGCGGCCAGATGGTACAAAAGCTCCAGCTCCTTTGGGGGGGTGTCGATCCGCTTGCCGTCCACCAACAGCTCATAGGAGTCCAGATTGATCACCAGCTTGTCGAAGGAGAGCTTTTTCTCCCCGCTGCCGCTCTCCTCCCCGCCGAAGCGGCGGAGCACCGCGTGGATGCGGGCCAGCACCTCCTTCATTTCGAAGGGCTTCACAATATAATCGTCCGCACCCCCCTCCAGGCCCGCCACCTTGTCCTGGGTCTCCCCCTTGGCGGTGAGCATGATGACAGGGGTCTTGTCGTTCTCCCGGATTTTTTTCAGTACCGACCAGCCGTCCATGACGGGCAGCATAATGTCCAGCAGCACCAGATCCGGATGGAAGGACCGGAACAGCTCCACGCCCTTTCCCCCGTCGCCGGCCACCGCCGTCTCAAACCCCTCCTTTTCCAGATAGAGATGGAGCAGCTCGGCAATGTTGGACTCATCTTCCACGATGAGGACTTTCTTGGCCATAATGCACCGTCCTTTTCCAGCGCCTTTCCTTGCGCCGTTTTTTCCTATTATAACCCCTTTCCGCCGGACTGGGTGAATATTTTGTAAATGTCTCCCCTATCGCCCCACATAGGAGCGATCCAGCTGGAGTACGGTGTAGTAGTCCGGATTCAGTCCCCGCACCAGTTCCTCAATCCGGCGGGCAAGCTCTTCGTCGGACAGCTTGTAGCGGTGGGGTACCACCACATCGAAAATCAGATTGGTGTGCTGGGGGCCGCGGGTCACCCGGAAGTCGTGGATGGTCATCTCCGGGTCCAGCTGCCGCACCAGCCCCCTGACCTGCTCCCGCAGGCGGTTGACCTGCTCATCCTCGGTGGCGATGGGGTCCATGTGGACCGTGGTCTCCACCCCGAATTTTTGGTAGATCTCCCGCTCAATGTGATCAATGGCGTCGTGGGCCGCCATAATGTCGGCGTTCTGGGGAACCTCCGCATGGAAGGAGCACATCCGCCGTCCGGGTCCGTAGTCGTGGATGACCAGATCGTGCATCCCCACCACCTGCTCGTGGCTGAGCACCACCTCCTGGATCTGCTTCACCAGAGCGGGATCGGGGGCGCTGCCCAGCAGGGGGTCAATGGTGTCCCGTGCCGCCCCCCAGCCGGCCCGCAGGATAAAGACCGCCACCACCAGGCCAATCCACCCGTCCACACACAGCCCGGTCAGTCCCCCCACCAGGGTGCCTGCCAGCACGGCGGAGGTGGCCGCCATGTCGGACAGGGAGTCGGTGGCGGTGGCCTCCATGGCCGCCGAGCCGATCCGCCGGCCCAGCTTCCGGTTGAACAGGCACATCCACAGCTTCACCAGGATGGAGGCCGCCAGGATAGCCACCGACAGGGCGGAAAAGGCCACCGGCTCCGGCCGGAGGATTTTCTCAAAGGAGCTTTTGCCCAGCTCCACACCTACCATCAAAATAAGAAGCGATACCAGCAGCCCCGCCAGATATTCCATCCGCCCGTGTCCGAAGGGATGTCCGTCGTCCGCCTTCTGCCCCGCCAGCTTGAAGCCCACCAGGGTAACCACCGAAGAGCCGGCGTCGGACAGGTTGTTGAACGCGTCCGCCGTCACGGCGATGGAGCCGGTGAGCAGGCCGGCCAGCATCTTCCCCGCCGACAGCAGCAGATTGAGAAAAATACCCACTCCGCCGGAGAGTATCCCGTACCGCTCCCGCACAGCGGGATCCCCCACATTCTCCCAGTCCGGGATAAAGCGCCGGACCAATCGCTCTGTCATACCATTGCCCCCTCCAATAGGTTACCCGTAATTATCTCACGTCCCTCCGGCAACGTCAAGCCGCCGGTCTGTTTTTTCCTTTTCCCGGA
>NZ_CALXFV010000041.1 GCF_944387675.1 uncultured Flavonifractor sp. | reverse complement strand
TCCCACTTCAGGGCCTGGTCCTCAAACTTGGACTTGGTGAACCACAGCACAAAGTCGTTCTTGTTGCGCTTGTTCAGGTCCTCCTCCACGCCCTCCCGGACGCCCACGGCCAGATCCTCCTCGTCGTGGTCGTTGAACACGTAGTACTGCTTGAGCTTGGAGGTGTCAAAATACACGTTGCCCCCGGCAAAGTAGGCGTAGCCGGTGTCCATCAGCCTGGTGATGACCTGGATATAGGAGTCGATCATGCCGGTGGCGGGCTGCACCACGTCGGGGTACTTGATGTTCAGCTTCCTGCAATCGGCAAAAAAGGCGTCGGTGTAGAACTTGGCGATCTCCAGCACGCTCTTGTGCTCCCGCTTGGCCCCCTTCACCATCTTGTCCTCGCCGGTGTCGGCGTCGGAGGCCAGGTGGCCCACGTCGGTGATGTTCATCACCCGGTTGACCTCATAGCCGTCATACCGGAGGAACTTCTCCAGCACATCCTCCATGAGATAGCTGCGCAGGTTGCCGATGTGGGCGAAGTGGTACACCGTGGGGCCGCAGGTGTACATGGCCACCTTGCCGGGGGTGTGGGGGACGAAGTCCTCCTTCTTGTGACTGGCGGAATTGTATAGTTTCATCTTGCCGAACTCCTTTTACTGATTTTGGTCTTCCATGCTCTGGTCCATCAGCTTCTCCAGCCACTCCAGCCGGGAGCTGAGGGCCTGCAATTCCTTCTGCACCGGGTCGGTGACGTGGATCTGGTCCACCTGGCTGGTGTAGTCCACCTTCTCCCCGGCAATGCGCACCACCCGGGCGGGTACGCCCACGGCGGTGGCGTCGGGGGGTACCTCCCGCAGCACCACGGCGTTGGCCGCGATGCGGGAGTTGTCCCCCACCGTGAAGGGACCCAGCACCTTGGCCCCGGCGGACACCATCACGTTGTTGCCCAGGGTGGGGTGGCGCTTGCCCTGGTCCTTGCCGGTTCCCCCCAGGGTGACCCCGTGGTAGAGCAGGCAGTCGTCCCCAATCTCCGCCGTCTCTCCGATGACAATGCCCATGCCGTGGTCGATCACCAGCCGGCGGCCGATTTTGGCGCCGGGGTGGATCTCAATCCCCGTCCAGCACCGGCTCCACTGACTCACCAGCCGGGCCAGGAAAAAGACCCGGTGCCGGTACAGGAAGTGGGCCACCCGGTGATAGAGGATGGCGTGTACGCCGGGATACAGCAAAAAAATCTCCAGCCGGCTCCGGGCCGCCGGGTCCCGGGCCTGGTAGGCCCGCAGGGTCTCGCCAAGACGGGTCAACTCAACACCTCCCAAAAGAAAACGCCCCTTATGCCCAGGCATAAGAGGCGATTGCTCGCGGTTCCACTCTCATTTCTCACTCAATGGCGTATACGGCGCCGCCCGGAGGGCTTCCACATCCCCCGCGCTCCCGGGCGCACCTTCTCCAGCTACCCCCTGGGACCGCTCTCAGCCGGCGACGCTCCCTCTCTGGCGGGTCCTCCCTGGGTACTCTTCCCGTTCCTCGCGCGATTCAACTGTTTTAGTATATTACCATCTTCCCCCCGAGGTGTCAAGCTACACCTTGCTCCAGTCGATCACATCCCTGTTCTTCACAAAATACTCCACCCCGGAGTAGAGGGTGGTGGCCACAATCACTGCCCCGCACAGCCCGTCCAGCACCGGGGAGACAAACACCAGCATCAGGCAGATGCACACCATGGTGGAGGCGGTCTTCACCTTCCCCGACCAGGCGGCGGCAATCACCCGCCCCCCCTCCACGGCGATGAGCCGCAGGCCGGTGACGGCAAACTCCCGCACCACCACGATGAGCAGCGCCCAGGCCGGCAGCCGCCCCACCTCCACAAACCACAGCAGGGCGGCCATCACCAGCATCTTGTCCGCCAGCGGGTCCATGAATTTGCCGAAATCGGTGACCAGATTGTAGTGCCGGGCAATGTAGCCGTCCACAAAATCGGTGACGCTGGCCAGGATGAACACCGTAAGGGCAAATATCATGTGGAAGGGAAACTCCAGATAGAGCACCACCAGGAACACCGGGATGAGAAACACCCGCAGCATGGTCAGCTTATTGGCGGTATTCACCTTGCCTCACTCCTCTATCTCTCCGGCCAGATCGCCGTCCTGGGTGCCGGTGATCCGTACGTTGACAAATGTCCCCGCCGGGATCACCCCCGCAGCTGTAAAGTAAACCCGGTTGTCAATATCCACCGAGTCGGCGTAGGAACGCCCGGCATAGCAGCCCATGTCAGGGTCAAACCCTTCACAGAGCACCTCCAGAGTCTCCCCCAGCCGCTCCTCGTTCCAGCCGTCCATCACCCGGCTTTGCAGCTCCACCAGCAGCTCCACCCGGCGCTTTGCCGTCTCGGCGTCCACCTGGTTGGGCATGACGGCGGCGGGGGTCCCCTCCTCCGGAGAGAACTGGAAGATGCCCGCCCGCTCCAGCCTGGCCTCCCGCAGGAAGGCGCACAGCTCCTCGAACTCTTCCTCCCCCTCCCCGGGCAGGCCGCAGATCAGGGAGGTGCGCACCACCACGCCGGGAATCCGGGTCCGCAGCTTGTCCAGCAGCGCCCGGATTTCCGCCCCGGTGGAGCGGCGGTTCATGGCCTTGAGAATACCGTCGTTGATGTGCTGGAGGGGGAGGTCCAGGTATTTGACGATCTTGTGCTCACGGGCAATCACGTCGATGAGCTGGTCGCTGAGCAAATCGGGGTAGAGATAGTGCAGGCGAATCCAGTGGAAGGGCAGCCGGCACAGCTCTCCCAGCAGCTGGGGCAGCATGGGCTTGTGATAGAGGTCCATGCCGTAGCGGGTGATATCCTGGGCGATGACGATAAGCTCCTGCACCCCCCGCTCCGCCAGGCCCCTGGCCTCCTCCAGCAGGGCCTCCATGCTGCGGCTGCGGTAGCGGCCCCGGAGGTAGGGGATGACGCAGAAGGCGCAGCGGTTGTCGCAGCCCTCGGCAATTTTCAGGTAGGCGGTATAGGGCGGGGTGGTCACCAGCCGCGCCCCGTCCTCATCGGTGCGGCTGATGTCCCCGAACCGGCGGGGGTGTCCGCCGGCGGCCACCTCCTCCACGGCGGAGACGATGTCGGTATAGCTGCCGGTACCCAGCACGCCGTCCACCTCGGGCAGCTCCTTTGTCAGCTCGTCCTGGTAGCGCTGGGACAGGCAGCCCGCCACCAGCAGCTTGCCCAGCTTCTCCTCCTCCTTCAGCTGGGCCAGCTCCAGAATGTTCTGGATGGCCTCGCTCTTGGCGGAGTCGATGAAGCCGCAGGTGTTGAGCACCGCCACGTCCGCCCCCTCCGGCTCGCCGGTGACGGTGTGGCCGGCCTCCTGTACCAGGGCCATCATCTGCTCGGTATTCACCAGGTTCTTGGCACAGCCAAGGGAAATAAATGCAACCTTCAAGTGACAGTCTCCTTACACGATGGTATAGCGCCCCTCCCGGCGGGGGGGCAGCTTGGCCTGCTGGTCGGGATAGCCCAGGGTGACGGCCGCCACAAACTCCCCCTTGCCGGGGGCGAACCGCTGCTGGAAGGCGGGGCCGAAGCCCATCCGCTGGGGAGCCGACAGCCAGCAGGAGCCGATGCCCTTGTCCCAGGCGGCCAGCAGCATGTTCTCCACGGCGGCGGAGACGGACTGCATGGCCCCGTCCCGGTCGGGGTAGTCCGGCTTGAGCAGGAACACCAGCACGCACACCGGCGCGCCCCCCAGGGTGGAGAGAAATTTGTTGGTGATGCCGATCTGCTCCGGGTTGCGGGCAAAGCGCTGCTTCAGGACGGGGGTGAATTTCTCCACCACGCCCCCCATCATCTGCCGCACCTCCTCCAGGGCGGCCGGGTCCCGCACCGCCACAAAGTACCAGTGCTGCATGTTGATGGCGGAGGGGGCGTACAGCCCCGCCTCCAGAATCTCCCGCAGGTCCTCCTCCGGGATGGGGTCTTGCTTGTAGCGGCGGATGCTGCGGCGGGTGAGCAGGGCTTCTCTGGTCTCCATCAGTCTTCCTCCTCCATGGCCCCGCCGTACCGGCGCAGGCCGTCCTTGATGTCCTCCCACCGAAAGCCCCGGCGGGCCAGGGCGTTGGCGGCGCGCTGATAGCTTTTGGGGTCGGTCAAATCCGCCCCCCGCAGCTTCTTCCGCAAAAAGGCGTCGATGGCGTCCTCCGGCGGGGCCAGGGCCTCCAGGGCCTGGTCCCAGAAGGCCCGGGGAACCCCCCGGCGGCAGAGCTCCTCCCGGATGCGGGCGGGGCCGCAGCCCTTGGCGGCGTAGTGCTCCGCCACCGTGCAGGCGTAGGCCCGGTCGTCCAGATAGCCCAGCTCCTCCAGCCGGTCCGCCGCCGCTTCCGCGCTCTCCCGGTCGGCCAGGGGCGCCTTGTCCCGCCCCCTGGGCCGGGCGGTGAGCTTGTCCACCAGCTCCTTCCGGGACAGGGGCCGGACGGAGAGCAGCGCCGCCGCCTTCTCCCGCACCAGGGCGGCCTGGGCGGCCGTCCTCAGCTCCGCCAGCCGCTCCTCCGTCAGCTCCAGCCGGTCGCACAGGCCAAAGGCGGCCACCTCGTTTTCCGTCAGGCGCAGAAGGGTGCCGTCCTCCAGCTGGCACAGCCAGCGGCCCCCGATCCGCGCCGAAGGGACCAGCTTACTGATCCGCATCCGCAAAGTCCTCTGCGGACACGTCCACCGCCCGGCCGGCGGCCCGGGCGGCCGCCCGGGCCTGGCTGCTCATCAGCTTGTAGGCGTTTTTGCGGATGTCCGCCTCCAGCCGGTCGCACACCTCCGGGTTGTCCTTCAAATACTGCTTGGCGGCGTCCCGTCCCTGGCCCAGGCGGGTCTCCCCCATGGCAAACCAGGAGCCCGACTTCTGCACCAGGTCCAGCTTGGCCGCCAGGTCCAGGATCTCCCCCACCTTGGAGATGCCCTCGCCGTACATGATGTCGAACTCCGCCTCCTTGAAGGGGGGGGATACCTTGTTCTTCACCACCTTGGCCCGGGTGCGGTTGCCGATGATCTCCGAGCCGTTTTTCAGGGATTCCACCCGCCGCACGTCGATGCGGACGGAGGCATAGAACTTCAGCGCCCGGCCGCCGGTGGTGACCTCCGGGTTGCCGTACATGACCCCCACCTTTTCCCGCAGCTGGTTGATGAAGATGACCACGCAGTTGGTCTTGGCGATGGACCCGGCCAGCTTCCGCAGAGCCTGACTCATCAGCCGGGCCAGCAGGCCCACGTGGGAGTCCCCCATATCCCCCTCGATCTCCGCCCGGGGGGTGAGGGCGGCCACCGAGTCCACCACCACCACGTCAATAGCGCCGGAGCGGACCAGGGCCTCGCAGATCTCCAGCCCCTGCTCCCCGGTGTCGGGCTGGGAGATGAGCATGGAGTCGATGTCCACCCCCAGCGCCCTGGCATAGTAGGGGTCCAGGGCGTGCTCGGCGTCGATAAAGGCCACCTCGCCCCCCCGCTTCTGGGCCTCCGCCACAATGTGGAGGGCCAGGGTGGTCTTGCCCGAGGACTCCGGCCCGTAGATCTCCACAATCCGGCCCTTGGGAACGCCGCCGATGCCCAGGGCCAGATCCAAGGACAGGGAGCCGGTGGGGATGGCCTCCACCACAATGTCGGCGTTGTCCCCCAGGCGCATGATGGAGCCCTTGCCGTAGGCCTTCTCAATCTGGGCCATGGCGGTCTCCAGGGCCTTTTTCTTGTCAGAGGCGGGAGCGGCGCTCTCCACCACGGATTTTTTCTTCTCTGCCATCGTTATGTTTCTCCTCTCTGCCGGGCGGGTCTGCCGCCCTTACCCGTTCCGAACGCCCTCCACCACACGCCAGATGCCCTGGGTGTCCTGGGCGGTCTGAATCTGCTCAAAGCCGCGCCGGATCAGAATCTGCTCCACGTCGGGGGCCTGTCCGATGCCCACCTCGAATACCAGGGAGCCGCCCAGGCGGAGGGCCTTGTCCCAGCTTCCGGCAATGGCGCGGTAGAAGTCCAGCCCGTCCGCCCCGCCGTCCAGGGCGGAGCGGGGCTCATAGTCCCGCACGCTCACATCCAGCCCGGCCATGTCTCCGGTGGGGATGTAGGGCGGGTTGCAGGCGATCACGTCAAAGTCCCACAGGGCGGCGGCGGGCGGCTCCAGGGCGTCGGCCCGGACGCAGGTCACCCGGCTGTTCAGCTCGCAGCGGCGGATGTTGGCCTTGCACACCTTCAGGGCCGCCTCGCTCATGTCGGCCAGCACCACCCGGCAGCCGGGTACGTTGGCGGCCACCGCCAGCCCCACGCAGCCGCTGCCGGCGCACAGGTCCAGCACCCGGGCGCCCTCTCCGGCGGAGCGGGCCAGCAGAATGGCCCGCTCCGCCAGCAGCTCGGTGTCCATCCGGGGGATCAGCACCTCCCGGGATACCTCCAGAGACAGGCCGTAAAACTCCCACTCCCCGATGAGGTAGGCCACCGGCTCTCCTGCCAGGCGGCGCTCCACCAGCGCCTCCAGCTTCTCCTCCACCTGGGCGGAGGCATAGAGGGCCATATCCCGGTAGAACTGCTCCCGGCTCTTGCCGGCGGCGCAGCAGACCAGCTCCCTGGCCTCCAGCTGCGCCCCCTCCACGCCCGCCTGGCGCAGGCGGCGCCGGGTGTCCAGATAGAGGTTGTTGTAGGTGGCCGCCATGAAACCACGCTCCCGTTGTCAGTCTCTCTTTCCCGCGCGCAAGCGCCCTACCACGCGTCCTTCCCCTGCTCCCGGGGAAGGACCAGCGTGAAGGCGCGGATTCCTACCTCAATCATGCTGTCGTCCGGCTCAAAGGTGGTCCAGTTCTGCAGCCACAGGCCGGGGGCCGTCATCAGCCGGGTAAACCAGTTGTCGTACCGGCCCACCAGGCGGTTGAATTCATAGGTCAGGCTGACAATCACCGGCAGCAGCAGCAGGTGCAGCCCCATCCGGGCAAACGTGTTGACCACATCCACATAGGTGAATACCACGCTGGAGAGCAGGATGCTCACCACAATCACCACAAACAGGAAGCTGGTGCCGCAGCGGGGATGGTGCCGGGGCTGCGCCCGGACGTTCTCCACCGTCAGAGGCAGGCCGTGCTCATAGCAGAAGATGGTCTTGTGCTCCGCCCCGTGGTACTGGAACACCCGGTGGATGTCCCTGGTGTGGGAGCAGAAGATCAGATACCCCACAAAAATCACGATACGCACCACGCCCTCCAGCAGGTTGCGCACCCACATGGCCAGGGGCAGCACCTTCCCCACCAGGCCCACCAGGGCGGTGGGCAGCAGAATGAACAGGCCCACGGAAAAGAGAATGCCCAGCACCACCGCGAAGGTGACCAGGGCGGAGGCCGCCTTCTCGCTGCCCAGGTGCTTGTCCAGCCACCGCTCGAATTTGGAGGGCTCCTCCGGCTCCTCCTCGTCCTCCGGCAGGAAGGAGGCGGAGTACATCAGCGCCTTCACTCCGTTGGCCATGGAGGAGCAGAAGTTGAACACCCCCCGGATAAACGGCACGCCCAGCAGGGGATGCTTGTCCTTAATCAGCACCCGCTCCTCCACCTGCTCCTCCAGCACCCCGTCCGGCCTGCGCACCACCACGGCCTTCTTCTCCGGACCCAGCATCATAATACCTTCAATCAGGGCCTGGCCGCCAATCATGGTCTTATAGGGGGTCTGGCAGGCCCGCTTTGTCTCATTTGACATGCACTCTATGTTCTCCTTGCTGTTGGAATCTGATAGATCCTGTATATTGTACCAAACCCGCGCCCTGATTGCAAGGGGCGCGGGTTGTGTTTTTAGAACTTATGTTCTATTTACGCCTGGGTGCGGATGGGCAGCCGGATGGTGACGATACAGCCGCCCCCCTCCGCATTGCCGATCTCCAGGGTGCCGTCGTGGCGGCCCACGATCTCGTCGCACACCGCCAGGCCGATGCCGGAGCCTCTGGCCTTGGAGGAGCCCTTGTAGAACTTGTACTTCACGTGGGGCAGCTCGTCCTCCGGGATGCCGGGTCCGTAGTCCCGGATGGTGATCACCACCTGGTCCTCCTCCCGGCGGATGGCGGTGTCGATCCGCTTGCCGGAGCCGCCGTGCTTGGCGGCATTGTCCAGCACGTTGCAGAACACCTGCCGCAGCCGCTCCGGGTCGCCGGAGATGAGGGGGAACTCCTCCTCGCAGTCAAAGTGGTTGAGTTCAATGCCCTCCCGCCGGAAGAACTCCCGGTAGGTGTACACCGCGTCCTCCAGCTCCGCCTTGATGTCCATAGGCTCCACCGACAGGGTGAACCGGCCGTCCTGGATGCGGGAGAATTCCAGCAGCTCCTCCACCATGTTGGTCAGCCGCCGGGCCTCGGAGACGATGATGCCCATCCCCTTTTTCACGTCGCTGCTGTCCCGCACCTCCCCGTTCATGATGGTCTCCGCCCAGCCGTTGATGGCGGTGAGGGGGGTGCGCAGCTCATGGGAGACGGAGGAGATGAACTCGTTTTTCATCTTCTCGCTCTGGCTGATTTTCAGGGACATGTCGTTGATGGCGTCGGTCAGGTCGCCGATCTCGTCGTCAAACCGCTTTTCAATCTGCACGCCGTAGGAGCCGGCGGCAATGTGCTTGGCGGTCTCGGTGATGCTGGCCACCGGCTCCACAATGGAGCGGACAAAGTACAGGTTGGAGAAATAGACCATGGCCAGAATGGCCAGGCCGATCCCCAGGGAAATGGCCACAATGAGCACGATCTGCCGGTCCACAATGCGCAGGGAGGTGACATAGCGCATGGCGCCCACCACCTTGCCGTTGACAATCAGGGGGCTGGAGGCCGCCATGATGTGCTCCCCGGTGCTGGGGTCGGAGCCAATCCACACCTTGGTCTTGCCCTGGCTCAGCGCCTCCCCGATGTCCGGGGTGTTGGGGGAGCGGAAGGCCGTCAAATCGGAGCTGGAAAATCGGATCTGGCCGCTGGCGTCCAGAAACTCCACCTCCAGCTTGTCCCCCGACTGGTCCCCCGCCACCAGGGAGCGGGCGTATTCGTAGTAGCTGTCCTCCGACAAAAAGTAGCTGAAGCTCTGCACCGCGTTCTCCGCCTTCTGGGTCAGAGATTCGCTGAGGGTAGAGTAATAATAGCTCCCCATGGCGGCGGAGAAGGCCGACACCGCCAGCAGGACAATAAACAGCACCACGCTGATGGAGTTGACCATCCAGCGCTTGCGGATGCCGCGGATGCCCTTGATTTTTTTCATATGTTATTCCTTCACCACCTGGGCTTTTTGAACGTCAGCAGCCCATGCATGGGCCGCCGCATGGGGACACTTTAGAAGCCCCACTTGTATCCGTACCCCCAAACCGTGGTTATAAATGTGGGGTTGGTGGGGTCGTCCTCGATTTTGATGCGCAGCCGGCGGATGTTCACATCCACGATCTTCAGCTCGCCGAAATAGTCCCGGCCCCACACCGAGTCCAGGATCTCCTCCCGAGACAGGGCCTTGCCAGGATTGTCCATGAACAGCTTGATGATGGAATACTCCACCTGGGTCAGCTTCACCCGCTGGCCGTTCTTCTCCAGGGTGCGGTTGCGGGTGTTCAGCAGGAAGGGGGGCTGGCTGATCTCCCCGGAGTCCACCGGGTCGCCGCCGCCGGTGCGGCGGTAGAGGGCGTCGATCCGGGCGGTGAGCTCCGCCGGGGAGAAGGGCTTGGTCACGTAGTCGTCGGCGCCGGTCATCAGGCCGGTGACCTTGTCCATCTCCTGGGTGCGGGCGGTGAGCATGATGATACCGATCTTGTTGTCCCCCGCCCGGATGCGGCGGCAGACCTCAAAGCCGTCCATGTCGGGCAGCATGATGTCCAGCAGAGCCACCTTGATGTCCGGATTGCGCTTGAGCTGCGTCAGCGCCTCCTCCCCCGTCTCCGCCTCGATGGCCTCATATCCGGCCCGCTTCAAATTGATGACCACAAAGCTGCGGATGTTGGCCTCATCCTCCAGCACAAGTACCTTCTTCATGTCCGCTTCCCCCTTCTTATGTCTCGTAAGACCACTCGTTGGTAATCAGCGCGAAATTGGCCCGCACGCCCTCCTCATCCAGGCCGCAGTCCCAGTCGCACTGGAGCAGCCGGGCGGCGTAGATGGTGTCGCTGTCGGCATCATCCGGCAGCAGGCGGAACCGGCCGGCCATGTTGGCCCGCATAAACCGGTTGTCCCCGCTGAGAGTGTAGATCACCAGGAAGGGTACCGGGTCGGACTCCCCCTCCGGCTCCCAATAGGAGAAGATCACCGCCCGCTCCCCGCCGGCCACGTCGTTGCGGGAGACGGTGATCCTGCCCTCCCAGCTCTCCGGCAGAATGAAATACCACCGGTCCCGGTCATTGTAGTAGGTGGTGAACACCAGCTCGGAGCTGCCGTTGCTGTCATACTGGAGCCAGCGGATGGCCCAGAAATTCACAGCGATGCTCAGGCTGTTGGGGTCGGTGAGGGCATAGGGATCGGGCAGCTCCAGAATCCCGTCGCTGTTGATGTCCTTGGCGGACACCGCCGTGTACCAGCGGATGGTGCCGTCGCTCTCCCCCGTCTCGGCGTTCAGGGTGATGTTCTGCATTTTCCCGTTCTTCCAGGCGAAAATGTCCGTAATATGCCCGTCGTCGCTGTAGGCGGTGCTGCTGAAGGCGGACAGGCTGTCCCCCTTGAGGTAGCTGCCGCTGGCGGAATAGAGCGAGTCCACAAATACCGCCGTCACCCCGTCCCGCAAAAGGCCGGTCCGCGCCCCGTTTTCCGAAAGGCCGGTGATGTTCCAGGACAGAGGCGCCGAGGAGGCCAGCTCCATCAGCCCGTCCCGGTAGTCATACAGGTCCGCCCGGCTGCCGCTCTCCGCCGTGCCGGTGTGGATCACCACAATCTCATTGACCCCGTCCATGTCCAGATCGCACACCTGGAAGTCGGTGTACTCCGTCCGCATCAGCTCCAGCACCTGGTCGTTGTGGATGGAGTAGGCCGCCAGGGAGTAGAGCTTGTCGCTCTGCTGCCAGCCCACAACGATCTCCTTCCCCGGCACACCGTCCAGGTCCTGATAGCCCACCACGTTGATGGCGGTACCGGCGCTTTCAATCATGGCGGCCAGCTCATAGCTCTCCTCCGACTGGCGGTAAATACAGATTTTCAGCTGCCGTTCGTCCGAGCTCACCCGGAAAAAGGCGATGGCCTCCTGCACCCCGTCCCCGTCCAGGTCCTGGAGCTGCACCTTCTGGGTCAGCTCCCCGGTGAGCGGCGCGGCGTACTCCCCGCCGGCGTTGAGCATTTCATTGATCTTTTCGTCCAGCTTCAGATAGTCATCCGGCGCCTTGGGCGGGGCGTACAGCTCGTCCACCGACTGGGAAAAGCATCCCGTCAGCAAAAGCAGCAGGCCCGCCGCCAGAATCAGCCTGAATTGTCTTCCCATATCAAGGCCCTCCGTGGGATTTCATTTCATGCAGCACTGTTATCATATCACATCTTTTCCCCAAATGGTACGGTGTTTTCTCATTTTTCCGAAATGAACCCTTGCCAACGCCCGCAAACTCATGTATAATACCCTTCGTACCATGTGCCGGTATGATGGAATTGGTAGACGTGACGGACTCAAAATCCGTTGGTGGCGACATCGTGTCGGTTCGAGTCCGACTACCGGCACCACGTGGTCGCAAAGTTCGCTTTGCGACCACGTCTTTTTATGCCCACGGCAAAAAAGACGTCATCCGCCCGCTCCCTTGCTCCTCCTCTCCAAATCGAACCCGCTGTGCTGGGCTTCGATTTGGTTTTGGACGCAAGTCCGAGACAGGCAAAGCCCCGCAGCGTTCGCGCCGATGGCCGGCGGAGCGCTGCGGGGCCTCTTTGCGAAAGGCAGGGGCGTCCGTCTGATCCGTCACAAACCGGACGTCCGCCGGACCTGCGGGGTTCAGGCCCGGGCCGCCGGGACGCTTCCCCGGTCCGTCACTTGCTGCCCGTCTGGATGAACGGGGCCAGGGCGTCGGCCACGCCGCTGACGGGCATGGTCTGGAGCACCACCCGGCCGGGGCCGGTGACCACGGTGTTGAACAGCCCCTCGCCGCCGAAGAGCACATTCTTCACGCCCTTGATCATCTGGATGTCCATGGAGCAGGTGGCGTCCATCATAGCCAGGTTGCCGCTGTCCACCACCAGGCTCTGGCCGGACTGGAGCTCATACTCCACCACCGAGCCGTCCAGCTCCACAAAGGCCGTGCCGCTGCCGGAGAGCTTCTGCATAATGAAGCCCTCGCCGCCGAAGAAGCCGGCGCCCAGCTTCTTCTGGAAAAAGACCGACAGCTCCACGCTGCGCTCCGCCGCCAAAAATCCCCGCTTCTGCACCACCACGGGGTGGGCGGGGTCGATCTGGATGGCCCGGATGGTACCCGGGAAACTGGAGGCAAAGGCAATCATGCCCGGCCCACCCTGGGCGGTGTAGGTGTTCTGGAAAATGGACTCGCCGGAGAACATCCGCCCAAAGGCCCTGCCCAGGCTTCCGGCCCCGGTCTCCATACCCATATTGGGCGTCATCCACACCATGGAACCCCGCTCCGTAATCATGGACTCCCCGCCCTCCAGCTGGCAGATTACCACCGGCATGGGCTCGCCCTGGATCTCGTACTTCATAGGTCATCCTCCTTTGTCTGGGATGGGTTCAGTATATTCCGTTCTCCGAAGGGATTCAACCTTTTCCCTCCATCTTTACAAAAACTTAAGGGCTGTGCTATGATGGGAAAAACCGACATAGGAGGCGCACACACATGACACAGCTGACACGGGAGCAGGCCGTTGCCCTGCTGAAGGAGTATAACCAGGAGAGCTTTCACCTCCGCCACGCCTTTACGGTGGAGGCGGTGATGGACTGGTATGCCCGGGAGCTGGGCTACGGCGACCAGGCGGACTTCTGGGCCATGGCCGGCCTGCTTCACGACCTGGATTTCGAGCGCTATCCCGACCAGCACTGCGTCAAGGTACGGGAGATTATGGAGGCCAGGGACCTGGACCCCGCCCTGGTCCACGCCGTGGTGAGCCACGGCTGGGGCATGACCGGTGGGAACGTCCCGCCGGAGCACGAGATGGAGAAGGTGCTCTTTGCCGCCGACGAGCTCACCGGCCTGATCGGCGCGGCCGCCCTGATGCGCCCGTCCAGAAGCGTGCAGGACATGGAGCTGTCCAGCCTGAAAAAGAAGTACAAGGACAAGCGCTTTGCCGCCGGCTGCTCCCGGGAGACCATCGCCCAGGGCGCCCAGCTGTTGGGCTGGGAACTCAGCGACCTGCTGGAGCGCACTCTCCAGGCCATGAAGGCCAGGGAAGCGGACATCGAGGCCCAGTGCGCCGGACTGTAACCGTCCAAAAACGCCCGCCCGGCCGGAGTTCCGGCCGGGCGGGCGTTTTTTTGTCTGTCTCAGGTGTTGGCCGCCCCGTCGTCAATGCTGGCCCGCTCCTGGGCGATGTTCAGGGCGTGGTCGCCAATCCGCTCAAAGTCGGTGAGCAGTTCGGAGAAGATGATGCATGCCTCATCGGAGCACACCCCCCGGCGCATCCGCTCCATCTGGTGCCTCCGGTAGCTCTCGGTCATGTCGTCAATCCGCTGCTCCATGGCGGAGACCTTGGTCAGCCACTCCGTCTTCTGGATATCCTCCTGCTCCAGCAGATCCATGGTCTCCAGGCAGACGGCCTGCATGCTTTTCAGCTCGTTCCGGGCGTCCTCCGAGAAATGGATGTTCTTCTCGTGCATCATCTGGGTATATTCGCAGATGTTCATGGCGTGGTCGCCGATACGCTCAATGTTGCCGGTAATTTTGAAGTAGGCGCTCACCGCGGTGGAGTCCTTCTCGTTGGTCTCCCGCACCATCACCTTGGAGATATACTGGGAGATCTCTTTGTTCAGGTAGTCGATGTAGTCCTCGGTGGCCACCGCGGTCTCCAGCCGTTTGGGGTCCCGCTCCAGCACCGCCTGGAAGCCCACCACAATGTTATCCCTGGCCATGAGCAGCATCCGGTTGAGCTCCTTCCGCAGCTGGGTGGTGTACATGGCGGAGAAGCCGATGGGGTGCTCCTGCTTGGTATGGACGGGGCCGGGCAGCAGATAGGCCAGGTGCATGCCCTCCTCCCCGCTCTCGCTGCGGTCTGGGAGGATCTTCATGGCCACCTTCACCAGCAGGCCGCCCAGGGGCAGCAGCAGCAGGGCGGTCACCACATTGAACAGGGTGTGCATGTTGGCGATCTGCGCCGCCGGGTTGGTGGGAGTCAGCTCCTGCATCCAGCCGGTCAGCGGGGTGAGGATGCAGATGAGGGTGAACAGAGCCGTGCCGATCAGGTTGAACAGCAGGTGGATCACGGTGGTGCGCTTGGCGTTGCGGCTGGTCCCCACCGAGGCCAGCACCGCGGTGATGCAGGTGCCGATGTTCTGGCCGAACAGGACAAACACGGCGTTGTCCAGCCCGATGACCCCGCTCACCGCCAAAGCCTGCAAAATACCCACCGAGGCGGAGGAGGACTGGATCAGGGCGGTGAAGGCCGCGCCGGCCAGAATGCCCACCAGGGGGTTGGAGAAGGTGCTCACCAGGTCCACGAAGGCCGGCCACTCCCGCAGGGGAGACATGGAGGCGCTCATCATCTCCATGCCGATGAACAGCACGCCCAGGCCGGCCAGAATATTGCCGTAATGGTGGATCTGGGGCCGCTTCAGAAAGACCACCATGGCCACGCCCACAAAGGCGAACAGCGGCGCCAGCGCCCCCACATCCAGGGCGATCAGCTGGCCGGTGATGGTGGTGCCGATGTTGGCGCCCATGATGATCCACACCGCCTGGCGGAGGGTCATCATGCCGGAGTTGACAAAGCCCACCACCATGACGGTGGTGGCGGAGGAGGATTGGATGACCGCCGTAATGCCGGCGCCCACCAGCACCCCCAGAACCCGGTTGGAGGTGAGCCGCTCCAGAATGCTCTTCATCCGGTTGCCGGCCGCGGCCTCCAGGCCGGAGCTCATCATCTGCATGCCGTAGAGAAACAGTGCCAGACCACCCAGCAGTCCCAGGACAATGCTTGTCATTTCCACGTTATTCCCCTCATCTTATTCTCTTTTTTCTGTCTCTTTACAATTTCCAGCAGTAGTATACACAATGTAAAGTGGCCCGTCAATGGATTTTACGAGAACTTTACAATTCCGCCCTCCTCCGGGTTCTCTCCACCCCGGTTTTCCAGACGGTTTCTTTCCTTCTTCCGTTGCCTTTTGCTCCGGTTTGGGCTATACTACCACCAGCAGACTAACTGAAAAGGAGAACGTCTATGGACCACCCATCTGCCAAGCGCCCCCGCGCCCCCAAAAGCAGGGCGGGCAAACTGCTGATCAATCTGGCGGTAACCGCTCTGGCCGGGTTTTTGTACTTCTATGTCGCCCTGCCCCCCATCAACCTCCAGTCCGGGGACTTCTACTCCTTTGTGGCCATTCTGTGCGTGGTGTACGTCGTCTGCGCCCTGGTCACCTCCGGCATGCAGGCCGTCACCTCCGGCGGCGGACCCAGGGAATACCTGCGGTTCATCAAGTCCCAGTGCCTGCCGGTTGGCATTCTGTTTCTGGCCCTCATTGTGGTGGCCATTGTGGGGTCCGTCATCTCTCTGCCCATCTTCCGGGCGGCGGCCTACCGGGACCTGCTGACGGTGGAGGACGGCCAGTTCGCCCAGGATATCAGCCAGATCTCCTTCGACAAGATCCCCACCCTGGACCGGGCCAGCGCCGAATATCTGGGGGACCGGCAGATGGGTACCCTCAGCGACATGGTCAGCCAGTTTGACTACTCTGCCGACTCCACCCAGATCAACTACCAGGGCCGGCCCGTCCGGGTGGCCCCCATCGCCTACGCCGACCTGATCAAGTGGTTCACCAACCGCTCCCAGGGCCTGCCCGCCTACGTTATTGTGGACATGGTGACCCAGGAGGCCACGGTGGTGCGGCTCAGCGAGGGGATGAAGTACTCCTTCTCCGAGCCTCTCAACCGCAACATCGTCCGCCACCTCCGGTTCCAGTACCCCACCTACCTCTTCGGCACCCCTCAGTTTGAGATTGACGAGGAGGGCCGCCCCTGGTGGATCGCCCCCCGCATCGTCAAGACCATCGGCCTGTTCGGCGGGGAGGATATCCAGGGCGCCGTGCTGGTGGACGCCATCACCGGGGAGAGCACCTACTATGAGCTGGCCGACATTCCCACCTGGGTGGACAACGTGTTCACCCCCGAGCTCATCATGGAGCAGTACGACTACCACGGCACTCTGGTCAACGGCTTCATCAACTCCATCTTCGGCCAGCGGGACGTGACGGTGACCACCGACGACTCCAACTATATTGCCCTCAATGACGACGTGTATATGTACACCGGCGTCACCTCCGCCAACGCCGACCAGTCCAACCTGGGCTTCCTGCTGTCCAACCAGCGCACCAAGGAGACCAAGTTCTATACCGCCCCCGGCGCTACGGAGGCCGCCGCCATGTCCTCCGCTCAGAGCGAGGTGCAGGACCTGGGCTACGTGGCCACCTTCCCCCTGCTGCTCAACATCGACGGTCAGCCCACCTACTTCATTCCCCTGAAGGGCAAGGACAATCTGGTTAAAATGTACGCCATGGTCAACGTGGCCCAGTACCAGATCGCGGCCACCGGCACCACGGTCTCCCAGTGCGAGCAGGAGTATGTCCGCATGCTGCGGGAGGGCGGCGTCAGCCAGGGGGAGACCGTCCCCCAGACCGAGGCCAGCGGCGTCATTGCCGACATCCGCTCCGCCGTGATGGACGGCAACTCCTACTACTTCCTCCGGCTGGAGGGGGAGGCCACGTACTACAGCCTGTCCGCCGCCGCCAATCCGGTGGCCGTCATCCTCAACGTGGGGGATACCGTCACCATCCAGCACACCGCCCCGGCGGAGGGGGCGGACAACTCCATTCTGGACGGCTCCACCGTCATCCTGGTGCAGGCCGCACCGGCGGTCACGCCGTCTCCCCAGGCCACCCCCTCTCCCACACAGGAATAAACGCCAAACGGCCCCGCCGCATTGGCGGGTGCTCGTAAGAAAGTAATTCACTCAAAATTACACTTACGGCATCTGTCAGACGGGATTGGGTAAATGAAATATGCTGGACATGGTTGATTTTAACCGTGTCCAGCATATTTTTTTGCCTATTTGCGTTTTCTTTTCCCTTTTCCGTGGGTCATATTGGTTTTCCCTCGTTGGTTAATAGAGGGTTTCAGGTGTTTGGACAGTTTCAAAACCTCTATTAGATTTACAAACTGCTCCATCGTGATCGCATCATAGTCAATACCAAAGGTTGCGAGGAAAATGCGGGCCTGCTTTTCTGCATTGCTGCCTTTGTAGTTCGTGGCTTCCTGCAAACTCTTTTGCACATCCAGCGCCGGAGAATGGCTGTCCGCAGTGGTTGCATCATTTTGATGGGCTTCCCGAATATCCCGAAGGATCAGTTTCAAATCGTCAGAAATAACATGGCAAAAATACTCGTCCTCTTGTATTTGTGCAAGTTCCAGTGTCCGCAGATACAGATCATTTTCCGTTTCTCCCTGCTGCATCAGTACCATTTGACGAACGGCTTGCAGTACAGCGTTCATATCGCTAATCCGCATATCAGCGATCCGATCCACATAAATCTCCGCATCCAGCATCATTTTCTGAAAATCATGGTGACTGATAATTTCCGACAGCAGCCGGGGGTTGAATTTCCCGGCTTTCAGAACATCAATCGCATCATCACTCAGGTGCAGGGCACTCAGCTCTGTGTCTGAGTGATTTTTTTGTTCTGACACCCCTAACAGATAATCCGTAGTCACATGATAAAACTTTGCCAGTGTGACGATGGCAAAAGGGCTTATGTCCTTATAATCGTCATTCTCGTATTTGCCGAGCGCAGATTTGGAAAGCCCGGTCTGGTCGGCCAGCTGTTCCAAGGTAAGTCCGTGCTCCACCCGCAAATCCTTCAATTTTTCTTGAATAGTTAAGGTCGTATTCATGCCAAGCCTCCCCACCGCTCTATTTCTTTTATTATAACACAGCTTGTCCATAAGCGTGGAAATTGCTGCTTTTTCAGAGCCTTTTCCATCCTTTTGGATATACGGGAATGGTCATGTTTTTTCGCTAAAATGTACTTGTCGCAAGACT
>NZ_CALXFV010000040.1 GCF_944387675.1 uncultured Flavonifractor sp. | reverse complement strand
ACGCCCCACACCCGCTGGCGGGAGATGCACCAGTCGGAGCGCTCGGAGATCATGGAGATCATCCGCTCCTTGCCCCACTCAGGCTTCCACTGGATGGAGTCGCAGGCCTTCACGGCGGCGTCCTTGATGGCGTCCACGGAGCAGAACCACTGCTCGGTGGCCCGGTAGATGATGGGGTTCTTGCACCGCCAGCAGTGGGGGTAGGAGTGGGTGATCTGCTCCTTGGCCACCAGGAAGCCTTCCTTCTCCAGGTCCTCCACCACCATGTCGTTGCCCTTGGCGTAGAACTGGCCGTTGTAGCGCTCGTCGGTCATGACGCCCTTGGCGTTCACCGGCACGGGCACGCCGATGTGGGTGAGGCCGGCCTTGTCGTACTGCTGGCAGATCTGGAAGTCCTCGGCGCCGAAGCCGGGGGCGGTGTGGACGCAGCCGGAGCCGGCGTCCAGGGTGACGTGCTCGCCGTTGAGAATCACGCTCTCCCGGTCGAAAAGGGGATGCTTGGCGGTCATCAGCTCAAACTCGGACCCCTTCAGGGTGGCCAGCACGGCGCAGGCCCCGAAGTCAATGTGGGCAGCCTGGCACACGCTCTCGGCCAGGTCCTTGGCCAGCACGTATACGTCCCCGCCGGGAACCTGGAGAAGCACGTAGTCAAACTCCGCGTTCAGGCAGATGGCGAAGTTGCCGGGGATGGTCCAGGGGGTGGTGGTCCAGATCACGAAGAAGGTTTTTTTCAGGTCGGCGTACTGGCCCAGCTTGCCCTTGTCGTCCTGGACGGGGAATTTCACAAAGATGGTGGTGCAGGGGTCGTCGGCGTACTCGATCTCCGCCTCGGCCAGGGCGGTCTGGTCGGCGGGACACCAGTACACCGGCTTCATGCCCTTGTAGATGAGGCCCTTCTCCGCCATCTTGCCAAAGACCTCGATCTGCCTGGCCTCAAACTCGGGCAGCAGGGTGATATAGGGGTTCTCCCATTCCCCCAGCACGCCCAGGCGCTGGAACTGCCCGGTCATTTTGGCGATATAGCCCTCGGCGTACTCCCGGCACTTGGTGCGGAACTGGGCGGTGGTCAGCTCGTCCCGGCGTACCTTCTTGTCCTTGAGCACGGCGGACTCGATGGGCAGGCCGTGGGTGTCCCAGCCGGGGACATAGGGGGCGTAGTGGCCGGTCATGTTCCGGTGCTTCACGATCATGTCCTTGAGGATCTTGTTCAGGGCGGTGCCGATGTGGATGTTGCCGTTGGCATAGGGGGGGCCGTCGTGGAGGACGTAGCTGGGCTTGCCCTCGTTGCGCGCTACCATCTTGTGGTACAGGTCGTGGTCCTGCATCTCCCGGAGCATGTCCGGCTCCCGCTTGGGCAGCCCCGCCCGCATGGGAAAGTCGGTCTGGGGCAGATGGACGGTCTGGTTGTAATCCATGGGTGGTTCTCCTTTTGTTCTGGTTTTGTTGGTCGGGCAAATAAAAACGCCCCTGTCTCCCAAGAGACAAAGGCGCACACCTCTGCGGTACCACTCTCGTTGTCCCGGACGGGCCGGGACCGCTCGATGGCCGGTAACGGGGCCAGCCGTGGCCGCTTACTGTGTTCGGCGGCCCGCTCCGAGGTGATCTTCCCCAGCCCTCCTGTCCGCCTTGCACCAAACGGCGGCTCTCTGTGCAGGGGCGGGATGGGTACTTGTCCTCATCACAGCGTTTTCTGATGAAAAATCCACTGGGAGACGCCAAAATGACGTCTCCCAGTATCTTACCCGTTTGCAGGGGTTCTGTCAAGGGGATTTACCGGATTTCGTAGTCCTTGCCGAACTGCAAATGGTCGAAGTCGATGCGGCGGGTGGGTTCCTCCGCCTCGTCCTCCTCCTGTCCGGCCTGGTCCCCGCCGCTGCGGCTGAGCTCCATCAGCTCGGCGTACAGCCCGCCCTGGCCCTCCGGCTGGCTCTCCTCCGCCTGGGACGGCTGCTCCGGCCGGGCGGTTTCCTCCTGGCGGACCAGCCGCTCCACATTCTCCTCAATGTCCTTCACCGCGGAGGCCACCGGGTCGGGCTTCTCCACCGGGGCGGTGAGGGAGGACAGGCCGCCGAGATAGTCCATCTCATGCTGGTAAAGCTCCTTCAGCTTGGCCACATAGGCGGCGGTGGCGTTCTGGGCCGCGGCCAGGCGCAGCTGCTCGTCCCGGATCTCCTGCTGAATCTGGCCGATGCGGGCTTTGGCGTCCTCCTCCGCGGTTTGCAGCAGCTTGTTGCGCTTCTGCTCGGCCTCGGCCACCAGGTCGTCCGCCATCTTCTGGGCGGTGAGCAGGGCCTTGCGCATAGCGTCCTCGGTGGAGCGGTACTCCTCCACCTTCTCCACCAGCACCTTCATCTTGGCCTTCAGGGTGGCGTTCTCCTTGTACAGCGTGGTGTAGTCCGCCGTCAGGATGTCCAGAAACTCGTCCACCATGGCCATGTTGTATCCGCCGAAAGACGCCTTGGCAAAGGCGTGCTCAGAAACTTCCTGCGGTGTCAGCATACTTGCTCCCCCCTGCTCCCATTAGAAATACAGCCCGTTGTTCTCCAGCTCGTCGATGAGATCGCCCAGAATGTCCACGTTGTAGGGCGTGATGATGTAGGTGGAGATGGCCACCTTCTTGATCTTGCCCTCGTTGACATAGGCAGCGCCGGCCAAAAAGTCCAGCACCCGGCGGGCCACCTCCTTGTTGGTGGACTCCAGATTGAGTACCACCGTGCGCTTCTCCCGCAGATGGTCGGCAATCTCACTGGCGTTCTCAAACCGTTCGGGCTTCACCAGCACCACCTGGAGCTGGGTGGTGGTGTGGATATTGACTACCTTGTTGTTCCGCCGCTCCGCCTCCTGAGGAAAGACGCCGGTATTGGTGTCCTGAAGCTTGGCGCTGCGCCGCTCCGCCCGGTCGGTGCCGGTGCGGTCCATCCGCTCGCTGCGGGTGACCGGCTCAAAGTCGTCAAACTCCTCCTCCACTTCCTCGTCCTCATAGGGACGGGCCAGGCGCTTCAGTTCGTCAAAAAAACCCATTTCGGTTTCCCTCCCGAATTTTCTGTTTCAGCTTATCCCTGTCTCATGGGCGGCCGCGGGCCGAACAGGGCGGTACCCACCCGCACCAGGGTGGCGCCCTCCCTCACGGCGTCCTCATAGTCGTCGCTCATGCCCATGGAGAGACAGTTTATAACAGTCCCATTATGGTCCAAATTCATTCTTATGTCAACATAAAGCTGATACATTTTTGCAAAAAATGGTCGATTCGCCCCGGGCTGGCCGGCAACGGGGGGAATGGCCATCAGGCCCCGCAGCCGCAGGTGGGGGCAGGATATGGCCTTTTGAGCCAGGGGCTTGACCGCCTCCGGCGCCACGCCGCTTTTGGACAGCTCCCCGCCGATGTTTACCTCCAGCAGGATGTCCTGCACCAGATCCAGCTTGGCGGCCTGGGCCTCAATGGCGTCCAGCAGGTGCTCCGAACCCACCGACTGGATCAGATCCACCCGGCCCACCACCTGGCGCACCTTGTTGGTCTGCAAATGGCCGATGAAGTGGAGGGCGGCGCCGGCGTAGGCGTCGTCCTCCAGGTGGGCGGTCATCTCCTGCACCCGGTTCTCCCCGCACACCGTCACGCCGGCGGCAATGGCCCGCCGGATGGTGTCCGATCTCTGCACCTTGGTGGCCGCCACCAGGGTGATCTCCGCCGGGTCCCGGCCGGCGGCCCGGGCCGCCCGGACCATGTTCTCCTTCACCCGGGCGATGTTCTCTTCCAGCGACATGTGGAATCCCTCCCGTTTGCTGCTCTATTTCTATGAAATCACCTTGCCGTCGTACAGGTCCTCCGCCGCCACAATGACCAGATCGCCGGAGCGCAGGGCCTTCCGGCCGGTGGCCGCGGCCTCCGCCAGGGCATAGCCGTCCCCCTGGAGCAGAATGGTCACCGGCTTGAATTCCGCCTGCTCCCCCACCAGGGCGTACACCCCGGGGACGTTGACCTGGGACTGCTCTCCCGTCTCCTCGTCGGTGACGGTCTGTTCCTCCACCCGGAGGGCCTCCTTGGGAATGCGTACCCCGGTGACCGAACCGAACACCAGCTCCACCGTCTGGCGGCGGAGCAGGGTGGTGTCGGACAGGTATTTGTCGGTGGACAGCACCACCGCCGTCTGGCCGTTTTCCGCCTCTCCCACCCGGTACACCGTCATGGTGATCTCCCCGGACCAGTCCCGGGAGAAGCGGACCGTCACCGTCCGCCCCTCCACCAGCCGCTCTGCGCTTTCCGCCGGCAGGCTGCAGGCAAAGTACCAGGTGGAATTGGTGATGAGCTTGCCCACCGCGTCGGGGTTCTCCGCCGGGCGGTTTTGGGCCAGCTGCTCCAGCTGGGCGGGGGTGACGCTCTCCAGCATCTCCGGGGTGAGCAGGCTCTCATACCCGTCCACATACCCGGAGAAAATCCCGGACTGGCTGGCGGTGAGCCGGCTGGTGCTCTGAGAGGCCTGGGCGGACAGGGCGGAGATCTGGTTGTTTACCTCGTCCAGGGCCGCCTGGATGCCGGCGGCGCTGTCCTGGGCGGTGTCCCCCGTGCCGGTGTAGGCGTATTCCCGCTTGTAGACCAGGCTTTTCAAATTCATGGCCTGGCTCTCCAGCCCGGTCAGGTCCCCCGACGCCGCCGAGGCCCGCAGGCTGATGATGGCATCCAGCACCTGCTGGCTCAGCTGGGCGGAGTCCCCGCCCCCCAGGTCGGACCGCTCCAGGGCATACTCCAGCTGCTCCTTCTCCAGCTCCAGCTGCTGGAGCTGCTGCCTGCGCTCCAGCCCGGAGGCGTCCTGGTAGAGCAGAGCCACCGTCCCGCCCTTGGCCACCTTCTCCCCCTCCTGGGGCAGCAGCTCCACCGTGCCGCCGGTTTGGGTGAGCACCTGCTCCTCCCGCACCAGAAAGCCGGTGGCCTCCATGCTGTCGTCCACCGTATAGGAATAGGTGGCCGCCGTGGTAAAGGGGTCCCGAAAGCTCTGCCAGGCCGACACCGCCAGATAGACCACCGCTGCCGCCAGCAGCAGAAGCATCACGATTTTACTGTTCAGGGTACCTTGCTTCATGGGCCGCTCCTTCGCGCTGCGCTACCGCCCCTCCCCCTCCCCGTCCAGGGGAATGGCCCGCTCGGGGACAATGGTGGAGATGGCGTGCTTGTAAATGATCTGCTGCCGTTCCCCCGTCATAAGTACCACCACAAAGGCGTCAAAGCCCGTAATCTGGCCCTTGAGCTGGTAGCCGTTCATCAGAAACAGGGTTACGTTGACCCGGTCCCGCCGGGCGCGGAGCAGAAACAGATCTTGCAGGTTGTGTGTCTTTTGCATGTGGGTGCACTCCTTTTTTCTCTGAGATGCATCCAATATATACCAAATTAAACGGGGATTTGCTCGAATTCCGGCGTTCACGCCCGGCCGAACCGCTTTTCAATCTGCTGGCGGGTCAGTTCAATGGCCACCGGCCGGCCGTGGGGGCAGTATTTCACGTCCCCGTCCATCACCGCCTGGGCCACCTTCAGCAGTTCGGCCTGGCTGTTCCGCTGCCCCCCCTTGATGGCCGCCTTGCAGGCCATGGTGTGAAGCAGCTCGTCCCGGGCGGCCTCCGGGTCGGCGGTGCCGCAGGTGAGCAGACGCTCCCCCAGCTCCGCCAGCAGATCGGGGATGGCCCCCGCCGCCACATCCGACGGGGCGGCGCGGACCAAAAGGGTACCGCCGCCGAAGTCCTCCGCCTCAAACCCAAAGCGGGCCAGCAGGGGCAGGTGGGCCAGCAGGGCCGCCCCCTCCTCCGCCGGGGGGGTAAACACCACCGGGGTGAGCAGGGCCTGGACCATGGGCTGGTAGCCCTCCGCCTTCATCCGGTCGAAATTCATCCGCTCATGGGCGGCGTGTTTGTCAATGAGCAGCACCTTGTCCCCCTGCTCCACCACAAGGTAGGTGTCCAGCACCTCCCCAGCCAGACGCCAGGGCTCCGGTTCCGGGGGGACAGGGAGATCCGCCCCCGGGGCGGGGGCAGGCGCTGCATTCGGGCGAACGGGGACAGCCGCTTCCGCGGTGGGGGCGGGTGCCTTTTCCAGGCGGATAGGGACGGCCGCCCTTCCGGCAGGGGCGGGGGCATCCGCCCCCGAGGCGGGTGTGGGGACCGTTTTGGGGCGGACAAAGACCTTCTCCTTTCCGGTGGGGGCGGAGGCGGTAAAATCCCGCAGGGGCAGGGCGGTCTGGCTGGCCGTCACCGTGTCCCGGGCGGCCCTGGGGGCCAGCCGGGGAGGCTCCTCCGCCACGGCGGAAGGGCGGGTGCGGTCGGCCTCCAGGGTGGATTTCACGGCGTAATACACCGCGTCAAACACCTTCTTGTCGCTGCCGAACTTCACCTCCTGCTTGGTGGGGTGAACGTTCACATCCACCGAATTGAGGCGGGTGGTGAGGTGAAGGACGCAGCCGGGGAATTTGCCCACCATCTTCTGGTTGGCGTAGGCCTCCTCCAGGGCGGCCATCATGGTGCGGCTTTTCACGTACCGGCCGTTGACAAAAAAGTACTGGTAGCCCCGGCTGCCCCGGCAGCAGGTGGGCAGGGAGACAAAGCCGGAGACCTGCATCTCCTCCCCCGAGCCCTTCACCGGCGTGAAGCCCAGGGCCAGGTCCCGGCCCAGCACGGCGTACAGGGCGGACTTCAGCTGGCCGTCCCCGGGGGTAAGCAGCTCCTGTCTGCCGTCCCGGAGGAACTTCACCCCCACCTCCGGGTGGGAGAGGGCCACCCGCTGCACCATGGCAAAGCAGGCCGCCCCTTCGGCGGCGTCTTTCTTCATGAATTTCAGCCGGGCGGGGGTGTTGTAGAACAGGTCCTTCACCACCAGGGTAGTGCCGGGGGGACAGCCCGCCTCCTCCCGGCTCACCACCACGCCCCCCTCCAGGGACAGGGCGCAGCCCAACTCCCGCTCCCGGGTGCGGGTGAGCAGCTCCACCCGGCTGACGGCGGCTATGGCCGCCAGGGCCTCCCCCCGGAAGCCCAGGGTGCCGATGGCCTCCAGGTCGTACTCGGTGCGCAGCTTGCTGGTGGCGTGGCGAAGGAAGGCGGTCTGGGCCTCCTCCGCTTCAATGCCGCAGCCGTTGTCGGTGACCCGGATGAGGGCCATGCCCCCGTGCTGGATTTCCACCGTCAGCTTGTCCGCCCCGGCGTCGATGGCGTTCTCCATCAGCTCCTTCACCACGCTGGCCGGCCGCTCCACCACCTCGCCGGCGGCGATCAGGTCGGCCACATGGGGGTCCAGTTGTTGAATGTGAGGCATAAACGTACCTGCTTTCTAAAAAGGGGAAGTGTGAAACCGGCGCGGGCATGGGACCCCGCCGCAAATTACCCCCCCACCGTGCGCGCCAGAGTGAGGGCGTTGATGACCATGTGCAGGGCGATGGGACTCCAGATGGACCCGCCGTTGTCGTAGCACCAGGTGAGGGCCAGTGCCATGGGCAGGTACTCCACAAACAGCAGCAGGTAGCGGAAGTCCACCACTCCGTAGGCGTAGACAAACTGCCACACGCAGTAGAAGGCGTAGAGGAAGACGGAGAGCAGGTAACCCAGCACCCGGCTGTACTTGCGGCTGGTGCCGAAGAGCAGCCCCCGGAACAAAGGCTCCTCCACAAGGGGCATGAGGACGATGAGGATCATGCCTGTGGCAAAGGGGGCCAGGGCAAACTGCTCCGGATAGCTCAGCAGATTGGGGTTTTTCACCGGCAGGGGGACAAGTCCCGCCAGAAAGGCCAGCACCGCCCACCCCACCAGACCGGTGCCGAAGGCAAACAGGTTTTCCGGCAGCCAGTCTAGCAGCAGATGGAAGCCGTGCCGCAGAAAGGTCCAGAACACCAGAAACACCAGGGTGGCGGAGAGGAGGTAGTAGACCACGTTGGACTCGGCAATGGGCAGCTCTCCGTCAAAGGAGCGCTGCACCCACCCCATCACCCAGGGAAACAGGAGGACGTACAGGGCAAAGAACACCCACCCCCGGCCCATTTCGGCCCGGGTCAGCTGGGGCCGCCAGGGGCGGCGCTGCCGGTCTAACATGGCATGTTCCTCCTTGCGTTTGGACGGGCGGGCGCGGGCGGGGCGCTGCCCGCATGGCCCTGCCGTTATACCATCTGCTTGAGCTCAAAGAGCAGATTCATGGCCTCGATGGGGGTGAGGGTGTTGAGATCCACCTGCTGCAGGCGGCGGGTGACCTGGCTCCCCCCCATGTCGGCAAGGGACACCTGGCCCGAGGCCGGAGGGGCCGGCGGAGGGGCGGTCTGGACCTGGCCGGCCTCCAGCTCGGAGAGGATCTGCCTGGCCCGGGCGATGACCTTGCCCGGCACCCCGGCCAGTTTGGCCACCTCGATGCCGTAGCTCTGGTCGGCGCCTCCCCGGACAATTTTCCGCAAAAAGAGGATGTCGTCCCCCTTCTTCTTGGCGGCGATGTTGAAGTTCTTCACCCCGGGGATAATCCCCTCCAGGGCGGTGATCTCATGATAATGGGTGGCAAACAGGGTCTTGGCCCCCAGCTTCTTCTTGTCGGCGCAGTATTCCAGCACCGAGCGGGCGATGGCCATGCCGTCGTAGGTGGAGGTACCCCGGCCGATCTCGTCCAGAATGAGCAGGCTTCTGGAGGTGGCGTTTTTCAAAAGCTCCGCCACCTCGGTCATCTCCACCATAAAGGTGGACTGGCCGGCGGACAGGTCGTCGCTGGCCCCGATGCGGGTGAAGACCCGGTCCACCACTCCGATGCGGGCGGAGCGGGCGGGGACGAAGGAACCCATCTGGGCCATGAGGACGATGAGGGCCACCTGCCGCATATAGGTGGACTTGCCCGCCATGTTGGGGCCGGTGATGATGGCCACCGTGTTCTCCCCGCCGTCCATATGGGTGTCGTTGGGGACAAAGAGGCTGTGGCGGAGCATCTGCTCCACCACCGGATGGCGGCCCTCGGCAATTTCCAGCCGGTCGGACTGGTCCACCTCCGGCCGGCAGTAGCCGTTTTCAGCGGCCACGTGGGCGAAGGAGGTGAGCACATCCACCTGGGCGGCGGCGGCGGCAGAGCGCTGAATGGCCCCCACCTGGGCGGCAACCTGCTCCCGCATCTGGCAGAAGAGCTGGAACTCCAGGGCGCAGATCCGGTCCTGAGCGGAGAGAATCTCGTGCTCCAGGTCCTTCAGCTCCTGGGTGATGTACCGCTCACAATTGACCAGGGTCTGCTTGCGGATATAGTCCTCCGGCACCTGGTCGTAGTAGGACTTGGATACCTCGATGTAATAGCCGAAGACCTTGTTGAAGCCCACCTTCAGGCTCTTGATGCCGGTCTTCTCCTTCTCTCTGGCCTCAATCCCCGCCACCAGGTCCTTGCCGTTGGTGAGAATGCTCCGCAGCCGGTCCACCTCGGCGTCGTAACCTGCGCGGATAAAGCCCCCTTCCCGCACGGAGAAGGGCGGCTCGTCCACCATGGCGGCGGCGATCAGCGCCCGCAGCTGGGGCAGATCGTCCAGGGCGCGGGCCAGGCTGGAGAGCAGGGCCGAGGCGGAGGGGGCCAGCAGCGCCCGCAGGGCGGGCAGCCTGCCCAGTCCCGCCGCCAGGGACACCAGGTCCCGCCCCCCGGCGGTGCCGTAGACGATACGGCCGATAAGCCGCTCCAGATCGGTGACCTCCCGCAAGGTGGCGGTCAGCTCCCCCCGGCGGATGGGGTCGTTCACCAGCTCCTCCACCGCCCCCAGCCGCCTGCCGATGGCCACGGGGGAGAGAAGGGGCCGCTCCATCCAGGCGCGGATGAGCCGGCGGCCCATGGGGGTGCGGGTTTTGTCCAGCACCCACAGCAGGCTCCCCTTTTTCTCCTTGGAGCGGAGGGTCTCGGTCAGCTCCAGGTTGCGCCGGGCGGTGAGGTCCAGTTCCATGTACTGCCCGGCGGCCAGCCAGGTCAGGGTGGTGATGTGGCTGAGGTCGGTCTTCTGGGTCTCGTACAGGTAGCGCAGAAGGCCGCCCACCGCCCGCACCGCCTGCTCCGACCCCTGGGGAAGGCCGTCCAGCCCGGCGGCGAACTGCCGGCGGGCCGTCTCCTCCGCTGCCTCCGCCTGGAACCGCTCCTCCCCTCCGTCTTCGCACCGGCAGCCCAGCTGGCCGGTGAGAAAGCGCACCAGGGCGGCGTCCCCATAGGCGGTGTGGTTCAGCAGGGCCTCCCTGGGGGCGAAGCGGCCCAGCTCGTTGTACAGATGCTCCTCTCCCTCCTCCCCGGCGGGAAAGCAGGCAGCGGAGAGTTCGCCGGTGGAGACGTCGCAGATGCAAAGCCCGGTGCCGCCCCCGTCCCGGCAGAGGGCGCAGAGGAAGTTGTTTTTCCCCTCCTCCAGCATGGAGGAATTCATCACCGTGCCGGGGGTGATGATGCGGATGATGTCCCGGTCCACCAGGCCCTTGGCGGTGGCCGGGTCCTCCATCTGCTCGCAGATGGCGATTTTATACCCCTTGGCGATAAGCCGGGCGATATAGGCGTCGGCGGAGTGGTAGGGGACGCCGCACATGGGAGTGCGCTCCTCCGCCGGCTTGCCCCGGTCCCGGGTGGTGAGGGTGAGGTCCAGCTCCTTGGACACCAGCTTGGCGTCCTCCTGGAACATCTCGTAAAAATCCCCCAGCCGGAAAAACAGAATGCAGTCCGGGTGGAGCTGCTTCATATTCAGATATTGGCGCATCATGGGGGTCAGTTCCGACGGCATGGCGGTTCTCCTGTTCTATCTCTCAGTTATAGTAGCGGTCCAGCTCCCACATTTGGGCGGCCGGATGGGGTCACACCAGCTCCCCGGTGAGGGACCACTTGTTGGCCCCGGTAATCTTCACGTCCACAAACTGCCCGATGAGGCCGTCCTCCCCGGCAAGCCGCACCAGCCGGTTGCCGGGAGTGCGCCCGGTGAGGCCCTTGCTGTCCCGTCCGTCCACCAGGCAGCGCACCGTTTTGCCGATATAGGCCCGGTGCTTTTCCTCGGAAATGGCGTCCTGCCGCTCCACCAGCTGCTGGAACCAGGCCGCCTTCTCCTCCTTGGAGACGGGGTCTTCCATCTTGGCGGCGGGGGTACCCACCCGGGGGGAGTAGATAAAGGTAAACAGTGCGTCAAAGCGCACCTGCTCCAACAGGGACAGGGTCTGCTGGAAGTCCTCCGCGCTTTCCCCGGGAAATCCCACGATCACGTCGGAGGTGATGACCACGTCCGGAATGGCCGCTCTCAGCCGGCGCACCTTGTCCAGGTAACCGGCCCGGTCGTACACCCGGTTCATGGCGCGCAGCACCCGGTCGCTGCCCGCCTGGAAGGGCAGGTGAAAGCAGGGGGCGATCTTGGGGGAGGAGGCCATGGTGTCGAAAAGCTTCTGGGAGGCGTCCTTGGGGTGGCTGGTCATAAAACGCAGCAGGAAGTCCCCGGGGATGTCGGCGGCTGCCTTCAAAAGGTCGGCAAAGTCACAGGGAGCGTCCAGATCCTTGCCGTAGGAGTTGACGTTCTGGCCCAGCAGGATGATGTCCCGGTACCCCTCCGCCGCCAGACCCCGGATCTCCTCCAGAATGACCTCCGGCCGGCGGGAGCGCTCCCGTCCCCGGACGTAGGGGACGATGCAGTAGGTGCAGAAGTTGTTGCAGCCGTACATGATGGACACCCAGGCCTTCACCCTGTCCTGGCGTACCACGGGAATGCCCTCGGCAATGGAGCCGGGCTCGTCGGCAATGTCGAAGATGCGGCCCCGGCGGGTGACCAGGCGGTAGAGCAGCTCCGGAAACCGCCACAGGGCGTGGGGTCCGAACACCAGATCCACCTGGCGGTAGCTCTCCTTGATTTTCTGCGCCCGGTGGGGCTCCTGAGCCATGCAGCCGCACACACAGATGAGCTGGCCGGGCTTGGCCCGCTTGGTGTGGACCAGGGCGCCCACGTTGCCCAGCACCCGCATCTCGGCGTGCTCCCGGATGGCGCAGGTGTTGATAAGGATCAGGTCGGCCTGGGCCTCGCTGTCGGTAAAAGCATACCCCATCTCCCGCAGGTAACCACGCAGCCGCTCGGAGTCGGCCTCGTTCTGCTGGCAGCCGTAGGTGTCCACAAAGGCCAGGGGCGGGGCGGGGCGGGCGGCGTTTCTCTCTTGGAGCATCCGGCAGAATTCCCGCTGCCGCTCCACCTGCTGGGGGGTGATGTTTGTGGTCTGTTGATTCAAAGCAGTTCCTCCCAAAGATAGGGTCTCAACTATAAAATCATATCACTTTCCGCCGGAAAACACAAGCGGCAAGCCCTTTTCATTGACGGAAACTTTGCCAGCGTATATAATGGAGGACAACGGCATTCCACAGGGGAGAAAGGCGGCGGACGGATGAAAACACTGGTCATCGAGCGGGATGCGCTGAAGCACAACATCTCGGTGGTGAAAGAGCGGGCGGGGGAGGCCGTGATCTACGGCGTACTCACCGGGGACGGCCAGGGGGCCGGCCTGGTGGAGCTGGCCCGCGCCCTCCGGGCGGAAGGCATCGGCCGCTTTGCCGTCAGCGAGGTGGCGGAGGCCGCCGCCCTGCGGAAGGCGGGATTTGTGGAGGAGGAAATCCTCATGCTCCGCTGCACCACCGACCGGGAGGAGCTGGACCAGCTGCTGGATTTGAACGTGGTGTGTACCGTGGGATCGGTGGATACCGGCCTGGCCCTCAACGCCGTGGCGGAGGGCCGCTCCACCGTGGCGGAGGCCCATATCCAGATCGACACCGGCATGGGCTTCGGCGGCTTTTTGGCGGAGGAGCCGGAGAAGATCCTCTCGGTCTACCGGGGGCTGCCCAACGTGGCGGTGTCCGGCCTGTGTACCCAGCTGCACACCCTCAAGCCCAACGGCAAGGATCTGGACGGCCAGCTGGCCGATTTCACCCAGGCGGTGGAGGCCATCCACGCCGCCGGGTTTGAGACGGGCATTGTCCACGCCGCCGGGTCCTACGCCCTGCTCCACTGCGCCCAGGCCCGGCTGGACGGGGTGCGGGCCGGCTCGGCCCTGCTGGGCCGGTGCCGCCGCCGCCGGGGAGATGACCTGCGCCGGGTGGGCTATGGCGAGGTGGGCATTGAGGAGACCCGGTGGCTGCCCAAGGGCCACAGCGTAGGGGGCGACCGGCCGGTGGTGATGCGCCGGCCCACCCGGGTGGGGGTGCTGCCGGTGGGCTACCAGAACGGCTTCGGCCTGGCGCGGCCCCGCACCGACGGCCTGCTGGCCGCCTTCCGCCGCTGGCTGGCCCGGCGGAAGATCACCGTGCGGATCAACGGCCAGAAGGCCCGGATCATCGGCGGCATCGGCGCCATTGAGACCATTGTGGACATCACCGACCTGAAATGTGCCGCCGGGGACAAGGCGGTATTTGATATCGACCCCATTTTCGCCCGGGGCTTTGTCCGGGAATACCGGTAACGCCGCGGAGGGCCTTGGGACGGCCCGTTACCCCACTTACAGAAAGGAATTTTCAGCTATGCGCGCAGTTGTAACCAGAGTAAAAAACGCCTCCGTGGTCATCGACGGCAAGGTGAACGGGGAGATCGGCCAGGGCTTTCTGGTGCTGCTGGGGGTGGCCCCCGCGGATACCGAGGCCCAGGCGGTGAAGCTGGCCGACAAGGTGTGCGGCCTGCGCATCTTCGAGGATGAGAACGAGAAGATGAATCTGAACCTGGCGGCGGTGGGGGGGAGCCTGCTGGTGGTGAGCCAATTCACCCTGTACGCCGACACCAAGTCCCGCCGCCCCGGTTTCACCGGGGCCGCCAAGCCGGACATCGCCATCCCCCTGTACGAGAAGTTCATGGCCGAGTGCGCCGGCCGGGGCTTCCAGGTCCAGCACGGGGAGTTTGGGGCGGATATGCAGGTTTTTTCCCAAAATGACGGCCCGGTGACCATTTTGCTGGACACCGATACCATGTAATGTGACGAGGTGAAGGGAATGAAAATCAAGATCATGCACGTGGGGGAGCTGGGGACCAACTGCTACCTGCTGGAGGACGAGACCGCCAACGCCGCCGCCGTCATCGACCCCGGCGGAGAGGGGGGGCGGATTCTGGACCAGGCCCGGGCGGACGGGATGGCGATCCGGCTTATTTTGCTCACCCATGCCCACTTTGACCACACCGGCGGCGTGGCCGCCCTTCATAAGGCGCTGCCCCAGGTGCCGGTGTACCTCCACCCCGCCGATGCCGAGCTGCTGGGCAGCCAGGTGTTTCCCGCCATCGGCGCCCCCACCGTCCCCTATGAGGAGGGGGACACCCTGGAGCTGGGGAATCTCTCCATTTCCGTGCTCCACACCCCCGGCCACACCCCCGGCGGGGTGTGCCTGAAGGTGGAGGACGCCCTGTTCACCGGGGACACCCTGTTCCAGGGCTCCATGGGCCGCACCGATTTTGCCGGCGGGTCCTACCAGGAGATCATGGCCTCCCTGAAGCGGCTGGCCGCCCTGCCCGGGGACTGCCATGTGCTGCCCGGCCACATGGGGACCTCCACCCTGGAGGCCGAGCGGCGGAGCAACTACTATATGCAGGAGGCCATGGGGTAACTCCCCCAGTCAGCGGAGCTGACAGCCCCCTCGAAAAGGGGGCCTGGAAATCACTATGAAACTCTATTTTCGCTGTCACGACTACAAATACGCCACGGAGCAAATGCTTTTGACTCTGTTCCCCGACCAGCGGCCGGAGTATCCGGAAGCGCCGCCGGCGGAGGGGGAGGACCACCTGGTGCTCACCCTGAGCCTGGGAAAGAAGTGGGCCACCGCCGCCGCGGCGCTGACCTGGCGGGGGACGGCCTGCCGGAAGGTCCGCCGCTGCCCCCTGCCTCCGGAGGAAGACGGGGTGGCCCGGGACCGGGCCTTTCAGCAGATTTTGAAGCTGGCCTTCTATGACGCCGCCACAGCCCTGCTGGGGTATGAGCCTCCCTGGGGCGCCCTCACCGGGGTGCGCCCGGTGAAGATTCCCACCAAGGCCATGGCGGCGGGCGCCGCACCCGCTCAGGCGGAGAAGGCGCTGCGGGACACTTACCACGTCTCCCCGCTCCGGCGGGCGCTGGCCATGGACTGCGCCCGGGCCTCCCTGGCGGCAAAGGCGTCCCTGAGGCCCCGGGAGGTCTCCCTCTACGTGGGTATTCCCTTCTGCCCCACCCGGTGCGCCTACTGCTCCTTCGTCTCCGCCGACGTGGGGAAGTCCCTGAAGCTGGTGGAGCCCTTCCTGGACGCCCTTTCCCGGGAAATCCAGGCGGCGGGCCGGGTCCTGGAGGCGGCGGGGCTGGCGGTGCGCACCGTTTATTTCGGCGGCGGCACCCCCACCACCCTCACCGCCCCCCAGCTGGACCGGCTGATGGGGGAGCTGGCTCAGCACATGGACCTGTCCGGCTGCACCGAGTACACCGTGGAAGCCGGCCGGCCGGATACCATTACCCGGGAAAAGCTGGCGGTACTGGCCCGCCGGGGCTGCACCCGGGTGTCGGTAAACCCCCAGAGCATGTCGGATAAGGTTCTCTCCGCCATGGGCCGCGCCCACCGGGGGGCAGATATTCTCACCGCCTACGCCCTGGTGCGGGAGAGCGGCATTGGCTGCGTCAACATGGACCTGATCGCCGGCCTGCCCGCCGACAGCACGGAGGGCTTCCGCGCCTCCCTGGACCAGGTGCTGGCGCTGGGGCCGGAAAACATCACCGTCCACACCCTGGCGCTGAAAAAAGGGTCAAGGCTGATGGAGGAGGGCGGGTGCATCCCCTCGGGAGAAGAGGTGGCGTCCATGCTGGACTATGCCTGGTCCGCCCTGCGGCAGGCGGGGCAGGTCCCCTACTACCTGTACCGGCAGAAGTACATGTCCGGCTCCTTTGAAAACGTGGGCTGGTGCCGACCGGGGACGGAGAGCCTGTACAACATCTGCATGATGGAGGAGCTGCACACCATTTTGGCCCTGGGGGGCGGCGGCATGACCAAGCTGGTGGATTCCGCCGCCGGTCGCATTGCCCGCATCCCCAATCCCAAGTATCCCAAGCAGTATCTGGAGCGGATCGACAGCCTGTGCGCCGGGAAGGAGCAGGTGGTCCGTTTCTACCGGCCAGACAAGGAGGAATGACTGTGTCCTATCAGCTCAGCGCAATCAACAGCGGCCTGCGGAGCGATCCCAGGGGCTTTCTGGCGGAGTGCGACGCCGCCTATCAAAGCCGCATTAACGCCGCAGTGGACCAGATTCTGGCCCGGATGAAGGACAGCCCCATCGTGCTGCTCTCCGGTCCCTCCGGCTCGGGGAAGACCACCACCGCCCTGAAGCTGGAGCAGGAGCTGGAGCGGCGGGGGGTAAACAGCCATACCGTCTCCATGGACAATTACTTCAAAACCCTCAACCGGAAAACCGCCCCCCGCACCCCGGAGGGGGATATCGACTACGAGTCCCCCGCCCTGCTGGACATGGATTTGCTGGACGACACCTTCACCAAGCTCTCCCGGGGGGAGTGGGTGGTGGTACCCAAGTTCGAGTTTGCCCGGCAGATGCGCAACGACAGCCGGGGTACCTTCCTGAAGCTGGACAAAAACGAGATTGCTATTTTTGAGGGCATCCACGCCCTTAACGACGCCATCTTCGGCCGCCACCCGGAGGCCACGGGGCTGTACATCTCCGCCCGCTCCAACGTGCTGGAGGGGGAGACGCTGCGCTTCAAAGGCACCTGGATGCGCATTTCCCGACGGGCGGTGCGGGACTATAATTTCCGGGGAACGGATTTGCTGGAGACCCTGATGATGTGGTATAATGTGCGCCGTGGGGAGAAAATGTACATCTCCCCCTTCAAAAACCGGGCCAATATCATCATCGACTCCTCCCTGCCCTATGAGCCGGCGGTATTTTCCAACTACGCCGCCGCCCTGGCCCGGGCGGTGGACCAGGTGCCGGAGGAGAACCCCCGCTATCGGGAGTTCCACGACCTGGTGGCGTCCTTCCGGCACTTTGAGCCGGTGGAGCCGGAACTGGTGCCGGCCGACTCCCTGATCCGGGAGTTTATCGGCGGGGGCAGCTATCACTACTGAATCCGGGCCGATGGGTAACCGGACCCTGTCCGCCCCGGCCTTATCACACAGGAAAGAAGGAAAAACAACATGTCAGAATGTACCCACAACTGCTCCACCTGCGGCGAGAGCTGCGCGGAGCGCACCGCGCCCCAGGATCTCCGGGTGCCGGTGAACGGCCTGTCTCACGTGGGCAAGGTCATCGCCGTGGTCAGCGGAAAGGGGGGTGTAGGCAAGAGCCTGGTGACCTCCTCCCTGGCGGTGGCCATGCGCCGGCTGGGCAAATCCGTAGGGGTGCTGGACGCCGACATCACCGGCCCCTCCATTCCCACCGCCTTCGGGGTGCATACCCGGGCGGAGGGAAGCGAGCTGGGCATCTATCCCGCCCAGACCCGCACCGGCATTGAGATTATGAGCCTCAACCTGCTCACTGAGCACGAGACCGATCCGGTGGTATGGCGGGGACCCGTCATCGCCGGGGCGGTGAAGCAGTTCTGGACCGACGTGATCTGGGGAGATGTGGACTACCTCTTTGTGGATATGCCCCCCGGAACCGGCGATGTCCCCCTCACCGTGTTCCAGTCCCTGCCGGTGGACGGCATTGTGGTGGTCACCTCCCCCCAGGACCTGGTGAGCATGATCGTCACCAAGGCGGTCAAGATGGCGGAGCTGATGCACATTCCCGTGCTGGGCCTGGTGGAAAACTACTCCTATTTTCAGTGTCCCGACTGCGGCAAGCGCCACGCCATCTTCGGGGAGAGCCGTATCGAACAGGTGGCCGGGGAGCTGGGCCTGAAGGTGCTGGCCCGGCTGCCCATCGACCCCGCCGTGGCCGCCGCCTGCGACAATGGCCGCATTGAGGAGCTGGAGCACAACTATTTGACCCAGGTAGCCCAGACCCTGGCGGACCAGGAAGGATAAGGGAGTACTTTTCACAGTTCGTTCACACCCGGTTCAAAACAGGTTCACAGCCGGGCTTTAGGATAAGACCGTGGTCAAAAACCACACCCCCTCTCTTTCCTCTCTTCTTTCAATTTTGGAAACACAGGCCCCCCACGGAGGGCCTGTGTTTCTGCGTTTTGGGGAAAAGCAATGGGCGGCCCGAAAGGGCCGCCCCGCTTGTCGAAAAAGCCTCGCAGAGTTCGCGCCCGCAGGCGCGAAG
>NZ_CALXFV010000039.1 GCF_944387675.1 uncultured Flavonifractor sp. | reverse complement strand
GAGATCTTCCAGTGGCTGCACAACAACGGCTGCGGCCAGGACGACCACAGCTCCATCATCAAGTACTACAAGAAGCTGACCGGCATCGAGTCCCTGTAAGGACCGGCACGGCAAAACGGGAGGCGAGTTGTCATGAATACGGATTTTATCAAGGGCGTAGTGGTACCCATTCTGACTCCCATTGACGAAAACGAGCTCATCGACGAAGCCAAGATGCGCTCTCAGGTGGACTACGTCATCAACGGCGGCGTGTCCGGCATCCTGGCCTTCGGCAGCAACGGCGAGTTCTACATGGTGGAAGAGGACGAGATGGAGCGGGGCCTGAAGATCATGGTGGACCAGGCCAACGGCCGGGCTCCCGTCTACTTCGGCATCGGCGCCATCAGCACCAAGAAGTGCTGCCGCCTGGCCAAGATGGCGGTGGCCAACGGGGCGGCCAGTGTCAGCGTGCTCCAGCCCATGTTCCTCAAGCCCACCCACGCGGAGCTGTTCCAGCACTTCAAGACCATCGCCGAGAGTGTACCCGACACCCCCATGCTGCTCTACAACAACCCCGGCCGTGTGGGCTACACCCTCACCGCCCAGCTCATTGACGAGCTGGCCCACCAGGTTCCCAACATCGTGGGCATGAAGGACACCAGCGGCGACATCACCCTCACCTCTGAGTTTATCCGCCGCACCCGGGACGTGGATTTCAAGGTGTTCGGCGGCAAGGATACCCTGCTGTACGCCAGCCTGTGCCACGGCGCGGTGGGCGGTGTGTGTACCGCCGCCAACTTCATGCCTGAGCTTATCACCGACGTATACAACAAGTATGTGGCCGGCGATCTGAAGGGCAGCCTGGAGGCCCAGTTCAAGCTCAACCCCGTTCGTCTGGCCATGGACCCCGCCAGCTTCCCCGTGGCCGCCAAGGACATGGCCACCCTCCGGGGCCGGGACGTGGGCGTGCCTTACCTGCCCAACCTGCCCACCCCCGAAGGACCCGCCAAGGAGGGCTTCCGCCGCACCATGGGCGAGGCGGGCCTGATCTGAGCCTGATTTCAGGTTTTCATGGAGGAACGGTATGAAACTGAGAAACGACTGCGACCAGATCATTCGCCAGGCCATCACCGCCGTGCAGCCCGACGCGGCGGTGCGCCGGGCCTTGAAGGAGACCACCCTGGCCGACGGCCGGGTGGTACTGGTCTCCGTGGGCAAGGCGGCCTGGTCCATGGCCCGCGCCGCCTATGACTGCATTGGAGACCGGGTGAGCGGCGGCATCGTCATCACCAAGCACGGCCATGCTCAGGGTCCCATCGGTGAGCTGCTCATCCGGGAAGCGGGACATCCGGTCCCCGACAACGACACCTTCTCCGCCACAGAGGAGGCGCTGGCCCTGACTCAGGACCTGACGGAGCAGGACATGGTCCTCTTCCTCCTCTCCGGCGGCGGCTCCGCCCTGTTTGAGGCCCCGCTGGTCCCCCAGGAGGAGCTGCAAAAGATCACCAAGAGCCTGCTGGCCTGCGGCGCGGACATTGTGGAGATGAACACCATCCGCAAGCGGCTGTCTGCGGTGAAGGGCGGGCGCTTTGCCCAGCACTGCGCCCCTGCCCGGGTCTGCTCCATTGTTCTGTCCGACATCATCGGGGACCCCTTGGACATGATCGCCTCCGGTCCGGCCTATCCCGACTCCTCCACCTGCGCCGACGCGCTGGCCATCGCGGAGAAGTACGACCTGCCTCTCTCCCAGCAGGCGGCGGGCTGCCTGGAGCGGGAGACCCCCAAGGAGTTGGACAACGTCCATACCGTCATCACCGGCAGCGTGCGGGAGCTGTGCTCCGCTGCGGCCCAGGCCTGCCGGGAGCTGGGCTATGAGCCGGTGGTGCTCACCGACAGCCTCACCTGTGAGGCCCGGGAGGCTGGGTCCTTCCTGGCCGCCATCGCCCGCTCCCATCAGGACAGCGGCCATTCCCTGGCCTTCCTGGCCGGGGGAGAGACGGTGGTCCACCTGACGGGCAGCGGCAAGGGAGGCCGGAACCAGGAGCTGGCGCTGGCCGCCGCAGAAGGGATAGCAGGTCTGAAGGATACCGCGGTGTTCTCCGTGGGCAGCGACGGCACCGACGGACCCACCGACGCCGCCGGCGGCTATGTGGACGGGACGACCCGGGACGAGCTGGCCGGTCGGGGCATCCGTATTTTTGACGTGCTGCGTCAGAACGACGCCTATACCGCCCTGGGCGCCTGCGGCGGCCTGATCGTCACCGGCGCCACCGGCACCAACGTCAACGACGTGGCTGTGCTCCTCATCCGCCGCTGAGCGGCAGGAGCCAGGCGCCCCCGATCTCCCTGCGGGACCGGGGGCGCCTTTTTCTCTCCAGTGCAAGGAGGTGTGGGGCTTGGATATCAAGCAGATGAACTACATTCTGACCATCGCCCAGGAGGGGGGGATCAGCAAGGCGGCCGCCAAGCTGTTCATCACCCAATCGGCCCTGGATCAGCAGCTGCTCAAGCTGGAAAACGAGCTGGGAACCCAGCTGTTCTACCGCTCCCGGGGCAACTTTTCCCTGACGGCGGCGGGCAAGGTATATGTGGATTACGCCAGGCAGATGGTGGATTTGAAGCACGAGGCCTACCGGATCATCCATGACATGGCCGACCGGCAGCGGGGAACCCTCAGCCTGGCCTTCGCCCCGGAGCGGGGGATGGAGATGTTTATGGCGGTCTACCCCCAGTTCTACCAGCGCTACCCCAAAATCAACGTCATCCCCCGGGAGATTAGCGTCCGCCGCCAGGTGGAGATGCTCCAGAACGACGAACTGGATCTGGGCTTCCTCTCCGCCCGGGCGCAGGACCGGCCCGGCCTGCTCACCACCACCCTGCTGGAGGAGGAGTTTGTCCTCATCACTCCGGCGGACCACCCCCTGGCCGCCCTGGCCGCTCCGCCGGGCGCACCCCTCACTGTCCTGGATGCCGAGAAGCTGCGGGAGCTCACCTTCTGCCTGATCTACCGGGAGTCCACCCAGCGGGAGATCATCGACCCCATCTTCGAGCGGGCGGGAATCAAGCCGGACATCTTTTTGGAGACTGCCAGCAACCGGGCCAACGTGTCCATGGTGGAAAAGGGGTTGAGCTGTTCCATCATGCCCTACTACTACGCCCGGGACCGGCGGAAGGTGGCCTGCTTCCGGCTGGCCGGGCGGCCCCGGTGGACCGTATCGGTGTGCTGCCGGCGCAACCGGTATCTCTCCAAGGCGGCCCACTACTTCATTGAGCTGGCGGTGGATTACTTCCGCCGGGAGGGAAGCAACCCCATCTGAACCACTGCAAAGGAGAAAAGCAATGCCTTCCATTTATGAAATATTCGGCACAGACGCCCATCAGATGACCAAGGCCCTGATGGAGGCGGCCGGTGTGGCGGACCGGGTTCCGGCGGGGGCCGATGTGGCCCTCAAGCCCAATCTGGTGGTGGCCGCCTCCCCGGAGAGCGGCGCCACCACCCACGCCGGTGTCCTCTCCGGCGCCATTGAGTACTTGCAGGACCACGGAATCCGGGACATCGCCATCATCGAGGGGTCCTGGGTGGGGGACGACACCGGACGGGCCTTCCGCGCCGCCGGTTACGACCAGGTGGGCAAGCGCTATAACGTCCCCCTCTACGACCTGAAGCACGACAAGACCCGGAAGGTGGATACCCCCCTGCGGCCCATGGAAATCTGCTGCCGGGCGCTGGACGCGGGCTATCTCATCAACCTGCCGGTGCTCAAGGGCCACTGCCAGACGGTGATGACCTGCGCCCTGAAAAACTGCAAGGGCTGCCTCCCTGACCGGGAGAAGCGGCGCTTCCACGCCGAGGGGCTGATGGAGCCCATCGCCGCCCTGGCCGCCGCCCTGAAGCCGGATTTGACCATCGTGGACAGCATCTGCGGCGATTTGAACTTTGAGGAGGGGGGCAACCCCGTCCCCACCGGCCGGATGCTGCTGGGGGAGGACCCGGTGCAGCTGGACGCCTACGGCTGCCGTCTGATGGGCCTGGACCTGGACCAGGTACCCTACATCGGCCTGGCGGAGGGCTGGGGCGCCGGTACCACCCGGGTGGAGCCGGGGGACGTTTGCCCCCTCAACCAGCCCACCGCCGCCGCCAGCTACCCCGCCCCCTCGGGCAAGGTGGCCAGCCTGACCCGGAACGTGCAGGCCAAAAGCGCCTGCTCGGCCTGCTACGCCAGCCTGGTGCGGGCGTTGTACCACAGCCGGCCCGGCGGGATGCCCATCGCCATCGGCCAGGGCTGGAAGGGAATCGCCTTTGACGGCCTGGGCGTGGGCGCCTGCTGCAACTGCGCAGCCCGGCAGGTGCCGGGCTGTCCGCCCACCGCAGAGGCCATCCTGAACTATCTGACAGAGCGCTGAACCATAGAAAACGCGTCCCCGGACGGAGCCATTCCATCTGTCCGGGGACGCGTTTTTATGCCTGCGCCAGCAGGCAGAGAAGGGCGGCGGACTGGGTCAGCCCGTCGGTGATCTCTCCCGCCCGCAGGCGGCGGAGCAGCTCCGCCCGGCTGAGCCATTCCAGTCCGGTGATTCCCTCGTACCCCAGGGAGGGGGTGGGGGCGGCGGTTACCCGGGCCAGATAGACCGACACCATGGCGCCGCTCAGCCCTGTGTCCGGCCGGGTGTGACCCAGGAGAGTGAGCTCCGCCACCTGGTCCGGCGGGATGCCCAGCTCCTCCCACAGCTCCTTCTTGGCATTTTCCTCCGGGGTGATTCCCTGACACTGGTATCCCCGGGGGAACTCCCCCCCGGACAGCCCCCGAAGGCTGTGGCGGTAGACCTGGAGCAGACCGTACCGGGGTTCCTCCCCCGTCTCCAGCAGGGGGATCATCACCGTTCCGCCCACCGCCTGGTCGGGGTAGATCACCCGGCCGTACAGATAAGGGGGATCCCCCAGAATCAGGTCGGCCACCGTCTGATAATAGGGCAGGTTGTCAAACACCAGTCCCGCCGGCCGGCCGGTCTCCTCCTCAAAGTCCAGCAGCTGCCGGCGGCTGGCGCAAATGGGATAGAGCTCCGACGGGGTAAACTGCTCCGGCCGGTCTGCCATCAGGGCAAAATAGCCCTCAATCTGCTTTTCCAGCCGGGGGTCCAGGTATACGGGCCGTTCCTCCGGACCCTCCGGCCCCCACTCCCGCACCCACAGCCAGCGGGAATGCTCCGCTACAACCCCCAGGCCGGTCCGCCGCTCCGGCGGAAGCTCCGCCCACCGGGCCAGAGCCCGCGCCCCATTCGGCCCGAAGGCCCGGGGAAACCGCCGGCAGAGCTGCCGGTACCGATCCATTCCGTCCATTCCGGTTCCTCCTTCCCATGCTGGATTTATTATGAAGATTTTTTGAAAAAAGGTCAAGACAGTAACGGTAAAATATGGTACAATAGGGAAAACGTCTGGGGGTAAGGCCATGGACGAGCTGGTGTATCTGTTTGAGCTGGACTCGGTGCGCAACTCGCCGGAGGAGCTGCTCCGAGGCCAGCGGGCTTTGTTTCGGGAGGTGGCCCTGAAAGGAAACCGGGTGGTGCTCACCTTCAATCAGCTCACCGATTCCCACGGCTTCCTCTGCGCCGTGAGGGACCCGGAGCGCTACAGCCAGCTGGCGGAGCTGTTCCGGCTGGGGGCGCTGAAGTACTCCCGGTATGCCCCGCCGGACTACTACGACGGCCTGCCGCCGGAGCGGCGGCAGGCGCTGGAGGGCCAGCTGGAGGACTGCCGGAGGGACTGGGGGGAGCTGTTCCGCCAGGGCGCCCTGAAGGCCTATTCCCCGCTCCCCGACGGGGCGCCCCAGCGGGTGATCCGCACCGCCTCCCACTATGTGCAGGATGCGGTGGAGCGTTGCCTGAACGACTCGGGAGAGACCTTCCTGTTTTCCGCCCTGCCCTTCCGTTCCACCGAGCGGGAGACGCTGCGGGCCATCTCCTACGCCCTGCAATACAGCGACCCGGGGGTGCTGGACACCTGCGAGGCCGCCGCTCCGGAGGACCGGGCGCGGCTGGCCTTTGCCAAGGCCTATGTGGAACTGCTGCTCCGCCTGAGCCGGGAGCCTCTGGCCGTCAATCCGGAGCGGCCGGTCCGCTCCCGGTCCATGACCGCCGTGCTGGAGCAGGTGCTGCTGGCCTGCCGGGAAGAAATTCCGCCGGACTGGCCTCTGGGGGAGATCCTGGCCCGGGCCGCCGGGGTGCTGGAGCGGCTGCGGGACGACGTGGAGGCCGCAGGCAGTCCCAACCGCCGCAGCAACTGGTACGCCGCCCTGCGCCGGGACGGCGCGCCGGAGGAGGACCGGGCCATGGCGGAGGCGGTGGTGGACCTGTGCTACAACTATACCATGGCAGAGAGCATTTCCGGCCTGGAGGGAAGCGCCGGGACGGGGGAGGAATTTCCGCCGGGATTTCTGGACCGGCTGTCGGCCTACTGGGCGGACGGACAGACGGGCGTCCACCGCTTCCTGCGGCCGGATAGCACCGACGCAGCGCCCAGGCCCGCCGGGGCGCTGCCCCACTGGGATACGGCGGTGCGCCTGTTGAAAAGCGTACCCGCCCGGGGCCGCTCCTGGAGGCGGCGAATGACCCTGGGCCGCCTGCGGCAGCTGGGCAGCGTGGCGCTCTATGTGCTCCTCTTCCTGGTCACCTCCCTGGCCCTGGGAGGCCTGGAGGACGGGGTGACCGCCCTGGGGGAGCGGAGCCGGATCAACGGAGTGGGGATGACCCTGGGCAATATCGTGCTCTTCGGTATTGCCGGCTCCCTGCTGTCCTGGCGGCTAAACCTGCCGGATATTCTGGACAGCGCAAAGCAGCTGGGTCATATGGTGCTGGACGCCGTGCGGCTGCTTCGGGCCAGAAACTGGAAAGAGGAAAAGGGGGGATAAGAAATCCTCCTTGCGGTTTGCCCGGCAGGCAGTATAATAGAGGCAGACGAACTGTGTGAGGAGGGATTCCGTTGAAAGAGAACCTGATCATCATCCACGGCGGCGGACCCACCGCAGTGCTCAACTGTTCCCTGTATGGGGCCATCCGCCAGGCCCAGGAGAGCGGAGCGGTGGAGCACGTGTACGGCGCGGTGGGCGGTACCGGCGGGCTGCTGCGGGAGCAGCTGCTGGACTTCAACACCGTCCCGGAGGAACAGCTGGAGCGGCTGCCCACCACCCCTGCCACCGCCATCGGCACCTCCCGGGATGCCCTGGAGGCGGAGCACTACGCCAAAATGACCCAGATCCTGGAGCAGCACAACATCCGCTATGTGCTGATGAACGGCGGCAACGGCACCATGGACGCCTGCGGCAAGCTGGCGGCGGCCTGCAAGGACAAGGGAATCCGGGTTATGGGCATTCCCAAGACCATGGACAACGATATCGCCGTCACCGACCACTGCCCCGGCTTCGGCAGCGTGGCCCGGTACATGGCGGGTACCGTGCGGGAGCTGGCGGTGGATGTGCGCAGCCTGCCCATCCACGTGGTGGTGCTGGAGTCCCTGGGCCGCAACGCCGGGTGGACCACCGCCGCCTCCGCCCTGGCCCGGGAGCAGGAAGGCGACGCCCCTCATTTGATCTATCCCCCGGAGCGGGCCTTCCATGAGGACGAGTTTTTGGACAAGGTGGGCGACATGTACCGCAAGCTGGGCGGCGTGGTGGTGGTGGCCAGCGAGGGCCTTCACGACGACGAGGGCAAGCCCATCGTTCCCCCCATCTTCCAGACCGGCCGCTCCACCTATTTTGGAGATGTGTCCTCCCACCTGGCCCAGATGATTGTCCGGCGGCTGGGCATCAAGGCCCGCAGCGAGAAGCCGGGCATCCTGGCCCGGGCCTCCATCGCCTGGCAGTCCCCGGTGGACGCGGCGGAGGCCGAACTGGCGGGCCGGGAGGCCTGTCAGGCCGCCCTGGCGGGGGAGACGGGCAAGATGGTGGGCTTCCGGCGGCTGTCCACCCAGCCCTACCGGTGCGAGACCTTCCTCATCCCCATCGAGGAGGTTATGCTGGGAGAGCGGGTGCTGACCCCCGAGTATCTCACCGCCGACGGCACCGACGTGACCGAGGAATTCTGCCGCTGGTGCGCCCCCCTCATCGGGCCGGAGCTGCCCTCCATGGCCCGGCTGGTATAAACGCTTCGGAAGAAGCCCGGGAAAAAGTATGATAAAAGTTCATACTTACCAAAACTGAGGAGTTTGGATATACTGGAGACAACAAAAGGAGGCTAGGTGTCCATGAGACTGAAAAAATCGTCTGTCTGGAGCAAGATACCCAACTGGGTATGGGTGCTCATCTCCCTGGCTGTGGCCATTTTGATCTGGCTGATTGCCGCATACAAATGGCCGATCGTGTTCGCTCCCCCTCAGGTCGTATTTGCCGCCTTCCTGGATAAGGCCTCCAGCGGCGTGCTCATCGGCCACGTCTGGGCCAGCTTGTCCCGGGTGCTCACCGGCTTCGCCATTGCCTTTGTGGTGGCTATTCCGGTGGCCTTCCTGATGGCCTGGTACGACCCCTTCCGCCGGGTGGTGGAACCCTGGATTCAGTTTATCCGCAACATCCCCCCTCTGGCCTATGTGTTCCTCATCATCGTGGCCCTGGGCGTGGGCCAGACCAGTAAGGTCACCGTCATCTTCATTGCCGCCTTCCTGGTGATGGTCATTACCATCTATCAGGGCGTCAAGGGTGTGGATACCACCCTCATCAAGGCCGCCCGGGTGCTGGGCGCCAAACAGAGCGACATCTTCTTCAAGATCACCATCCCCGCCTCCACCCCCTTCATTCTGGTGGCCGCCCGTCTGGGCCTGTCCACCTCCATGACCACCCTGATGGCCTCCGAAATCGTGGGCGGCGACAAGGGTATCGGCATGATGATCCAGCAGGCCAGCGGCTGGTATCAGATGGATGTGGTGCTCATGGGCATCATTCTGCTGGGTATCATCGGCATCTGCTTTGAGAAGATTGTGAAATTCCTTGAGAGGAGGTTTACGGGATGGCAGGAAACAATTCAGCAGTAAAGGTACATATTGACCATGTGGTCAAGAAGTTCCAGGGCCGCAACGGCGAGATGATCGCCCTGAACGGCGTGGACATGGACATCCACGAAAACGAGTTTATTTGTGTGGTGGGTCCCTCCGGCTGCGGCAAGTCCACCCTGCTGAACATCATCGGCGGCCTGGAGACCCCCACTGAGGGCAAGGTGCTGGTGGACGGCAAGGAAGTCCAGGGTCCCGGCCCCGACCGGGGCATCGTGTTCCAGCAGTACGCCCTGTTCCCCTGGCTCACCGTGGAGAAGAACGTGCAGTTTGGCCTGAAGCTCCAGGGCAAGAGCAAAGAGGAGTGCGAGGAGCTGGCCCGCAAGTATCTGAAGATGGTGGACCTGGAGGGCTTTGCCAAGTCCTATCCCAAGGAACTCTCCGGCGGCATGAAGCAGCGCGTGGCCATCGCCCGCGCCTACGCCGTCAACCCCAAGGTGCTGCTGATGGACGAACCCTTTGGCGCCCTGGATGCTCAGACCCGTACCCAGCTGCAGCAGGAGCTGCTGAACACCTGGGAGAAGGAGCAGAAGACCTGCTTCTTCATCACCCACGACGTGGAAGAGGCCATCATTCTGGCCCAGCGGGTGGTGATCATGTGCGCCCGTCCCGGCCGCGTCAAGGAGATTGTGGACATCGACATCCCCTATCCCCGTGACCAGGAGACCAAGATGACCCCCCGGTTCCTGGAGCTGAAGAACCACATCTGGAGCCAGGTCTATCAGGAGTACCTGTCCGTCCGGAAGTAAGCGTCGCTTTCCGGCTGCGGTCGGATTGAGATAATGTAAATAAGGAGGAATTTTGAGTATGAAAAAGAAACTGCTTGCTCTTGCACTGGCCTGCGGTATGATCTTCTCCCTGGCCGCCTGCGGCAATAACTCTGCCAGCAGCGAGACCCCCGCCGGCAGCAGCGAGACCCCCGATGCCGTCGCCAGCGAGACTCCCGCCGGCACCGAGGTGGAGTACGAGCCCGCCACCATCCGCGTGGCCTACATGCCCAACCTGGGCTCCGCTTCTTCTCTGTTCACCGCCATTCACCAGGGCTACTTTGACGAGGTGGGCCTGACTGTGGAACCCTCCCAGTTCTCCGGTGGCCCTGCTGAGATCGCCGCCATGGCTTCCGGCGACATCGACATCTCCCAGATCGGTCACGGCGCCCACTCCCTGTGCATCCAGGGCGACGCGGTTGTGTTCGCTTTCGACCAGCTCTCCCAGGCTGATGCCGTGGTGGCCAACAAGTCCAAGGGCATCGAGTCCGCCGCCGACCTGAAGGGCAAGACCGTAGCCGTGTCCTCCGGTACCTCCTCCGAGATCATCCTCCAGTTCGTGCTGGAAGATGCCGGCCTGACCATTGACGACATCACCACCGTGGAGATGAACGTGGAAGGCATGACCACCGCTCTTATCGCCGGCCAGATCGACGCCGCCGCCACCTGGTCTCCCAACACCGTGACCCTGGAGCAGGCCATGGGCGACAACTACCTGGTTCTGGGTACCAACAATGATTACACCGACCAGGCCGCCTTCCCCTCCAGCTTCATCTGCACTCCCGATTATGCTGCGGCCAACCAGGATATTCTGGAGCGCTTCTCCCAGGCCATCCTGAAGGCCCAGGTGTACCGCGCCGCCAACATTGAGGAGGTTGCCTCCACGCTGGCCGGCGATCTGGACGCCCCCGAGGATACCATGCTCCTGGCCGTGGGCGAGGGCAACTGGCAGGGCGCCGTGGACTGCATGGGCGACTTTGACGCCATCCGCGGTCTGTATGAGGCCCAGCAGCAGGTGTTCCTGAACAACGGCACCATCACCGAGGAGGTTCCCGTGGACAACTACGTGCTCTTCGATGTGATGCAGGCTGCCTACGACGCTTACAGCGCCAACTAAATCCCCGCTTTCTCCGCCGGGGCTCCGTGTTAGGCGGAGCCCCGGCGCCCTTTTGCCGCCGCTGTTTACAGCGGCTGGGGGAGGGAGGTATAATAGCGGTATGATGGGGGGAAGGGGCTGTGCTGATTCTGGTTTTGATCCTGTGCCTGGCCACGTCGGTATACGTAGCTTTGAGGCGGCGGGACGTACTGTCCCTCTACCTGTTGGGCATGAGCGTGTGCAACCTGGTAATGCTGGCGGGTATCGTCATCTATATCGCCAAAATGGGCGGTACCGCCGCCCAGCAGCGGGCGTTTCTGTTTTTGGTGCCGGAGCTTCAGACCTGGCTGCAATTCCTCCCTCTATCCATGGACAAGCTGGGCTATGTGGTGGCCGTGGGCCGGTCCCTATTTCCGCTGTTTGCCCTGCTGGTGGCGCTGGAGACCACCATGATTCCCTTCTTCCGCCGCAGGCTGAAAATCCTGCGGATACTGGCCTGTATTTTTCCCGCCCTGTGGCTGGTGTACTACTATCCGACCGTGTTTCACATTTTGATCAACGGCCGGATGTGGGTGCTGCCCATCCTGATCAATCTGGTGCTGGCCGGCATTGTGGCCTATCTGGGCGCGGCGGCGGCGCTGATGGCGCTGGAATACCGGGCGACCACCATGCCGGTGTTCAGGCGCAGCTTCCGGTACGTGCTGCTGAGTGTGTTCAGCACCTCCGTGCTGTATCTGCTCTACGCCAGCAAGGACCCGGCCCAGATCTACAATATGTTTATTTCGGAGTACATCCGCCTGGGAATCACCAGCTACATCAGCGCCACCCTCCCCGCCCTGGGGTGGATTGTGCTGGGACTGTGTACCGTGTTCACCGTGGTGCTGGGCAGCTATAACATGGTGCGCTACACCCAGATCAGCTATGACGACGAGCGGCAGGACATGATTCTCCAGCGGAAGTTCGACGCGGCGGGTATGGGTGTGTCGGTCTTTGTCCACGGGGTGAAGAATCAGCTGCTCTCCAGCCGGGTGCTTCACAAGAAGCTGGCCCGGGTGCTGGCGGAGGACCCGCCGGATTTGGAGCGGGTGCGGGCCTGCGCCGCCCAGCTCAACGATTTGAACGAGGGCATGCTCCGGCGGATGGATGAGCTCTACCGCTCGGTAAAGAACAATGCCATCACCCTGGCCCCCATAACGGTGGATCAGCTGGCCCTCACCGCGGTGGAGCGGTTCCACGGCAAGTATCCCGACCAGCCGGTGGTGGTAGAGCTGAATACCCACCGTCAGGTGCTGGCCGATCTGGGCCATCTCAGCGAGGCCATCTGCAATCTGCTGTGCAACGGCTATGAGGCGGCGGTGCAGGCCGGCCGGGAGGAACCCCGTGTGGTCTTGCGGGCCAGGGCGGAGCGGATGTGGACCGTGTTGGAGGCGGCGGACAACGGGAAGGGAATTCCCCAGGAGCTGCAAAACAAGATTTTTGAGCCTTTTTTTACCAGCAAGAACACCAACCACAACTGGGGCATGGGTCTGTACTACGTGCGGAAAATTGTAAAAAGCCATCTGGGGCGGCTCCGGCTGGAGAGCCGGCCGGAGGAAGGCACCAGCTTTTTCATCATGCTGCCCCTGTATGACGCCCATCAGAAGGAGTGAGTACCGTGGGAGAGAAAATCCGTGTGATGGTGGCGGAGGACCTGCCTCTGCTGCGGGAGGATTTCTGTGACGTGGTATCGTCCCAGACGGATATGGAGGTGGTGGGCTGCGCCGCCACCGGGGAGGAGATTGTGGCCCTGGCCGCCGGGACTCCCTGCGATGTGATTCTGATGGACATTGAAATGGAGACGGTGGATGCGGGGATTCGGGCGGCGGAGCTTATTACCGCCAGGGACCCCCATGTAAAGATTCTCTTTCTCACCGCCCATGAGACTGACGACGTGATCACCAGCGCCATGGGTACCGGCGCGGTGGACTATGTGGTAAAGGGCTGCGAGGAGGAGAAGCTGCTGGAGCACATCCGCCGGGCCAGCCAGGGCCGGGCGGAGCTGGAACCCCGGATTCAGAACACCGTCATGCAGGAGTACGCCCGGCTGCGGCGCAGTGAGCGTTCCCTCATTTTCTTTATCAACAATGTGGCCCACCTCACCCCCGCCGAGCATGAGCTGGTCAAGCTGCTGCTCCAGGACAAGAAGGTGGCGGAGATCGCCAAGCTGCGGCACGTGGAGGTGGTCACCGTCAAGACCCAGATCAAGGGGCTGCTGAACAAATTCGGCTGTTCCCGCACCAAAGAGATCGTCAAGCTGATCCGTCAGATGAGTTTGGAGCATCTGTTTCAGTAAGGAAAGGAGACGCTGTCATGGACTACTATCACATTTCCGCCCAGGAGCTGGGCAAGGACGCCAAGCTGCCCATCGTAAAGCTGGGGGACTCCGGCGAGGTGTTTTATGAGCTGGCCGCCGAGATGTGCGCCGAGATTCGGGCCAATAACGCCGCCGGCAAGCGCACCGTGTTTATCTGCCCCGTGGGGCCGGTGGGGCAGTACCCCATCTTTGTCCGGCTGGTAAACCGGGAGAAGCTGTCCCTGAAAAACTGCTGGTTCATCAACATGGACGAGTATCTCACCGACGACGGTGCGTGGATTGACAAGGACGACCCCCTGTCCTTCCGGGGCTTCATGGCCCGGGAGGTGTACGGCAAGATCGACCCGGAGCTGCTCATGCCCGAGGAGCAGCGGGTCTTCCCCGATCCCAAGGATCTGGGCCACATCCCCGCCCTCATTGAGCAGCTGGGTGGTGTGGACATCACCTTCGGCGGCATCGGCATCACCGGCCACCTGGCCTTCAACGAGCCCCAGCCGGAGCTGACGGCGGAGCAATTTGCCCAGCTGCCCACCCGGGTGCTGGATATCTCCCCCGAGACCCGGGCCACCAACTGCGTGGGCGATCTGGGCGGCGCCCTGGAGGATATGCCCCACAAGTGCGTCACCATCGGCATGAAGGAGATCCTCTCCGCCCGGAAAATCCGCCTGGCGGTGTTCCGGGACTGGCACCGGGCGGTATGCCGCCGGGCGGCCTACGGCGAGGTGAGCGCCGCCTTCCCCGCCACCCTGGCCCAGAACCATCCCGACGCGGTGCTCTACGTCAATGCCAACGCCGCCCAGAAAGCCTATTAAGGAGGCTGCCGCCATGGAGGGTTCCTTTTATCTGAAAAACGGCTCCGTCCTGCTGAACGGCGCCTTCGTCCCCGCCGACTTGGCGGTGGAGGACGGAATCATCACCGCCGTCACCCAGGGCTGCCACAATGTCAAGAACCTGCCTGAGCTGGATGCTTCCGGCCTGCGGGTGGTTCCAGGCTTTCTGGATGTCCACACCCACGGCGCCGCCGGGGTGGACGTGAACGCCGCCGATGTGGAGGGCCTGCGCACCATCGGCCGGTTCTTTGCCAGCCAGGGCGTCACCGGCTGGCTGTGCTCCGTGCTCACCGACACGGTGGAGCAGACCCTGTGGTGTATGGAGCAGGCCCGCCAGGTCATTGAGGGCGGACCTTACGACGGAGCGGCCCTGCTGGGGGTCCATCTGGAGGGTCCCTGCCTGTCCACTGAGTACAAGGGGGCCATGCCGGAGCACCTGCTGATGCACACCGCCGACGCGGAGCTGTTTGCCCGCTACCAGAAGGCCAGCGGCGGCCATATCCGCTATGTCACCCTCTCCCCAGAGATTCCCGGGGTGGCGGAGATGATTCCCCAGCTCACCGCCATGGGCATTGTGTGCGCCATGGGCCACAGCGGGGCGGGCTATGGCCAGGCCATGGCCTGTGTGAAGGCCGGCGTCCGCTCCTGCACCCATCTGGGCAACGCCATGCGGCTGTTCCACCAGCACGACCCCGCTATCTTCGGCGCCGCCCTGGAGAGCGATGTGTATGTGGAGGCCATCTGTGACGGCCGCCACCTCCATCCCGGCACCGTCCGCCTCTACCTGAAGGCCAAGGGCTACGACCGGGTGTTGTCCATCACCGACTCCATCATGGCCGCCGGCCTGCCCGACGGCAACTACAAGCTGGGGGTCAACGATGTGATTGTGGAGGACGGAGACGCCAAGCTGCCCAACGGCGTCCGGGCCGGCTCCACCCTCACCCTGGCTCAGGCTCTGCGCAACCTGATGGCCTTCACCGGCCGGCCCACAGAGACCGTGGTTCCCCTGATGACCGCCAATCCCGCCCGGCTTATGGGCTGGACCGGCAAGGGGGAGATCGGCCAGGGCAAGGACGCCGACCTGGTGCTGCTGGACGCGGACGCCCAGGTGGTACGCACCATTGTGGGGGGCCGCACCGTGTATACCCGCGCCTGACCACACCACATTATTTATTTTGTAAAGGAGAATTGTTATGCCGTTGGTACCTCTGCGTCCCGTATTGGACGCCACCGTGAAGTATGGCTATGCCCAGGGAGCTTTCAACGTCAACGCCGTGGCCCAGGCCGAGGCCGTTATCGCCGTCCATGAGATGTTCCGCTCCCCCGCCATCCTGCAGGGGGCCGATTTGGCCAACGCCTTCATGGGCGGCCGGGTGGACTTTGCAAACGGCACCCTGGAGGACAAGAAGAAGGGCGCCCGCAACATCGCCGAGGCGGTGAAGAAATTTGCCGCCACCAGTCCCATTCCCGTGGTGCTCCACCTGGACCACGGCAAGAACTTCGACTCCTGCGTGGCCGCCATCGAGGGGGGCTACACCTCCGTGATGATCGACGGCTCCTCCCTCCCCTTTGAGGAGAACGTGGAGATCACCCGGGAAGTGGTGAAGTACGCCCACGCCCGGGGCGTGTCCGTAGAGGGCGAGCTGGGCGTGCTGGCCGGTGTGGAGGACCACGTCTTTGCCGCCAACTCCACCTACACCAACCCTCTCTCCGCCATCGACTTCTTTAAAAAGACCGGCGTGGACGCCCTGGCCATCAGCTACGGCACCATGCACGGCGCCAGCAAGGGCAAGGACGTGAAGCTGCGGAAAGAGATTCCCATCGCCATCAAGGAGTGCATGAACCACGAGGGCATCCAGGGTGTGCTGGTGTCCCACGGCTCCTCCACCGTACCCCAGTACATCGTCAGCGAGATCAACGCCCTGGGCGGCGAAATCAAGAACGCCTACGGCATCTCCAAGGACGAGCTGAAGGCCGCCATCCCCTGCGGCATCGGCAAGATCAACGTGGATACCGACATCCGCCTGGCCGTGACCCGCAACTTCCGGGAGCTGTTCCGGGACCACCCCGAGCTGAAGGAGGATGCCAAGATCGGCGGCATCTGGAAACTGCTGGACGAGAAGCGGGACGCCTTTGACCCCCGGGCCTTCCTGGCCCCCATCATGGACACCGTCATGTACGGCACCGGGGACGAGGGTACCGTGGCCCTCATCACCGACGCCATGCGCCGAGGCGTGAAGGAGGCCGTGGGTACCCTGATTGTGGAGTTCGGCAGCTACGGCAAGGCCCCTCTGGTGGAGATGGCCACTCTGGAGGACATGGCCGCCCGGTATGCCAAGGAGGGCAACTGACATGAAGGACATCACCCTCTCCTACCTGGACGGCAAGCCGGTGCTGGCCCCCGGCGAGCTGGAGGAGAAGCTGAAGACCGCCGCCCCCGTGCTGGCGGAGGTGGTGGCCGGTGAGGCGCAGTACCAGGACAGCCTGGGCTGGTTCCAGGTGGACGACTATGCCGGGCCGGAGCATGTGGAGGATCTGCTGGAGCAGGCGGCCCGGGTGCGCGCCGACGCCGACGCCTTCGTGGTCATCGGCATCGGCGGCTCCAACCAGGCCTCCCGGGCGGCGGTGAAAGCCCTGCGGCCCAAGGACGGCCCCGCCATCCTGTGGGCGGGCAACACCATCTCCGCCTGCGAAATGGCCCGCACCCTGGAAGAACTGGACGGCTATCAGTCCATCTACATCGACTGCATTGCCAAGAATTTTGAGACCCTGGAGCCCGGCATCGCCTTCCGGATGCTGCGGCACTACCTGGAGAAGCGGTACGGGGAGGCGGAGGCCGCCCGGCGGATTTTCGCCACCGGCACCCCCGGCTCCACCCTCCATCAGCTGTGCCAGGACCACGGCTACACCTTCCTGGAGTTCCCCGGCCCCATCGGCGGGCGCTACTCCATCGGCAGCGACGTGGGCCTGTTCCCCATGGCGGTGGCGGGCATCGACATCAGGGCCATCACCCAGGGCATGCGGGACATGCGGGACCGGCTCTTCTCCGAACCCGCAGAGGAGAACATCGCTCTCAAGTACGCCTGCCTGCGGAATCTGATGTACGACCACGGCTTCCGGCTGGAGATGATGGCCTTCTTCGAGCCCCGGCTGGACTACTTCGCCAAGTGGTGGATTCAGGCCTTTGCCGAAAGCGAGGGCAAGGAGGGCAAGGGCCTCTATCCGGTGGTATCCTCCAACTCGGAGGACCTGCACTCCATCGGCCAGTTCATCCAGCAGGGCAGCCCCATTCTCTTTGAGACCTTTATCGAGATTCGGGCGCGGGACGCCAGCGTGGTAATGCCCGCCGAGACCAAGAAAGACTACTTCCAGTACCTGGACGGCAAGGACTTCTGGGACATCAACGACACCGCCCGGAAGGCCACCATAGAGGCCCACAGCAAGGGAGGCATCCCCTGCCTGAACCTGTCCGTTCCCGCCCTGGACGAGCACACCCTGGGCGAGATGTACTACTTTTTCCTGTTTGCCTGCTACCTGTCCTGCAAGCTGACGGGGGTCAACCCCTTCGACCAGCCGGGGGTGGAGGCTTACAAGGGCTACATGTTTAAAAATCTGGGAAAGCCGGGTGCCAACTGAATGAAACATATCTTTTTGAATTTAAAGCGCTTTGACGTGCCGGTAGAGCTGGGGGGCGTGAACCGTCTGGCCCCCATGGCAGACTGGGGCAAGGTCATCGTCAGCGAGACCCAGAAGGGTCTGGCCGGCTACGCCGCCGGTGAGGTGGAGTTCGTGGACTTCTTCCCCGAGGCCCACATCCTCTCCGCCGCCGCCGCCCGCACCGCCGACAGCAAGGTGGAGGTGGGCTGCCAGGGGGTGTTCCGGGCGGACACCGCTGTGGGGGGCAACTTCGGGGCCTTCACCACCAACCGGCCCGCCCACGCAGCCGCCGCCCTGGGCTGCGGCTGGACCCTCATCGGCCACTGTGAGGAGCGCAATGACAAGGCGGGTATCCTGGCTGAGGCCGGGGTTACCGACACCGCCGCCGTCAACCGCCTGCTCAACCAGGAAATCAAGTGCGCCCAGGCCGCGGGGCTGAAGGTGCTCTACTGCATCGGCGAGAAGAGCGAGGAGCAGGAGGCCTGGCAGCAGGTGCTGGGGGACCAGCTCT
>NZ_CALXFV010000038.1 GCF_944387675.1 uncultured Flavonifractor sp. | reverse complement strand
TTTTGAACTTCCATTCTGCTCAGGAATTATGGGACTTCGAACTCAATTCCTGTTGCACTTAGTTTGACAATTCACTCACGTTTCCATCCGTACATATCCCTGTGCCGCCACAGCAGGAACAGGGACAGCAGGCAGCTGAGTCCCTCCGCCGCCGGCACCGCCAGCCACACGCCCGTGACCCCCAGCAGCCGGGGCAGCACCAGCAGCCCAGCCATAAGGAAGCCGAAGGTGCGGGCGAAGGAGATGAGGGCCGAGCGTTTTCCGTCCCCCAGGGCGGTAAACAGGGCGGAGGCAAAGATATTGATTCCGGCAAAGAGAAAGGCGGGGGCAAACAACCGGAAGCCCCCCAGGGCCAGACCATAGACCTGGGTGCCGGCGGGCGAAAACACCCCCACGATGACAGGGGCCAGCAGCTGGGCGGCGGCAAAGATGGCCACCGCCCCCAACAGGATAAACCGGGCGCAGTGGCGGAAGGTGTTCCGCAGTCGGTCGTGCCGCTGGGCGCCCAGGTTGAAGCTGAACACCGGGGCCACCCCCATGGAAAAGCCCAGAAACAGGGCGATGAGCAGGAACTGGGCGTAGAGCAGGATGGTGATGGCGGCCACCCCCGTCTCTCCCAGCAGCGCCAGCATAATGGCGTTGAAGCAGAAGGTGGTGACGGCGGTGGACAGGTTGGTGACCATCTCGGAGGAGCCGTTGAAGCAGGCCCGGCCCAGCAGCGTCCAGCGCGGCTCCGGCCTGGCAAAGCGCAGGCCCTGACGCCGGGTCAGGAAGAAGACCACCCCGCACACCGCCGGAATGCAGTAGCCGGTGACCGTGGCCATGGCGGCCCCGGCGATGCCCAGCTCCAGCGGACCCATATACAGCCAGTCCAGCACCCCATTGGTAAGTCCCGCCCCGATGGTGAGGCCCAGGCCCAGGCCGGGCCGGCCGGCGGTGACAAAAAAGCTCTCAAACAGCAGCTGGAGCATGGCCATAGGGGCAAAGAGCAGCTGAATACGCAGGTAAACGGCGGCGTCGGGAAGCAGCAGGTCGCTGGCGCCCAGCAGCCGGGCCAGCTCCTCCGCCCACAGCCCGCCCGCCAGGGCAAAGCATCCGCCCATCCACACCGCCGTCAGGGCCAGAAAGCCGAAGGTGCGCCGGGCGCCCGCCAGATCCCCCGCCCCCATCCGGTGGCCCACCACCGCGCTGCCGCCGGTACCCAGCATGATGCCAGCCGCCAGCATGACGCTGAGGGCTGGGTAGGCGATGTTGATGGCGGCCAGGGCGTTCTCCCCCACCAGCCGGGCGGTGAGCACCCCGTCCACAATGGTGTACAGGGAGGTGACCAGCATCATTATGGTGGTGGGCAGGGCGAAGCGAAGCAGCCCGCCCAGGGTAAAATCCTGATCCAACCGGTTGTACACCGCCGGTTCCTCCTCTCCAGCCATTCTGAATGAAATTTAAAAATCATGCGAAGATTCTTCATGTTTTATACACAATTTCCGGGTATCCTAAGAACCGTTCCAAAGAGAAAACACAAACCCGTCAAAGAGGAGAGAAGCGCCATGTATTACAGTGATTATAACAGACCCCCTGAGGAACGGGAGCCCATCATAGAGTCCGACCAGTTCCACGTCTACGAGGCCCAGCCCCCCAAGAAGAAAAAGGGCATGGCCGCCAAATTTGTGGCCCTCGGCCTGTGCTGCGCCATTGTGGGCGGCCTGGTGGGGGGCGGCGGTGTCTGGGTCGCCAGCCGGCTGGCCGGAGGCAGCACCACCATCTACCAGAGCAGCAGTGGCACCACTGCCGTCACCCTGGCCAATGTGGACGGCCAGACCGTCCTCACCCCGGAGCAGATCTACGCCGCCAACCTGGGGGCGGTGGTGGGCGTCAACGGCAATGTGACCACCAACGTGTGGGGCTACACCGTGAAGAACGCCGTCTCCGGCTCCGGCTTCGTCATTAGCTCCAACGCCAGCACCAGCTACATTCTCACCAACTACCACGTCATTGACGGCGTCAGCGACATCACCGTGTTCTTCTCTGACGGCAAGAGCTATGACGCCACTCTGGTGGGGGGCGAGTCGGACAACGATATCGCCGTGCTGAAAATCGATGTGGGCAACCTGCCCATGGTCACCCTGGGCGACTCCGACGCCCTCAACGTGGGGGAGAACGTGTACGCCATCGGCAACCCTCTGGGTGAGCTGACCTTTACCTTCACCGGCGGCCTGGTGTCCGCCAAGGACCGCTCGGTGACCATGAGCGACGGCACCGTGATGAACATGCTCCAGACCGACACCGCCATCAACTCCGGCAACTCCGGTGGTCCCCTGTTTAACGAGTATGGCCAGGTCATCGGCATTGTCTCCGCCAAGCTGTCCTCCAGCTCCAGCTCGGAGGCCTCGGTGGAGGGCCTGGGCTTCGCCATCCCCATCAACGACGTGCGGGACATGGTCACCTCCATTATGGAGCACGGCTACGTCACCGGCAAGCCCAACGTGGGCATTCTGATGAACGACGTGAATGAAGCCGCCCAGCGCTACGGCGTACCCGCCGGCGCCGAGGTGCTGGCCATTTTGGAGAACTCCGGGGCGGAGAAGGGCGGCCTGCAGGTGGGGGACATTATCACCGCCGTGGACGGTGAGTCCGTGGCCAACAGTGACGCCCTGAAAGCCGCCGTCCAGAACTACAAGGCCGGGGAGCAGGTTACCTTCACCGTCTATCGGAATGGGGAGAGCGTGGATGTGACCGTTACCCTGGACGAGGACAATCAGACCACCCAGGCGGCCATGGACACGCTCCAGCAGGAATACCAGGAGCAGCAATCCCAGCAGCAGTCCCAGCAGGGGAACAATTTCTATTACAATTTCCCCTTCGGCTGGTAACGGAACGTGTTTGACCCGGACGGCGCGGTGACAGCGCGGCTCCCCCGGGAGTGCGCCTGAGACATCCGCCGGGCGGGACCGGCCCATAAAAATCAGCGATATTTGGTTTTATGACCAGGTATCGCTGATTTTTTGCTGCTGGTTCAAACGGACGATCGGCTCACCGCACCGCCGCCAGGCCGAAATACTGTAGATTTCTTTCCCACTTTATAGTATAATTTCCCAAACGAGCATGGACAAATGCAGGTTTAAGGAGGCTTTGGTCATGAGAAGGAGAAAGCGGGGTCTGTCCATATTCCTGTCCCTTTGCATCATAGTCCTGTGTCTGCCGGTCCTCAGCGGGGCTGACCGCGCCTCCGGCGCCGGAACGGCGCAGGAGCCGTATCTGATTTCCAATGAGGAGGAGCTGCTGCAAATCCGGGAGGAGCAGGACGCCCATTACAGACTGACGGACAACATTGAAGTGGGTACCTGGAGCGGGCAGCTCTTTTCCGGCGTGCTGGACGGGGACGGGTATCAAATCACCATCGGAACCATAAAAAACGGCTTTATTTACAGCAACAGCGGCACCATAAAGAACCTGTCCATTGAAATCGAGAGCGACACGGCCCTTCCCAATGCGTTTGTGCGGGAAAATCACGGGCTCATCGAAAATGTCCACGTCTCAGGCCGGATCCGGGCCACCAGCGGCAACGCCCAGGTTGGCTCGGTGGCCGCAATCAACGCCGCGGACGGCATCATCCGCAACAGCTATTCCACGGCGGACGCCTCCTTCAGCGGAAGCGCGGGTACAACCCTCCGCTTCGGCACCTTCGTGGGGGTCAATCAGGGTACCATCGAGTACTGCTACTGGCGCGGCACCACCTACAAGGTCAAGAATTTTGTGGGGGAAAATGAGGGTACGGTGACAAACTGCGTCCTGGGCGGCGAGTACGGACGGGACGATGCGGACATGCAGAAGCCCGAAACCTACCCCGGCTGGGATTTTGAAACGGTATGGAAAATAGATCCCGATATGAACGGCGGCTTCCCCTGCCACATCAACGAGCGGGAGTTTGTCAAAACGCCGGTGGAGGGCATAGAGCTAGACCCGGACAGGCTCTTTCTGGAGCCCGGTGATACCGCGGAGCTGACGGCCGAAGTCTATCCCCCGGAGGCGTGGAATCAGGCGGTGGTGTGGACCTCGTCAAACGAGTCGGCCGCCACTGTGTCGGCGGACGGGGTGGTGACGGCTCATGAGATGGGCGATGCGGTCATCACCGCCACCACGGAGGACGGCGGGTTCCACAGGGAATGTCATGTTTCGGTGGTGCTCAAAACAACGCAGCTGACCCTTGACCGGCACGAGGTGCTTCTCGACGTCGGAGAGAGCGATACACTCCAGGCAAGCATAGCCCCCGAAGCCGCCACAAACCAAACCATCCTCTGGTCCACGTCCGATGACGGCGTCGCCGTTGTCACCGGGGGAACCGTGCAGGGTCTGGCGCTGGGCAGGGCCGTCATCACCGCCGCGTCGGAGGATGGCGGCAGCAGCGATACCTGCGTGGTGACGGTTCGGCCCCCGGCGGCGGAGCGGTACGACCTCAACGGCGACGGCGCATGTACCATGGAGGACGCCCGGCTGCTGGCCCAGTACCTCAGCGGGGCCGGTCAGACCGGGCTGACGGAGGAGCGGGCGGACGCCAATGGGGACGGACGGGCGAACAGCCGGGACGTGACCGAGTTGCTCCAGTACCTGAAGAGCAAGGAGGAGGGCTAAAAATTGAAGCGGTTTGTTTCTGTCCTGCTGGCCTGCGCCCTTCTCTGCGTGGTGTGGATGCCCATGGCCTATGCTGAGTCCACGCCGGAGCGGAAAATCATTTATCTGGCCGTGGGCGACACCTATACCATTGACACGGGCAGAACCATCGGCAGCAATGAGATGCTGAAGGCCAACTGGTACAGCTCCGATTCCTCCAAGCTAAAAATCGTGGGGGACAATTACGGAAAGGATAAGAGCGATGTGCGGGCGGTGGCATCCTCCGGCGGGAAAATCATCATAATAAGCGTTGAGATTGAGGAATACTGGGGCTTTCCCTGGACTGACCTGATACCGGGGAAACTTGAATATTTCTTTGTAATACTGGGGGAGGACCCCCAGTCCATCACCCTCCCGCCCACGGCGGAGCTCACCGACACAGCCTCCCTGAAGCTGACGCCGGAGTTCACGCCGGAAAAGGCCGAAACCGCCTGCACATGGTCCAGCAGCGACACGTCGGTGGCCACCGTCAGTGATACCGGCATGGTAAAGGGCGTTTCCAAGGGAACGGCAGTGATCACGGCGGAAGCCGTCAACGGACTTACGGCCCAGTGTACGGTGACGGTAAAACCCACAAACGTGTGCGGAGATGATTTGGATTGGTCCGTCGCCGACGGCGTTCTGACCATCCGCGGAACCGGCGCAATGTACGACTACACCGTGGACGGGACCCCGTGGGCCAAATACAACGATGAGATTACAAGCGTCCGCGTTTCCGAGGGCGTGACGCGCGTTGGGGACTTCGCCTTCTCCGGCAGCGCGGTGTCCGAGGTGAGCTTGCCGGAGAGTCTGCTGGAGCTGGGCGATGAGGTGTTCTTTGACTGCCCCAACCTCCAGCAGCTCCACCTCCCCGCAGGGGTGCGCAGCCTGAGCAGCGATTCCCTCTCGGGCTATGCCCTGAAGTGCATCTCGGTAAGCGGGGAAAACCCGTATTTTTCCGCCCATGACGGGGTGCTGTACAACAAGGACATGACCGCCCTGGTGCGCTACCCCTCCGGCAAGGAGGGGGCGCATTACTGCGTCCCCGGCTGCGTGGAGCGAATCTGCTCCAACGCCTTTTATCAAACCTGTCTGGATACGCTGTACGTGCCGGAGACCGTTTCGGAAATCGAATATTTCGGCATATCCACATCGGGACTCACGGTGTACGGCACAAAGGGAAGCGCGGCGGAGCAGGCAGTCACTGATTATATCTCTTACGGGTTTACCATGTATTTCAGCGATATCTCCCTTGCCGACTACCCCCTGGTGCGCGCCGGCAGCGCCGCGGGCCACACCGGCGGCACGGTAAGCGTGCCTGTGATGCTCTCGGGCAATCCCGGCTTTGCCAACCTCAATCTCCAGATATCCTATGATACGGCAAAGCTCTCCCTGAAGGACGTCCAGGGGGAGACGCTGGGGGCGCTGTACACAGAGGGCGTGGACACGGATGCCGGCCTTGTGAACCTGAGCTGGGATTCGCCGGACAACATCGCCTACAACGGCATCCTCGCCACCCTTACCTTTGAGGTGACCGGCCTTTCGGGGCGGACCCCCATTGGCGTCAGCTTCTATCCGGGGCTGGACGGCGGCTATACGGACGGATACGACGTGAATTATACCCAGAACTTCCAGCCGCTGGAGCTGCACTATATGAGCGGAGACGTTTTCTCCGACCCCGGGTGGGGGACCATCGCCATTACCGGTCTCACCGCGGAGGAGACCCTGCGCTTTTCCGTTCAGCTCACGTCGGAGACTGAGATTGACGGCGTGCTTGCCGCGGCCGTTTACGACAGCGGCGGCAGGCTCTGCGCCTTGGAGCTGCACCCGGCGGCGGCCAGCACCGCCTTTGAGCTGGAGCAAGTCCCCGATGCCAGCCGGCTCTCCGTTCTGTGGCTGGAATCCCTGGAGAGCCTAAAGCCCCGGGCGGAGCCGGAGGAGCTGGAGCTGTAGCGCGCAGCCGGGGGAGGCGTATGCCCCCGCCTTCCGCGAAGGGGTCCCGGGTGCTTATGGCTTTTTTCCCAGCTTGTGCCGGGTGCCGTCAGGCTCCACGATGACGGTGTGCTCCAGCTGGGCCACCAGGTTGGCCCGGTAGGCGGCGATATACTCCTGCCGCAGCAAATCCCGCTCCACCATTTCCTCCGGGGTGAGGCCGGCCTGGCTCTTGGCCTTTTTGGCCAGCTCGTTGATCCGTGCAATCTTTTTCTCGTCCATCAGACATACCGCTCCAATCCGATCAGAATGCGCCCCTTTTTGGACGGGCCGCCCACCTCTTTCACCACGCATTTGCCCAGGCCCCGGCAGCTGATGGTGTCCCCCTCCTTCACCGGCCGGTCGGGCTTCAGGCACTCCTGGTGATTGAGCTGCACCTTTCCCGAGGTGATAAGCTCCGCGGCCCGTCCCCGGGACAGGGAGAAGCCGGAGGCGGCCACCGCGTCCAGCCGCAGGGAGCTCACCGTGTCCCGGATGGGCTTTACCTGCACCGCCGGAGAGGAGAGCTCCTCTAGGCCCACAGGGCGCGCCTTCAAACGGACCCGGCCCGCCTGGTCCAGGTGGAGCAGCAGGAAGCCGGCCACCTCCTCCAGCACCAGCACGTCGCAGGTCCTCTCCCCCACCAGAATGTCCCCCACCTTTTCCCGGTCCAGCCCCAGACCCAGAATGGCCCCCAGAAAGTCCCGGTGGGTCAGTCCGCCCCCGGACCAGGTGCACCGGATGGCCCGGATGGGGTTGTATTCCGGCCCGCTGTGCCAGTCCTCCTCCTCCAGCCAGTCGGGGAGAAAGGCGCACACCGTCCGCTCGGCGTCGGGGCAGCCGCCGGAAAACAGGTGGCTGGGGTAGCCACAGGCCTGGATCAGACCCTCCACCGCCGCCCGCTCATGGGGGGAGAGAAAGCCGGTGTGGCTGGGCGTTCCCCGGTTTCGGGCCAGCTCCAGCTTGTCCAGGGCGCGGGCCAGCAGCAGCCGCTCCTCCCCGTCCCGGGCCAGCCGGTTCAGCAGTTCCGTCTTGTTCATCCTTCCCCCTCCTTTGAGAGAATAGTATAGCATATTCAGGGGAACTAGGGTATAATCGTTTTAAAAAACAGAGAAGGAGCGCCGCAGCCCATGCCAGAACAGATCATACCCAACCTGTACCGCATTCCCGTTCCCCTCCCCGGCAACCCCCTGAAGGAGCTCAACGCCTACCTGATCCGGGGGAAGGACCGCCCCCTGCTGGTGGATACCGGCTTCCGGCAGGAGCCCTGCCGCCAGGCCCTCTTTGCCCAGCTCAAGGAGCTGGGGCTGAGGCCGGGGGAGGTGGACGTGCTGCTCACCCACCTCCACTCCGACCACTCCGGCCTGGCCCCCGAGGCGGCCGGGGAACGGGGGGTCATTTACATCAGCGCTGTGGACCGGCCCACCCTGGACTGCACCCGGGAGGAGCAGGCGGAGCACTGGGCGGCCACTACCCGCCGCTTTGCCGCCGAGGGCTTTCCGCCGGAGCTGCTCCGGGACATGGCATCCACCAACCCCGCCCGGTCCATGGCGCCCCCGGAGGGGGGGCATTACGAGAGCCTGGTTGACGGCCAGGTGCTGGAGGCGGGGGGCTTCCGCCTCCGGGCGCTGCTCATGCCCGGCCATACCCCGGGCCAGATGTGCTTCTGGGTGGAGGGGGAGGGCCTGCTGCTGCTGGGGGACCACGTGCTCTTCGACATCACCCCCAACATCACCTCCTGGCCCCAGCTGCCCGACGCCCTGGGCGCTTACCTGGACAGCCTGGACCGCATTCGGAACTACGTCCCCGTCCGCTCCCTCCCCGGCCACCGGGGCGGAGGAGCGCTGGTCCCCCGGGTGGACGCCCTGAAGGAGCACCACCGCCTGCGGCTGGAGGAGGCCTATCAGGCGGTGAAAAACCACCCCGGCGCCGGCGCCTATGAGCTGGCGGGATACATGACCTGGAAGATCCGGGCCGGCAGTTGGGCGGAGTTTCCGGTGGCCCAGAAGTGGTTTGCCGTGGGGGAGTGTATGTCCCATCTGGACCATCTGATGGTCCAGGGGCGGATTACCCGCAAGACGGAGGAGGGCCTCAACCGCTATCAGGCGGGATAACGAGACGGCTGAGAACGTGGCGGAGCACCTTTTCGACAAGCTGAATCGGGGAGCGGCGCTGCCGCTCCCCGATTTTTGCTATACGGAAACTGATTTTTGCAGGCTGTATAACCGGGCGTATTCGCCGCCCTTGGCCATCAGCGCTTCATGGGTCCCCTCCTCGGCGATGCCGCAGCCGTCGATGACGATGATGTGGCCGGCGGAGCGGATGGTGGACAGCCGGTGGGCGATGATGAGGGTGGTGCGGCCCTGGGCCAGCTGGTCGAAGGCGGACTGGATGCGGGCCTCGGTGACGCTGTCCAGAGCGGAGGTGGCCTCATCCAGAATGAGGATGGGCGGGTCTTTGAGGAAGATCCGGGCGATGGACACCCGCTGCTTCTGCCCGCCGGAGAGCATCACCCCCCGCTCCCCCACCTGGGTCTGGAAGCCGTCGGGCATCTGCATGATGTCGTCGTAGATCTCCGCCCGGCGGGCGGCCTCCACCACCTCGGCCTCGGTGGCGTCGGGCCGGCCGTAGCGGATGTTGTCGTAGATGGTACCGGCGAAAAGGAACACGTCCTGCTGTACAATGCCGATGTGCTCCCGCAGGGAGCGCTGCTGAAGCTGGCGCACGTCCTGGCCGTCCACCAGCACCCGGCCGGCGGTGACGTCGTAGAACCGGGGGATGAGCTGGCACAGGGTGGACTTGCCCCCGCCGGAGGGACCCACCACCGCCACCGTCTCTCCGGGCCGGATGTGGAGGGTGACGTGGTCCAGCACCGGCTCGGGAGAGGACTCGTACCGGAAGGTGACGTCGTCCACCAGAATGTCCCCCTTTACCTGGGTGAGGGGCCGGGCGTCGGGGGCGTCCTGAATGTCGGGCTGCACCCCCATCAGCTCCACAAACCGCTTGAAGCCCGCCATGCCCTGCATATACTGCTCCACAAAGGCGGACAGTTTGCGGATGGGGGTGATGAAGGTGGTGACGTACAGGGCGAAGGTGGTCAGGTCGATGAAGTCCATCCGCTCCTGCATGATGAGCCAGCCGCCGAAGGCGATCACCAGGGCGGAGAGGATGCCCATGAAGAACTCCATCCCCGACTGGTAGAAGGCCATAGCCTGGTAGTAGCCCCGCTTGGCGCCCCGGAACTGGTCGTTGGCGGCGTTGAATTTGTCGCTCTCCGCCTGCTCGTTGGCAAAGGCCTTGGCGGTGCGCATGCCGGAAATGGAGGACTCCACCTCCCCGTTGATACCCGCCAGCTTGGCCTTTACCTCAAGGGAGGCCCGCATCATTTTCTTCCGGGTGAGAGCGGTAAAGAGAATGAAAATGGGGATGACGGCAAACACCACCAGGGCCAGCCGCCACTGGACGGTGAGCATGATGCAGAAGGCCCCCAGAATGGTTACCGAGGAGATGAACAGGTCCTCCGGGCCGTGGTGGGCCAATTCGGTGATCTCAAACAGATCGCCGGTGACCCGGCTCATCAGCTGGCCGGTGCGGTTTTTGTCATAGAAGGAAAAGGACAGCTCCTGCATGTGGGTGAACAGGTCCCGGCGGATATCCGCCTCCATCCGCACCCCCAGCAGGTGGCCCCAGTAGGTGACAATGTAGTAGAGCGCGCCCTTAAGCACGTAAGCGCCCACCAGGGCGGCCATCACCGCGAAAAAGGCGGCGAAGAGCTTCTGAGGCAGCAGGGTCTGCATGGACCAGCGGGACACCATGGGGAAGAGCAAATCCACCACACAGATGCACAGCGCGCACGTCATGTCCAGCAGAAACAGTCTCCAGTGGGGCTTGTAGTAGGAGGCGAAGATCCGCAGATATCCCCTTCGCGTTCCGGCCATAGGCGGCCCCCTCCTCTCCGTGCAGTCCCCACCCGGGGGTGGGGCAACCCCCAGTATAGCCCCCGCCGGGGGATTTTGTCAACCGATTTGCATTTTCCGCGGAAGCTGATATAATGATGCTGTTTGAAAAAAGGAGCTGTTGTGTGTTGGCGGAAAATTTTTTGCTGGTGGCCTCCCAGGTGGGGACCCTGTTTTTGCTGATGGGGGTGGGCTATGTGCTGACCCGGTGCGGGAAATTCGGCCCGGAGACCCAGTCCCACACCACCTTCCTGCTGCTGTACGTGGTGGTCCCCTGTCTGATAATTGACACCCTTCAGATGCCCCGCAGCGCCCACCTTATCCAGGTGATGGGCCTGTGCATGGCCCTGACGCTGGGTCTCTACCTGCTGGCGGCCCTGGGGCTGTGCCTGCTGTTCCGGCGGCAGGGGGAGAACACCCGCATCGTGCTGCGCTACGGCGCCATGTACGGCAACATCGGCTTTATGGGCCTGCCCCTGGCCCAGGCGGTGCTGGGGGAGGAGGGACTGATGTTCGCCATTGTGGGCCTGGTGGGCTTCACCCTCTTTGTCTGGAGCCATGGGGTGCTGCTCATGGGGGGCAAGGGGGGCTTTTCCCTGAAAAAGATGTTTCTCAATCCGGGGATGTTCGGCGCCCTGGGTGGGATCGCCCTGTTTTTGCTGGACTTCCGCCTGCCCGCAGTGGCGGGCAACGCCGTGGCCTTTTTGGGCAGCATGAATACACCCCTGGCCATGGTGATTATCGGCTCTCAGATGGCGGCGGCCGACCTGGGGGCCACCTTCCGCAATCCCAGGCTGTACCTGTCCGCCCTATTCAAGCTGGTGGGCTTTCCCCTGCTCACCGCCCTGCTGCTGCTTCCCCTCCGGCTGGAGCCGGTGATGTACATTGTGCTGGTCATCCTGGCGGCCACCCCATCGGCGGGCTATACCTCCATCTTCTCCCAGCAGTATCACCGGGACACCGCCTCCGCCGCCCAGCTGGTTACTCTCACCACCCTGTGCTGTATCCTCACCCTCCCCTGCTTCGCCGTGCTGGCCGGCGCGCTGATCGGGAGATAGGCGGGAAGAAGCGCCCCCCGCCCAGGCGAAAAGCCTGGGCGGGGGGCGCTGTGTTGTCTGGGGAAGGTCATTCGGCGGGGGGATCGGTCTGGCCGTCCTCCCCCTCCCTGTCTCCGGATGCCGGCGGGTCCGCCTCTTTCCGCGCCTCGGCCTCCACCGCCCGATAGGAGGCGGGAGGCTGCACGGCGGCGGGATTTGTAAACACCAGCTCAAAGTCGGCGGCGTCCATATTCTCATACTTCAGCAGGTAGTCGGCCACAAACTCCAGCTCCTTCCGCCGGGCGGTAAGGATCGTCCGGCACCGGGCGTAAGCCTGGTCGATGAGGGCGCGGATCTCCTCGTCAATGAGGGCGGCCACCTCCTCCGAGTAGCTTTTGGTCTGGGCCATGGACCGGCCGATGAACACCTCGTCATGGCCGGAGTCAAACACCACATTGCCCAGCCGCTGGCTCATGCCGTAGCGGGTGACCATGTTCCGGGCGATGGCGCTGGCTTTCTGCAAATCGCTGCCCGCGCCGGTAGAGATATCCCCCAGCACCAGCTCCTCGGCGGCCCGGCCCCCCAGGCAGACGGCGATGCGCTCGGTAAGCTGCCGCTTGGACTGGAAGGTGACATCCTCCTGGGGCAGGGAGATGGTCATGCCCCCCGCCATGCCCCGGGGGATGATGGTGATCTGATGCACCGGGTCCTGAGTCTCCAGGTCGTGGATGACGATGGCGTGGCCCGCCTCGTGGTAGGCGGTGAGCTTCCGCTCCCGCTGGATGACCACCCGGCTCTTCTTCTCCGGCCCGGCGATGACCTTGATCACCGCCTCGCTCAGATCCTTCCTGGCGATAAACCGGCGGTGCTGCCGGGCGGCCAGCAGGGCGGCCTCGTTCATCAGGTTTTCCAAATCCGCGCCGGTGAAGCCGCCGGTACCCTTGGCCAGCTCCGCCAGGGACACGTCGTCCCCCAGGGGTTTGTTTCGGGCGTGGACCTTCAGGATGGCCTCCCGGCCCTTGATGTCCGGGTAGCCCACATACACCTGCCGGTCGAACCGGCCGGGGCGGAGCAGGGCGGGGTCCAGAATATCCTGCCGGTTGGTGGCCGCCATGACCACCACCCCTTCGTTGTTGCCGAAGCCGTCCATCTCCACCAGCAGCTGGTTGAGGGTCTGCTCCCGCTCGTCGTGACCGCCGCCCAGGCCGGCCCCTCTCTGACGGCCCACGGCGTCAATCTCGTCGATAAACACAATGGCGGGAGAATTTTTCTTGGCCTGGTCGAAGAGGTCCCGGACCCGGCTGGCGCCCACGCCCACGTACAGCTCCACAAAGTCGGAGCCGGAGATGGACAGGAAGTGGACCCCCGCCTCCCCGGCCACCGCCTTGGCCAGCAGGGTCTTGCCGGTACCCGGCGGCCCCACCAGCAGCACCCCCTTGGGGATGCGGGCGCCCAGGTCTAGATAGCGCTGGGGGTCCCGGAGAAACTCCACAATCTCCTGCAGCTCCTCCTTCTCCTCCTCGGCCCCGGCCACGTCGTCAAAGGTGACTTTTTTCTCCTCATCGGCCCCGGTGCGGGTGCGCGCCCGGCCGAACCGGGCAGTGCGGTCCACGCCGCCGCCCCCGCCGCCGGCCTGCCGCAGGAACATGAAGTACCACAGCAGGCCGAAGGACACCACAATGGCGATCCAGGGCAGGTAACTCATCCAGTAGGGGGGCTCCCAGGCCTTGGGGTAATCGTAATCGGAGATAATCCCCAGCCGCTGCTGCTCCACAATCAGGTCGTTGAAGTCGTCATAGAACCACTGGGGGTTGCCCACGTCGTAGCGCACGGTGGCCTGGCCGCCCACCGGCTCCTTCAGCCAGAGGGTGAGGGTGCCGTCGTCCTGGAGGGAGACCTGGGACACCTGCTGCTCCTCCAGCAGGCGGCGGATCTGGCCGTAGGTGACCTCCGCCTGGCTGTCCAGACCGCCCCGAAGAGCCAGCATAGTGAGCACCAGAATCAGCGCCACCAGCAGGTAGAATCCCACGTCGCGCAAGTTTCCGTTTCGTTTCAAAAAATGGCCACGTCCTTTCCGGGCAAGCGCTGCCGGTAATTACCCGCCGTACACCGAGGGCTTGAGCACCCCGATGTAGGGCAGGTTGCGGTACTTCTCCGCGTAGTCCAGGCCGTAGCCCACCACAAAGTAGTCTGGAATGGAGAAGCCGGAGTAGTGTACCTCCACTTCCTTCACCCTCCGGGAGGGCTTATCCAGCAGGGTACACAGCCGCACCGAGGCGGGCTTCCGCGCCTGGAGCAGCTGGAGCAGGTAGCTCAGGGTGTTGCCGCTGTCCAGAATATCCTCCACCACGATCAGGTCCTTGCCCTCAATGTGCTCCGACAGGTCTTTGATGATCTTCACCTGGCCGGAGCTGGAGGTACCGGCCCCGTAGGAGGATACCGCCATAAAGTCCACCGTGCAGGGCAGATTGATCTGCCGCACCAAATCGGCCATAAACACAAAGGAACCCCGCAGCACGCTGACCAGCAGCGGCTCCTTCCCGGCATAATCCCGGTCAATCTGGGCGGCAATTTCCGCCACCCGCTGCTTCAGCGCCTCCTCGGAGAAGAGGACCCGCTCCACGTCCTTGTCCAGCATATGCTCCATACCTTGTCACCCTCACTCTTTTTTCCAAAAAATCAGCTCATAGGCGTCCTGTCCCGGCCGGGCCAGGCGGCTTTTGTCCGGGCCGAAGCCCGCCGCCGCCAGTACCCCCCGGTCGTCAGCCAGGATGGGGACCAGTTCCCGCTCCCGCCGGGGCAGCTTTTCCTCGATAAACAGCTTTTTGATGGTCTTGGTGCCGCCCCGCCGGGGCAGGGCGATCTCATCCCCCGTCTGCCGGGGCCGGAGCACCGGCGTCCCCTCCAGGGCGTCCCGGGCCAGGTAGCAGGCCCCCGGGGTCTCCTCCCCCGGCGGGGGACAGAGCACCGCCCGGCAGCTGCACCGCCAGGGCGTCCCCTCCGGCGCCGTCTCCCCCTCCATGTTCAGGGGGATGGGGTGGAAGGGGGGCGGGGGGTCGCCCTGGGTGGTGAAGAGCAGCTCCTTGTACACCCGCTGTACCAGCCGCCCGTTGGGCAGGAAGGCCACCGCCGACGGATCCTCCCCCGCCGCCAGGTCCACAACGGCCCTCAAATGGGCGGCGGAGCAGTCGGTCTTGCCGTCCCCCGTCATCTCCAGCAGCCGCCGGGCCGCCCGGGGGGCGATGGCGGAGGGGAGCTGGGCGAGATACCGGGCCTCAATCACCAGGTCATCCTCCGCCCACCGGGCGTGGGAGCAGGCGGCGGCGGCCTGGGCGTTCATAAAATCGTTGTCGGCCCGGAGATACCCCATGGTCTCCGCCGCGCTCTCGGTGAGCCGGGGATTGAGCTGCCGCAGCACCGGCACCACCTGGCGGCGGATGCGGTTGCGGGCATAGCTCTCGTCGGTGTTGGTGCAGTCCTCCACGTGATGCAGGCCGTGGGCCTTCAGATAGGCCTCAATCTCCGCCCGGGGGGTGGTGAGCAGGGGCCGGACAATCTCCCCACGCCGGGGGGGAATCCCCGCCAGACCGTGGAGGCCCGCCCCCCGCACCAGATGGAGCAGCAGGGTCTCCAGATTGTCGTCGGCGTTATGGGCGGTGGCAATCCGGGTGCAGCCCAGCTCCTCCGCCGCCCGGCGGAGAAAGTCGTACCGCAGCTGCCGCCCGGTCTCCTCCACGCCGAGGCCCCGGCGCCGGGCCTCGGCGTACACCTCCCCCCGCTCCACCGCGCAGGGAATGTTCCGCTCCCGGCAGAACTGCTCCACAAAGGCGGCGTCGGAATCGGCGGCCTGGCCCCGCATGCCGTGGTGGTAGTGGGCGGCGGCCACGGTAAAGCCCCCCTCCGGCCCCATGGCGTGGAGCAGGTGGAGCAGGCAGATGGAGTCCGCCCCGCCGGACACGGCGCACAGCACCCTGCCCCCCCGGGGAAGCATATCGTATTCCGCTGTCAGGCTCTTGACAGTTTCCAGCATAGTGTCTCCTTTGGGCTGCGGGCCGTTTAATACTCCGTATGCCGCCGGTCAATGGAAGAAAAGGTGGTGTACTCCGGCAGCCATTGCAGCTCTACCGTCCGGGTCTCTCCGTGGCGGTTTTTGGCGATGATGCACTCGGCCAGGTTGTGGTTTTCGCTGTCCTCATTATAATAATCGTCCCGATAGAGGAACATGACGATGTCGGCGTCCTGCTCGATGGCTCCCGACTCCCGCAGGTCGGAGAGCATGGGCCGCTTGTCCGAGCGGCTCTCCGGACCCCGGGAGAGCTGGGACAGGCACACCACCGGCACGTTCAGCTCCTTGGCCATGATCTTCAAGGCCCGGGAGATGTCGGAGACGATCTGCTGCCGGTTGTCCCCGCTGCGCTGGGGTCCGCCGGCGGAGGTCATCAGCTGGAGGTAGTCGATGACCACCAGCCCCAGGTTGTCCACCCGGCGGCACTTGGCGTTCATGTCCGCCACGCTGAGGGCGGGATTGTCGTCAATGAGGATCTGGGTCTGGTTCAAAGCGGCGGAGGCGGCGGCGATTTTGTTCCAGTCCTCCTCCCCCAGCTTGCCGGTGACCAGCTTTTTGTTGTCCACAAAGGACTCGCTGGAGATCAGGCGCATACACAGCTGCTCCCGGCTCATTTCCAGGGAAAAGAACACCACCGTCTTGCCGGAGAACTTGCCGGCGTGGAGCAGCAGGTTGAGGGCGAAGGAGGTCTTGCCCATGCCCGGCCGGGCGGCCAGCAGAATGAGGTCGGACTTGTTCAGCCCGGAGATGGCCATATCCACGTCGGGCAGTCCGGTACTCAGTCCCGGCACCGCCTGGCCGCTGGCGGCCAGCTCGTTGAGCCGCGCATACACGTCCAGAATGACCCCCGAGATGTGGGTCAGCCCCTGGGCGGAGCGGCCCTGGCGGATGGCGTAGATCCGCTGCTCGGCGGCCTCCAGCACCTCCTGGGCGGTGCCGGTCCCCTCCTGCACCAGGGCGGTCAGCTCCCCCGCCGTCTCCGCGATCCGCCGCAGCAGGGCTTTGTCCCTCACAATGGCCACGTATTCCTTCACGTTGGCCGCGGTGGGGGTGATGTCCATCAGCTGGAGCAGGTAGTTCCGGGAGCTGTTCTCGTCATACACCCCGTTCTGGCGCATGTGGTCCAGCACCGTCACCGGGTCGATGGTGAGGGAGAAATTGAACATGGAATAGATGGTCTCGTAGATCTCCCGGTTGGTGCGCAGGTAGAAGTCCTCGGGCTTGAGGGCCTCGATCACCTCCGGCACGCACCGGGCGTCAATGAGCATAGAGCCCAGCACGCTCTGCTCGGCCTCCACGCTGTGGGGCATCTGCCGCAGCAGCAGCTCTTCTTCTCCTGCCATGTGCGCTCCTTCCTGGCTGATGGGGGCCGATGTCTCCATCAGCCCCCGGGCAGTTTACGCCTCGGCCACGACCACCTTCAAGGTGCCGGCGACCTCATATCCCAGCTTCACCTTCAGCTCATAGGTGCCGAAGGCCTTGATGGGCTCCTCCTGGACGATCTTGGTCTTGGCAATGGTGATGCCGTGCTGGGCGGCCAGGGCGTCGGCAATCTCCTTGGAGGTCACCGCGCCGAACAGCCGGCCGCCGTTGCCCCCCTTGGCCACCACCTTCACGCTCAAATCCTTCAGCTTGGCGGCGATGGCCTCCGCCTCCGCCTTCTCTGCGGCGGCCTGGGCGGCCTTGGCCTTCTCCTGCATCTTCATGGTGTTGATGTTCTCGGCGGTGGCGGCCACCGCCAGCTTCCGGGGCAGGAGGAAGTTGCGGGCGTAGCCGTCGCTGGCCTCAATCATCTGGCCCTTCTTGCCCTGGCCCTTCACGTCCTGCTGTAAAATCACTTTCATGGCTGCAATCTCCTTTTACTCGTCAGCTAAATATTGGTCAATGGCCTGGAGCAGCATCCGGGTCACCTCGTCCACCGTCTTGTCCGGCACCTGGGCGCCGGCGGTGGCGGCGTTGCCGCCGCCCCCCAGCTTCTCCAGCACCACCTGCACGTTTACCTCCCCCATGCTCCGGGCGGAGAGAATCACCCGCCCCTCGCTGTCGGGGAAGAGGACGAAGGAGGTGTCGATGCCGGAGATGTTCAGCAGCTCATCGGCGGCCTGGGCGGCGGTGATGCGGCCCACGGTGTGGTCCACCCGGGCAATGGCAATGGCCGCCTTGTACATCCGGGCGTTCTGGATGATGTCGTACTTGGCGATGGTCCCCTCCAGGTCGTTCTGGAAGAGCTTTTTCACATCGCCGGTATCGGCGCCGGAGCGGCGGAGGAAGGCCGCCGCCTCAAAAGTGCGGCTGCCGGTGCGCATGGTAAACTGCTTGGTGTCCAGGGCGATGCCCGCCAGCAGGGCCTCCGCCTCGATTTTCAGCAGGTCCGCCGGCTCCAGCAGGTATTGCAGCAGCTCGGTGGACAGCTCGCTGGCGGAGGAGGCGTAGGGCTCGTGGAAGTTGAGGGCGGCGTCGGCAATGTAGGAGGAGGCCCGGCGGTGGTGGTCGATGACCGCCACCTTGTGGACCGCCTCCAGCAGGTCCTGGCTCACCACCTGCTCCGGCCGGTTGGTGTCCACCACCACCAGCAGGCAGTTGGCGTC
>NZ_CALXFV010000037.1 GCF_944387675.1 uncultured Flavonifractor sp. | reverse complement strand
CCAGTCTTGCCCCGGACCAGCTCGGCCACGTCGGGATTCTTTTTCTGGGGCATGATGGAGGAGCCGGTGGAGTAGGCATCGTCCAGCTCCACATACTTGAACTCCCAGGAGCACCAGAGGATGATTTCCTCAGAGAACCGGGACAGGTGCATCATCAGAATGGAGCAGGCGGAGAGAAACTCAATGGCAAAATCCCGGTCGGACACGGAATCCATGGAGTTGTCGGTGGGCTTGGCGAAGCCCAGGGCGGCTGCGGTCTGGAACCGGTCCACCGGATAGGTGGAGGTGGCCAGGGCGCCGGCCCCCAGGGGACACTCGTCCATCCGCTCCAGGCAGTCCTCCAGCCGGGTCACGTCCCGGCGGAGCATGTTGGCGTAGGCCATCATGTAGTGGGCAAAGGTGGTGGGCTGGGCCCGCTGGAGGTGGGTATAGCCCGGCATCACCGTCTCCAGATTGGCCTTCGCCTTTTTGAGCAGCACCTGCTCCAGGTCCAGCACCATGCCGATGATCTTGGGGATCTCCCCCTTTACATAGAGCCGGAAATCCACCGCCACCTGGTCGTTTCGGGAGCGGGCGGTGTGCAGCCGCTTGCCCGTGTCCCCGATGCGCTGGGTGAGCATGGTCTCGATGTTCATGTGGATGTCCTCGTTCTCCATGGAGAACTCCACCTGCCCGGCCTCAATGTCGGCCAGAATCGCTTTCAGACCTGCAAGAATCTTCTCCGCCTCGTGCTCCTCAATGATGCCCTGCTTGCCCAGCATGGCGGCGTGGGCCATGGAACCGGCAATGTCCTCTTTGTACATCCGGGCATCAAAGGTGATGGAGGAGTTGAAGTCGTTTACCAGAGTATCCGTCTCTTTTTGGAACCGTCCGGCCCAGAGTTTCATACTACCGCTCCTTACTGTAATTACGGCAGGCGGGCCGTCCAGGACGCCGGCCCCTGCGGACTGCCCCGCAGAGGCCGGGCGACCGACGTCCCGCCCGCAGAAAATATGTGATTACTTGTTCAGCTTGCCCTGGTCCCGCAGCGCCAGCACCGTATCCGGCAGACCCCACAGGTTGATGAAACCGGTGGCGTCGTTCTGGTTGTAGTCGCTCTCCTGGAAGGTGACGATATCCTCGGAATAGAGGGTGTCGGGAGAGGTGACGCCGGAGGTGATGATGTTGCCCTTGTAGAGCTTCAGCTTCACCGTGCCGGTGACGTGCTTCTGGGTCTCGGTGGCAAAGGCGGTGAGAGCCTCCCGCAGAGGGGTGAACCACTTGCCGTTGTACACCAGGTCGGCAAAGTCCACCGCCAGCTTCCGCTTCATGTGGGCGGTGTCCTTGTCGATGGTAATCATCTCCAGCACCTCATGGGCCCGGTAAAGGATGGCGCCGCCGGGCGTCTCGTACACGCCCCGGTCCTTCATGCCGGTCATCCGGTTCTCCACGATGTCCAGCAGGCCGATGCCGTTGGCGCCGCCCAGCTCGTTGAGCTTGCGGACAATGTCGCTGGCCTTCATCTTCTCCCCGTCCACAGCCACGGGCCAGCCCTTTTCAAAGTCAATGGTCACATAGGTGGCCTGGTCGGGGGCCATAGCGGGAGATACGCCCATCTCCAAAAAGCCGGGCTTGTCGTACTGGGGCTCGCTGGCCGGGTCCTCCAGATCCAGGCCCTCATGGGACAGGTGCCACAGGTTTTTGTCCTTGGAGTAGTTGGTCTCCCGGGAAATTTTCAGAGGCACGTTGTGGGCCTCGGCATAGTCGATCTCCTCGTCCCGGCTCTTGATGGTCCACTCCCGCCAGGGGGCAATGATCTTCATCTCGGGGGCAAAGCGCTTGATGGCCAGTTCAAAGCGGATCTGGTCGTTGCCCTTGCCGGTGCAGCCGTGGCAGATGGCGTCGGCCCCCTCGGCCTTGGCAATCTCCACCAGGCGCTTGGCAATGATGGGCCGGGCAAAGGCGGTACCCAGCAGATAGTCCTCATACTTGGCGCCCATCTGCATGGAGGGGATGATGACCTCGTCCACCATCTCGTCCACCAGATCCTCCACATACAGCTTGGAGGCGCCGGTCTTGATGGCCTTCTCCTCCAGACCCTCCAGCTCGTCAGCCTGGCCCACATTGCCGGAGACGGCAATGATCTCCGGGTTGTTGTAGTTTTCCTTCAGCCAGGGGATGATGATGGATGTATCCAGACCGCCGGAATAGGCGAGCACTACTTTTTTAACCTCAGCCATGGTAAAAACCTCCGTTTGTTCTTGTTGGGGATAGTGTAGCACACCCCCCTGGGAAATGCAAGGGGGCAATTCGCATAAATATGCGAATTGCCCCCTGTCTCTCTGGTGCATATTTCCGATAATATGCATAATATTCAACATATTATGCATATTCATTGCTTGTATCCATCCCAAGCCGCTCACAGGTGGAAGCGCTTATGGGCCTCCTCCCGCAGGGAGGGGATGCGGCGGACGATGATGAGGGGGATCACCAGTCCCACGCAGATGGTGAGCACCACCAGGGACCAGGAGGGATTCCAGGCCCGGTACAGCCACTGGTCGATGAGGTACTCCACCCCGAAGAGGAAGACCCCCAGGCTGCCGATGAGAATGGTCAGGGAAGTGATCACCGACCGGCGGTAGACCCGGAGCACCAGCCCCAGCAGCAGAAGCACCGCGCCGCCCCAGAAAATGACAGGGGCGGCCAGTCCCCAGAACCATGCCTGCCCGTTCAGGTCCATGGAAATCAGGTACACATACAGCCCCACTGCGGCCACATCCACCAGCAGCCGCAGCAGCAGGTGCATGCCCCGAGCCAGCAGGGGCGGCACCAGCCACAGCCACAGCATGGCGGCTGCCCCGATGACGTACAGGGACCAGCCCCGCCCCGGCTTGAGAAACAGGTTGAGCAGGCCGCAGCAGGCCGCCACACAGATCAGCATGGCACTCAGCAACAGGGCCAGCTCCTGCTTGGAGACCGGGGCCACCTCCCCCCGCTGGGTGGGAAAGGGCTTGGGCGAAGTGGTATCCGGCGGCTGAACCGGGTCCAGCACCGGGGTCTGACAGAGGGGGCAGAAGGTGGCTGTGGCGTCCAGCTCCACCCCGCAGTGGACACAATATGGCATAACACACCCCTCCTTTTTATTCCGTCCGGTTGCTCTCCACCTTCACGGCGATTCCGTCCCGGATGAGGAAGCGGAAAAACTCCCGCTCGGTGTCGGTCTCCTTCTGGGTACCGGCAAAGGTGATCTCCATCACATCCCCGTAGCTGATGGAGGCACAGTGAACCCGGGGATTGGTGGCCTGACCCAGGATGACCTCCATCCGCCGGATATGGGGTTCCATCTCCGGCGGCACCAGGAAGGCTCCGGGGTTGGTGTAGGTCCCGGAATAGGGCCGCACCCCCGCAAGGCGGTAGCCCAGGGCCATGACCGGGTTTTTCAGGGCAATGGGGACAATCTGGAGCAGATGGTTCTGGGTAAAGCGCACATTGCCCGTCAGTTCCGCCCGCATCCGCTGGCGGCTGAGATTCAGCCGGAGCATGTGGTGGACCTGGCTGAGCACCTCTTCAAAGCTGTATTCCCCCAGAGAGGGGTCGATCACAGGCCGGGTGGTTAAAATAAAGTTGCGCAGGCTCTCCGACGGAAACCAGGCGCGCAGGTTGATGGGAATGGCCAGAGCCACCGGCAGTTCCCGCCCGGGAGCCTCCCGATGCTGCTTGTCCAAGATCACCTTCATCAGCACCGCCGCCAGGTACTCCGTGATGGATACGCCGTAGCTCTTGGCCTTCTGCTTGAGCTGGAGCACTGAGCAGAAGCCCATGGTCACGTTCAGCGTATAAAAAGGTTCCGGTGTACCGGTGTTCTGATAGGCCCTGCCTCTCCGCCCGCCCCGCCAGCCCTTGCCCTGGGCGTACTTTCCGTAGGCATCCTCCAGCTCCTCCGGCCGGGGCGGGGCGGTTATATCCAGTACCCCGCAGGTGTTGGGTATGCGGTGTCCCAATTCCCGGAGGTAGACCGCCAGAAGCGTTTTGAAAAATACCAGAGCGCCCCCGCCGTCGCTGACGGCGTGGAACACCTCCACCGAGATCCGGTGCTCATAACAGTAAAAGCGCACCAGCCAGCCGTTGTCCTCCTGAAAGCGCACCGGCTGGCAGGGGTTGGAGATATCCTCCTTCACGTACGGGCCGGGGGCGTCGTTTGGCTCAAAATAATACCAAAATGCCCCCCGCTTGATGCGCACCCGGAAGGTGGGGAACCGGGGCATGGTCTGATCCACCGCCCGCTGGAGGGCCTGCCGGTCCACCGGCCGGTCCATAACGGCGGAAAAGCGGTAGATAGCGGAATAGGTCTCCTTTTGCAGGGCGGAATAGAGTACCCCCGCGTTGTCCAGGCGGTACCACTCCGACATACCCTCCCTTCCCGGCATACCATCCCCTCCTTTTGTCCTAGCATACCACATTCCCCCTTCCGCCACAAGGGGAAGGGGGGCGCCTGCCGCCGCTTTCCTTTTCCCGGTCTCTGTGGTATAATACCCTCCACAACATTCCGATTTTCAGGGAGGCACACTTCCATGGACCAGGACAACATCCACATCAAGCTCCAGGGCCGCTCCCGGAACCAGCACTCCGCCGCGGAGGCCCAGCGGCTGGACCCCTTCCTCCGGGCTCTCCGGGCCATCCACAGCGCCGCCACGCCGGACACCATGGACCTGGAGGATTTGGAAAGGCAGCGCAAGGGCCAGCAGCTGCTGGGCCGGCTGGTGGCCCCCATGGCGGGCATGAGCTGGGAACCCTTTGAGCTGGAGGGCATGCCCTGCGCCTGGGTACGCCCCCAGCGGAGCCATGACCGCCGGCGGGCCATCCTCTATTGCCACGGGGGCGGCTACACCAGCGGCAATTTGGGCTACTCCCGCATCCTGGCTTCCAAGCTGTCCAATGTCACCGGCTGGCAGGTGTTCTGTTTTGAATACCGCCTGGCTCCCGAGCACCCCTATCCCGCCGCCGTGGAGGACGCCGTGAAGGCCTGGGATTATCTGATGTACCTGGGTTACGGCGCCCGGGACGTGGTGGTGGCCGGGGACTCCGCCGGTGGCAACCTGGCCCTGGTGCTCACCCACCTGCTCAAGCAGGCCGGGCGGCGGCTGCCCCGGTCCCTCATCCTCTTCTCCCCCTGGACGGACATGACCGCCAGCGGCAAGTCCTACCGGGAACGGGAGGATATTGATCCGGTGCTCACCCTCAACTATATTTACGCCGTGCGGGACGCCTACGCCAGAGGTCAGGATCTGGCCGGCCCCTGCCTGTCCCCCCTGTTTGCCGACCTGTCCGGATTTCCCCCCACCCTCATCCAGGCGGGTACCAATGAGATTCTCCTCTCCGACTCCATCCGCCTGCGGGACAGGCTTATCCAGTCCGCCGTCCCCTGCCGGCTGGAGGTATGGACCGACCTGTGGCATGTGTTCCAGATGTTCCCCATGAAAAAGGCGGGAGAGGCCATGGAGAGTGTGGGCCGCTTTCTGCTGGAGACCTTATAGCGCCCGGCCCGCTCTTGCGGATTGCGTCGGAATATGGTAAAGTAGCCCTGAATGAAGCACAGGGAGGACTGCCTCATGGACGAAGGCCTGCAATATATTCGAAAAAACGCGTTGAAGGGCTGCAAGTGCCGGATGGACGAGCCCTTCATGTTTATCAGCTATTCCCACGACGACAAGGAGATTGTTCAGGACTGGTTTCTGAAGCTGTACCGGCTGGGCTACAACCTGTGGATTGACGTGGCCAACCTGCCCCACAACCAGCAGTCCTGGGAGGATGCCGCCGAGGACGCCCTGCTCAGCGGCAACTGTGTCCGCCTGCTCTTCTTCCGCAGTGAAAATTCCATGAAAAGCGTCAATATCTATGAGGAGCTGAACAAGGCCAACGCCCGGCTTCCCAAGCTGGACATCACCATCATTGATATCTGGCGGGAGCCGGAGGTCAACGCCTCCAATTTCCTCAACTCCTACCTGCCCAAAATCCAGGTGGCCGACGAGGGAGGCAAGGCCCTCTTGCGGGCCCAGCGGGACATCTCCCGCAAGATTTTCCGCATTGCCAGCGCCGAGGCCAACGCGGTTCAGGACGGCATTGCCGGTCTGGTGGAGGTGTTCCAGGACGTGGAGTTTCCCCCCACCCAGGCTTCCCAGACTCCCGCGGCGGAGGTCTCCGCACCGGAGGCTCCTTCGTCGGAAGCTCCCGCACCGGTGAAGCGGGGCCGGGGACGGCCCGCCGGCTCCAAAAACAAGCCCAAGACCCCGGCGCCGGCTCAGCCCGCCCCAGCGGTTGCCACACCCGCCGCTGTCCCGGCGCCGGAGAAGGACGTCTCTCTGACTGCGGTATTCGGCAAGGTGCTGGCGGAGTTTGTCCCCCTGAAAACCCGGCAGGAACCCATCAAGGGCCACCCCATGTACTTCTATTTCCAGGATGAGATTCCCCATCTGCTCCTCCGCACCGGCCTGGTGGACGCCCAGCGCTATCACACCGCCGCCAGCGCTGGCAAGGGCATGTGGTCGGCGGTACCTTGGATCGGCATCTTTGACCGGCAGATCACCACCTCCGCCCAGCGGGGGGTGTACATCGTCTACCTCTTCTCCGCCGACGGGGAATCCCTCTACCTCACCCTCAACCAGGGCTGTACCGATTTGACCCGGGAGTACGGCGGCCGGGAGGCCAACCGCAGGATGAAGGAGAACACCGCCCGCATCCGGGCCGCCCTGGACGCCCGGGGCTTTGCCGCCGATGACGGGGCCGTGCTGGGAGACCACCTGCCCCCTCTGGCCCAGGGCTACCAAAATGGCGTCATCTTCTACAAGCACTACGACAAAAGCGCTCTCCCCCCGGAGGACAGCCTGCGGCAGGATTTGGCCGACATGCTCCGGATTTACCAGGAGTATGCCGCCCACTTTCTCCCCTGAACCTGCCCAAATCCGCGCCCGCCGATCGGCGGGCGCTTTTTTCCGCCCGCCCCCTTGACAAATCGCGGGCGGTGTATATAATAATATATGAACACTCGTTCAATTGTTCATGAAAGGGCGTGAGTCCGTGGAATCCAGAGATGTGGAGCGCTGCGACTACATGCATGTGCATCAGGAGATTGTGGACCAGGTCAACCAGAATATGCCGGATGAGGAGGTACTGTACGGCCTGGCGGAGTTGTTTAAAATTTTCGGAGATTCCACCCGGATCAAAATCCTGTATGTGCTGTTTGAGGCGGAGATGTGTGTGTGCGACATTGCCCAGCTGTTGGGGATGACCCAGTCGGCCATCTCCCACCAGCTGCGCGCCTTGAAGCAGTGCCGGCTGGTGAAGGCCCGCCGGGACGGCAAGACGGTATTTTATTCCCTGGCCGACGGCCATGTGCGCACCATCCTGGACCAGGGCATGGGACACGTGGCGGAGCTGCTGCCCCTGCATATCTTATAAGGAGGAGTGAGCGATATGAAAAAACGTTTCAAGCTCCATAATCTGGACTGCGCCAACTGCGCGGCCAAGATGGAGGCGGCCATTCAAAAGCTGGACGGAGTGAACGCTGCCTCGGTGAGCTTTCTCACCCAGCGGCTTACCCTGGATGCCGACGACGCCCGGTTTGAGGAAATCCTCCGGCAGGCGGCCGCCATCTGCAAAAAGGTGGAGCCGGACTGCACCGTGGTGCTGTAGGGACTTCCGCCCCGCATTGGAAGGAGAGGAATTTGCCATGTCCCTCAAGCAAAAGCGGATGCTGACCCGGCTGCTTGCCGCCGCCCTGCTGTTTCTATCCGCCCTGTCTCTCCCCCTGACAGGCTGGGCCAGGCTGGCGGCGTTTCTGCTCCCCTACGCCGCCGCCGGCTGGGATGTGCTGTGGCGGGCGGCGCGGAACATCGCCCATGGACAGGTCTTTGATGAAAATTTCCTCATGGCCCTGGCCACCGTAGGCGCTCTGGCCATTGGGGAATATCCCGAAGCGGTGTTCGTCATGGTCTTTTACCAGGTGGGGGAGCTGTTTCAGCACTATGCGGTGGACCAGTCCCGCAGGTCCATCGCCGCGCTGATGGATATCCGCCCCGACTGGGCCAACGTGGAGGACAGCGGTCAGCTGCGGCAGGTAGACCCGGAGGAGGTGGCGGTGGGCGATACCATTGTCATCAAGCCCGGGGAGCGTATCCCCCTGGACGGGGTGGTGCTGGAGGGTTCCTCCAGTCTGGACACCGCGGCCCTCACCGGGGAGTCTCTCCCCCGGCAGGTCTGGCCCGGCAAGGATGTCATCTCCGGCTGCGTCAACCTCTCCGGCCTGCTGAAGGTCCGGGTGACCCGCCCGTTTGAGACGTCCACCGTGTCCAGAATCCTGGAGCTGGTGGAAAACTCCAGCAGCAAAAAGGCCCGGGCGGAGCACTTTATCACCAGGTTTGCCCGGGTCTATACCCCCATTGTGGTACTGGCAGCGGCGGCTCTGGCTCTGCTGCCGCCGCTGCTCACCCCCATGGCCTGGGTGGATTCCATCCAGCGGGCGCTGAATTTTCTGGTAGTCTCCTGCCCCTGCGCCCTGGTGATCTCGGTCCCTCTGTCCTTCTTCGGGGGCATCGGCGGCGCCTCCCGGGACGGCATTCTGGTGAAGGGGGGCAACTATCTGGAGGTGCTGGCCAGGGCGGAGATCGTGGTTTTTGACAAAACCGGCACCCTGACCCAGGGCGTATTTCACGTCACCGCCGTTCACCCGGAGGGCTGCTCGGAGGAGGAGCTGTTGGAGCTGGCGGCCCTGGCGGAATCCTGGTCCGACCACCCCATCTCCCGCTCCCTGAAGGAAGCCTGGGGCGGAGTGCTGGACGCCGCCCGGGTCTCCGGGGCGGAGGAGCTGTCCGGCCGGGGCATCCGGGCCGCAGTGGACGGGCGCACCCTCTGCGCCGGAAACGGCAGGCTGATGGAGGAGATGGGCGTATCCTGGCATCCCTGCCACTGCGCCGGAACCACCGTCCATGTGGCCGCCGACGGGGTCTACCTGGGGCATATTGTCATTTCCGATCTGGTAAAGCCGGACGCCAGGCAGGCTGTTGCCGCCCTGCGGAGCTGCGGTGTACGCAAGTGCGTCCTGCTCACCGGGGACGCTCAGGCAGCGGGCGAGGCCGTCGCCCGGGAGCTGGGGATGGACCAGGTCTGGACCCAGCTGCTCCCCGCCCACAAGGTGGAACGGGTGGAAGCGCTGCTGGAGGAATGCTCCCCCAGAGGCGCCCTGGTCTTCGTGGGAGACGGCATCAATGACGCCCCGGTGCTCTCACGGGCTGACGTGGGCATTGCCATGGGCGGCCTGGGCTCCGACGCCGCCATTGAGGCCGCAGATATCGTGCTCATGGACGACAGGCCTTCCAAAATCGCCCACGCCATCACCATCGCCCGGCATACCCTGACCATCGTCCGGCAGAACATCGTCTTTGCCCTGGGGATAAAGCTGATGGTGCTGGTCCTGAGCGCCCTGGGCTACGCCTCTATGTGGGCGGCAGTGTTCGCCGATGTGGGGGTATCGGTCCTGGCCATTCTCAACGCCATGCGCTGCCTGCGCCGGCCAAAGCGTCTGTAAGCTGAAAGAAAGCCTGCCGGAAAGTGATTTTCATCACTTTCCGGCAGGCTTCGGCTTGTGGAAAAACCTCCCCCGCAGGGAGCCTCGCAGCGTTCTGTCGCCCGCAGGCGGCAGAATCAGATTGAAATCCGTCCTTTCCGGGGACATGTGCCTCGGGAATGACCCTCCTCAGGACGGATCGGGCGACGATTTCCCAAAAAATCGAGGCCGATCCGTCCTGAGGCCTTTTTCAGCCGCCTCAGGCTTTTTGCTTGCGTCTTTCTCCGGACCGTCCGGACGGGGCCTTTACTCCGCCACTACCACACGGACCTTTCCGCCCTGGTCGGGAGAGCGGTCGTAATACACCGTCAGGTTATTGGAGAAGGCCAGAGCCAGCTTCAGAGCCTGCTCGCTGTCGCCGTCCTCCACCGGATACCAGTTTCCAGTGGCCTTGTTGTAGCACTCCACCCCCTCCGCCACAGGAATGACCATGGCGTTGGTGGTAAGCGTCATGGTATCCAAGTCAAACTGAGCACGGCTTATGCCCTTCACCGACTGGAGAGGCATATAGGCCGCCAGCTTGCTCTGTCCGCCCAGGGTATCCATGGAAGCGGCCAGGCCGCCTATCTCGCCGTTCTTGAGACCCTCCATGTAGAAGGTGGTAAATACCTGCTCACCGCCGCTGTTTTCCACTGTGACGGTATCGTAAGACACCTCCGACTCCTCGTCGGCCCGCTCGTAGGAGATCCGGCCGTAAGCATACCGGTCACCGGTGACATCATTAAGCACCAGCTGCGCCGCCCGCCCGGCCCAGTCGTAACCCACGTAGGTAATCTTGGATGCGGGAATGGAGTCCATGGTAAGGTCGCTGCGCAGAATCTCCACCAGCGCTCCGTTGCCCACCTGCTCAAAGAATCGGGCGCTGGGAGAGAGCTCTTTGTTCCCCATCTTCCCGGTCTCCATGTTGAGGGCGGCAGGGGCGCCAGCCCCTGTTACTCTGCTCAGGGAGAGGTAGCCCTTCTTGTAGGAGGACACCGACACCAGCCTGCCGTTGAGCATCTGGGCGGCGGACTCTGTCATAGTGGTCTTTCCGGTAACGGTAATCAGGCCGTCCAGCAGCTCCACAGAGGCGCTGTCCTTGGAGGTGATCTTCGCCACTCCCACCGCATTGGACTGGGCTGTGGCGGGGTCCACCGCCCCCGCCACCTGCCCGGTGGTGGTGAGCAGCAGCGTCACCTTGTCGCCCACCTGGAAGGCGGACAGATCAGCCATGGCGCTTGGCAGCACATCCAGGGTCACCCCCATCAGGGTCACCCGGGAGGGGGCGGCGGTATTGGGGTAGGCGTCCTCGTACAGGCCGCTGAGCTTCAGATCAGAGAGGAACAGGGTGTTGGAGGTCTTGTCGTAGGTCCCCACGTCATACTGCCGGATGTCGCTCACCTGAGCAGGGGCGCCGTTTTTATACAGGGCGGGGGATTTGCCGCCGGTAATCAGGGTAAAGGGGTTGCTGGTACCGCTGGGTTTGTTTTTGACCACCATCACATTGTCTGCGCCGGCGGCCGCCTTGCCTGTGGCAAGGTAGATGTAGTCCAGCTTCCCCGAACCGTTGAAGGCCAGCACCAGGGAGGTTCCGGTGCGCAGGCCCGTCCATTCGGTCTCATAGGTGGTGGCCTGGGCGTCGTCGCTGCGGTACACCGGGGTGGACAGAGTGACGGAGATCCGGTCTCCACCCACCACGGGAATGGCGTTGGCTTCAGGGCTGCCCATAATGGTGGCGCTGCGGAAGGTGGAGCTCTCCTCCGGGAGAATGGTCAGCAGCTTCTGGTTCTTGTCCAGCACAATCTGTCCCCTGGTGCCGCACAGTTCGCTGCCGAAGGCGGCCCGGTCGGTCTTGTAGGTGCCGGAGGTGGTGAGCACCGAGCCGGTGGTGCCGTCCTCGGCGGTAGCATCGGTGGACAGGACGATGACGTTATCCTTCAGACTGCCCCCTAGATCGGTGAGATACACGCTGTCCCTGTCCTTGGGATTGGTGAACAGCAGGTTGTAGAACAGGATGGCGGCCTGTCCCCTGGTGAGGGTGGAGGCGCCGGAGAGGCTCAGACCGTCGGCCAGGCCGGAGGAGCCGGCCAGGCCCACATAGCCGTCGTACCAGTTGGCGCCGGAGGCCACGTCCTGATCCCCATAGCCCAGCACCCGCATGAGCATGGTCACCGCCTCTCCGTAGGTGATGGCCCGGTCCGGGCGGAAGGTGCCGTCTCCCACACCCATAATCAGCCGGGTGCCGGCGGCGCCCTCCGCGCCGCCCGAGCCGCCCACGGTGATGGAGGCGGCCAGATTCACATAGCCTCTGGCCCAGTGGCTGGGTCCTACATCGGAGAAGATCGTGCGGTTGCGCTGGGCGGGCTCCTCCCCGCCCCGGCCCAGGATCTCCACCGCCATTTTGCAGAACTCCGCCCGGGTGAGGGTTCCGCCGGGATTGAAAGCGGTGCCGCCGGTGCCGTCCACCACCCCCAGCACCCGAAGAGTCTCTGCGGCGTTGGCGGTGGCGGCGTCCTGAATGTCGGTGAAGGCGCCGCCGTCCGCGGCGGAGGCGGGAACCAGGGTTACCAGCCCCGCCAGCAGAGCGGCGGCCAGCAGGCCGGAAATGAATCGTTTCACTCTCATAGTCTCTCTCCTTTATTCCGCCCGCAGGGCGTCCACCGGCTGGAGGCCGGATGCTTTGATGGCGGGGTAGAGTCCGAAGCCGATGCCCAGGGCCACCGAAATGAGGAAGGCGCCCACGGTAATGCCCGGACTGGGCAGCAAAATCAGGTCAAAGGATGCCTTCCCCACAATGAGGGTACCGATGTACCCCACCGCGATGCCGAACAGTCCGCCGATGCCGCAGATCATACAGGCCTCAATGAGGAACTGGACAATGATGCTCCTGCGCTCGGCGCCGATGGCTTTGCGGATACCGATCTCCCGAGTCCGCTCGGTGACGGTGACCAGCATGATATTCATAATGCCGATGCCGCCCACCGCCAGGGAGATGGCGGCGATGCCGCCCAGGAAGCGCTGCTGGAGCTTGATCTGCTCGTCCCCCTCCTCCTGCCACTGGTTGGGGGTATTTACGTAATAATAACCGGTGTCCTGATTGATGAGGCCCTGGAGGAAGCCCTTGAGCAGGGTGATGGCCTTGGTGGTGGATTTGGCGTCCCTGGCCTTGGCCACAAAGGTATCCATCTGGGTGGTGCTGTTGAGCACCCGGTTCATGGTGTAGGGCAAGACGATGTAGCGATCCATACCGGTCATGTTGTTGGGGTCCTTCTCTTGATAGACCCCGATAACCTCAAAGGGTACGCCGTTGATGGTGATCCGCTGCCCCACCGGATTCATGTAGTTGAACAGGGATGAGGCCATTTGAGACCCCAGCACACACACCTGATTGTAGTTTTCCACATCCAGGTAGGAGATGTCCCGGCCTTTGGCCAGGGTGAAGTTGTTGCACAGGGAAAAGGCCTGATTGCCCATCACCACCTGGGGACTCTCCTCCCAGGGGGTGTTGTAATTGTCCAGGGTCTTGGCGCCGAAGGTGATGATGGTCTGATTCCACATCTGTACCACGGGGGTGACCCCCAGCACATATTCGTCCAGCTCCAGGCAGTAGTCATACAGCTTGTCGGAGATTTCCTTGCTGTCCCAGCTGCTGGCCTGAATGTTGATGACGTTGCTGCCCAGACTCTCGTAATAGGCCCGCATCTGCTGGTTCTGTCCCTGGGCATAGGAGACCAGAATAATCACCGCCGCCAGGCCGATGATGACACCCAGCATGGTGAGGGCGGAGCGGGCCTTTTTGGCCGCGATGGACTTGACCGCGATTTTGAAGGCCTGTGCCAGATTCACGAAAAGGCCCCCTCTCTGTCTCCGTCATAGAGAATCCGACCGTCGGAAATGCGGATGACCCGCTGTGCGGTGGCGGCGATGCCGTTGTCGTGGGTAATGAGGATAATGGTGCTGCCCTCCTCGTGGAGACCGTGGAGAATTTCCAGCACGTGCCTGCCCGTCCGGGAATCCAGGGCTCCGGTGGGCTCGTCGGCCATGATAATGGGGGGCTGGGTGGCAATGGCCCGGGCGATGGCCACCCGCTGCTGCTGGCCGCCGGACATCTCGGTGGGCTTGTGCTCCGCCCGATCGGCCAGGCCCACCCGCTCCAGGGCGGCCTCCACCCGGTCCCACCGTTTGGAGAGGGGTACGCCCTGGTAGATCAGGGGCAGTTCCACGTTCTCCCAGGCATTGAGGGCGGGAATCAGGTTAAATCCCTGAAAGATAAAGCCGATCTGCTTGTTGCGGATGTGGGCCAGCTGCCGGTCGCTGAGTTCGGTGACATCCACCCCGTCCAGGTGGTAGTCCCCGTAGGTGGGGATGTCCAGACAGCCCAGGATGTTCATCAGGGTGGACTTTCCAGAGCCGGACTGGCCGATGATAGCCACGAATTCCCCCCGGTCGATCTCCAGGCTGACCCCGTCCAAGGCCCGCACCTCGCTCTCCTCCCCCTCGTGATAGATCTTAAAGAGGTTTTTTACATCAATGAGCATGGCATCAACCCCAACTGTCGGCGCTCTGGGTCTCCCGGCCGATATAGACCACATCGCCCAGATTCAGGCCCCGTTTGATCTCCACCCGGGTGGTATCGGCCAGACCCACCTCCACCGGAACGGCCCAGAAGCCCTCGGGGCATTCCCAGGCGGGGTCCGGCTCCAGGATGGCATTCACCGGGGCCTCCTGGGCCTGGACGAATACGATGGTACCGGTGCTGTCGCCGCCCATGGAACTGCCCATATTTCCTTCAGGCATGGGGACCGCCACCGCCATCAGGGGGCTGGCAAAGGCGCCGCCGGAGGTCCGCTGGGGTACCGCCATGCCGTCGCCGGCGGTGGCGCTGTCCCCATCCGTCATCATATCGTCCTCAGGCAGCATGCCGTCCTCGGGGTAGAATTCCTCCGTGCCTTCCCAGTTCTCCATACCGTCCGTGTTCTCCACCGGCGCGGCATCCAGGGTGTCCGGCAGGGTGACGTTGGCAAAGCTGACGTACATAACGGCGGGAACGGGTACGGTGAGGCAGTTGTCCGACTGGCTGGCTATAAAGGAATAGCTGACGTAGGTGCCGGGGATCATCGAGCCGTCAAAGTTGTCCACGGTGACCACCGCAGGAACGGAGGCCACGCCGTTTTCCCCGGAGGCAGTCATGGACACGCTCTCCACCACGCCCATATAGGGGGTGCCGTACTGGTCAATATTGACCATCATGCCTGCCTTGATGTACCGGGCGTTGCGCTCATCCACGCTGATCTCAATGACCATCTGCGTGGTGTCGGCAATGCTGATGCCCTGCCCGCTCTGCACCTCCATGCCCTCCTGGAGGCTGCACGAGAGCACGGTGCCGGAGATGGGAGCGGTGGCGTTGTACTTGCCCAGCTCCTCATTGGCCTCGGTGAGCTTCTCCTGGGCGGCCTTCAAGGCCTCCTCCCGGGTGGAGATCTCCTCATCGGTGTCCTTGGCGCCCAGCTGGACCAGAACCTGCCCCGCCTTCACGTCGGCATAGTTCAGCAGGTTGATCTGCTCCACCGGGCCGGAGGCTTTGGCTTTCACCACAGTGGTCTCATAAAATTCCAGCTTGCCGTTCTGGTAGGCATAGATGGGAGAGCCGCCGGCGGCGGTGAGGGCGGCGGAGGCCTCCATTCCCTCGGTGAGGGTGCCTGGATTGTCCAGCACCAGCACCACCTCGAAGTGGGTGGCGCCCTCGGGAGAGACAAAGCGGACCTTGTTGATCTGCTCCACCTTGCCGGTGAGAGAGGTCATGACAGCGGGGACGGAAATCTGGGCACTCTGTCCCACCTGGATCTGATCCTCGTAGGCATAGCTGTAGTAGAGGGTGAGGCGCAGCTTGGTATCGTTGACGACGGTGGCAATGGTCTCACCCTCACTGACGGTATCCCCTACCTTCAGCTCCGCCACATCCCGCAGATTTCCGCTGTGGGGCGCCTTGACGGTGAGCTCGGCAATTTTGTCGTACACCGCCTGCAAATCTTTCTGGGCATTGTCCACAGTCTCCTGGGCGGCCTGGACCGCCTCCCGGGCGGTGGTGTCATCCATTTTGTAGAGCTGCTGGCCTTCGGTGACCTGATCTCCCTCATGGACATACAGCTCCAGAATGGTGCCTGTACCCGGCGTGACGCTGGCGGAGTTGCGGGCCTTGGTCATGCCGGAGCCCTCCACCACCGACTGGATGGAACCCAGCTGGACGGTATCCACCATGATCTCGCCCAGTTCCTCGGTCTCCCGAAACACAAAATACCACAGCACTGCGGCTACCGCGGCGATCACTGCGGCGGTTATCAGGATTCCCGCAACCAGTTTTCCTTTCCCGCGGCGCTTCTTCTTCGGCCCCTTGGGGACCGGGGGCGTGACGCCGGCGGTCTGCGCGGCCTGTTCCATCACGGGCGTCTGCTGTTGGGTCATGTTGACATCCTCCTTGTTTGCAATAGGCTCAAACAGATTCTACCACAGTGTGAGCAGCTTGGAATTACAAAGCAATAACAAGTTCTTAAGGAAACCTTAAATTTTAGATATCTTCCCTTTAGACGGCGTACAGAGGGAAAAGTTTCTCCCTGGAGGTGAAATTTTCCTCTCTTTTTCCGACGTTTCCCCTCTGCCCGCCGCTGGCGGGGCAAAAGGAGAGTCCGGGGAAACCGGCCGGTCAGGCCGCTTTCCCCGGACTCTCTTTAAACACTACCGCTGCGTATTAGCCCTTCAGGCTCTCCGCCCAGGCGGCGTACTTGGCCACCTTGTCGTCGGCCTCGGCCTTGGTGGCGCCGTTGGCCAGGATGTAGACCTTGACCTTGGGCTCGGTACCGGAGGGCCGGACGATGAGGCTGGTGCCGTCGCTCATCTCATAGCGCAGCACGTTGGAGCCGGAGAGCTCCATGGTGGACTTGGCGCCATCGGCCACATTGACCACGGAGCCGTCCTTGTAATCCTTCTGCTGGGCCACCGCCACACCGGCGATCTCCACCGGGGGCTGGCTGCGCAGGCCGGCCATCAGGTCGGCCATCTTCTTCAGGCCGTCCAGACCGGGCATTACCAGGTTCATGGTGCGCTCCCCATAGAAGCCGTATTTCTCATAGCACTTCTGGAGGGCATCATACAGGGTCATGCCCTGCCCGGCATACCAGGCGGCCATCTCGGTGAGGGCCAGGGCGGCGGTAACGGCGTCCTTATCCCGGACGTAGTCGCCCAGCATGTAGCCGTAGCTCTCCTCGTAGGAGAAGATCACCTTGCCCTCCCCGGCGTTCTCCAGCTTGTCCTTCTTCTCGGCCAGGAACTTGAAGCCGGTAAAGGTGTCGTAGCAGGTCAACCCGTTGGTCTCGGCCACCTTCCGGGCCATCTCGGTGGTAACGATGGTCTTAAGGGCCACCGGATTCTTAGGCATTTTGCCGGTACGGTTTTTGGCGCCGATGAGGTAGTCCAGCAGCAGCACACCGGTCTGGTTGCCGGAGATGACGATGTACTCACCCTGGTCGTTGCGGACCATGATGCCCACCCGGTCGGCGTCGGGGTCGGAACCCAGGATAAAATCGGCGCCCTCCTGCTTGGCCAGGTCCACCGCCAGATAGAATCCCTCGGGATTCTCCGGGTTGGGGGAGACCACGGTGGGGAAGTTGCCGTCAATGACCATCTGCTCCGGCACGCAGATGACGTGCTTCATGCCCAGGCGCTTGAGAGCCTCGGGAATGAGCTTGTAGCCAGTGCCGTGGAAGGGGGTGTACACCATCTTGAAGGTGTCCGCCACCTTGTTTACCGCCTCCTGGTCGTTGACCTGCTCCATAACATTGGCCAGGAACTTCTCGTCGGTCTCCTCCCCCATGAGGGTGATGAGGCCGGCCTGCACCGCCTGGTCATAGTCCATCCGCCGGATGGACTCAAACAGGTCCAGCTCCTCCATCTTCTTGGCAATGGCGGAGGCGTGGTGAGGGGGCAGCTGTGCGCCGTCCTGCCAGTAGACCTTGTAGCCGTTGTACTCCTTGGGATTGTGGCTGGCAGTGACATTCACGCCGGCAATGCACCCGTACTCCCGCACGGCGAAGGACACCTCGGGGGTGGGACGCAGGGAGTCAAACAGGCGCACCTTGATGCCGTTGCCCGCCATGACGCAGGCAGTCTCCTTCGCAAACTCGTCGGAGTGGTTGCGGCAGTCGAAGCACACCGCCACACCCCGCTGCATCGCCTCCTCGCCTTCGGCCTTGATGACCTCGGCAAAGGCCTGGGTGGCGTGGCGGATGACGTGGATGTTCATCTGGTGCAGACCCACACACATGGTACCCCGCAGTCCGGCGGTGCCGAACTCCAGAGGAGCGAAAAAGCGGCTTTCAATCTCCTTCTCGTCGCCGGAGATGGCGCGGAGCTCCTCCTTTTCCGCTTCGCTGAGGGCGGGGCTGCTGAGCCATTTTTCATATACATCACGATAGGACATGGGAATTACCTCCAATACCTTAATTTCACAGATAAGCGCATGGCTGCTTTTGTCATTATAGCACAAAGCATTTTACATATCTACCCTAATTTCCGGCAATCCGCAGATTAAATGCAAAATTTTTCCTGTCCTATTTGTGGTATCCGGAGCCCTCCTGGATTTTGAAGCAGCGGTAAAGCTGCTCCAGAAGCATGACCCGGGCCAGGTGGTGGGGAAAGGTCATGGGAGACATGGACAATCTCAGTTGGGCCTGGGCCTTCAAGGTGGGATGCATTCCGTAGGAGGAGCCGATGAGAAAGGTGAGCGTACTGACGCCCTCCGCCGGCCACCGCTCCAGCTTCGCGGCCAGCTTTTCACTGGACAGCAGCTCTCCCTCCACGCACAGGGCCACCAGCCCGCCGCCCTTGGGCAGCTTTCCCCGCACCGCCTGGGCTTCCTTTTCCAGGGCGGCGTCAATCTGGGCCTGGGAGGGATTGGGGGGCAGCCGCTCCTCGGGCAGTTCGGTGAGCCGGAA
>NZ_CALXFV010000036.1 GCF_944387675.1 uncultured Flavonifractor sp. | reverse complement strand
GGCGGCCGACGCCATTTCCGCCGCCCGGCCCGGCGCCCGGCGGGAGAATCTGGAGAACTATATCAAGCGCCTGGAGAAGCTGGAGGAGGTCACCTCCTCCTTCCCCGGGGTGGAGAAATCCTTTGCCATCCAGGCGGGCCGGGAGGTCCGCATCATGGTGGCTCCCGACAAGGTCAGCGAGGACCAGATGGTGCTGCTGGCCCGGGATATCGCCAAGAAAATCGAGGAAGAGCTGGAGTACCCCGGCCAGATCAAGGTGAACATGATCCGGGAGACCAAAGTGGTGGACTACGCCAAATAATCTTCCGACACGCAACGAGGCTTGCTGTTGCCGATTGGGGACAGCAAGCCTCTTTTCGTTCTGACAGGAAGGAGGTTTGCCATGCCTTTTATCAGCGTCTTTGACGTGCTGGGGCCGAACATGATCGGCCCCTCCAGCTCCCACACCGCCGGGGCGGCGGTGATCGCGGGACTGGCCCGAAAGCTCATCGCCCCGCCGTTGACCAGCGTGCGGTTCACCCTGTACGGTTCCTTTGCCAAAACCTATCGCGGCCACGGCACCGACCGGGCGCTTCTGGGCGGAATCCTGGGCTTTGCCACCGACGACATCCGCATCCGGGATTCCTTCCGGATCGCCGGGGAGCGGGGGCTGGCCTTTGCCTTTGCCGCCGACGAGGCCGAGACCGAGCTGCACCCCAACACCGTGGACATCCGAATGGAGAACGCCGCCGGACAGGTGATGACGGTACGGGGGGTCTCCCTGGGGGGCGGGAAGGTCAAGATTGTCCGCATCAACGGGGTAGAGGTGGATTTTACCGGGGAGTACAGCGCCCTGATCGTGATCCACCGGGATACCCCCGGTGTAGTGGCCCACATCACCCGGGTGCTCAGCGACCACCATGTGAACATCGCCTTTATGCGGCTGTTCCGGGAGGCCAGGGGTCACACGGCGTACAGCATCATCGAGTCGGACGGAACCCTCCCCGATGGCATTCCCGGTCAGCTCCGGGGCAACCCAAACATCCAGGACGTCATGCTGGTGCAGCCGTAGAGGAGGGGAGCAGATGGATTTCAAAAGCGGAACAGAACTGCTGGCCCTGTGCCGGCAGGAGGGGCAGCCCATCTCCCGGATCATGCGCCGGCGGGAGTGCCTGCTGGGGGAGACCGCGGCGGACGAGGTGGAGCGGCGCATGACGCGGGTGCTCCAGATCATGCGGGCGTCCACCACCCAGCCTCTCGAGACCCCCCTGCGCTCCATGGGCGGGCTCATCGGCGGCGAGGCCAAGCGCCTGGCCGCCCACGCCGCCGAAAAGCGGGATATCTGCGGCCCGGTGCTCCAGCGGGCGGTCACCTACGCCATGGCGGTGCTGGAGGTAAACGCATCCATGGGCCTGATTGTGGCCGCGCCCACCGCCGGCTCCTCCGGGGTGGTTCCCGCCCTGCTGCTGACCCTTCAGGAGCAGTACCACATCTCCGACCAGCGGCTGCTGGACGGGCTGTTCAACGCCGGCGCGGTGGGCTACCTGGCCATGCGCAACGCCACCGTGGCCGGCGCGGTGGGCGGCTGTCAGGCGGAGGTGGGCGTGGCCGCCGCTATGGCGGCCTCCGCCGCAGTGGAGCTGATGGGCGGCGGGCCGGAGCAGTGCCTGAATGCCGCCTCCACCGTGCTGATGAATATGCTGGGGCTGGTGTGCGACCCGGTGGGCGGCCTGGTGGAATTTCCCTGCCAGAGCCGCAACGCCGCCGGAGTGGCCAACGCCCTGGTGGCCGCCGAGCTGGCCCTCAGCGGGGTTCCCCAGCTCATCCCCTTTGACGAAATGCTGGCCGCCATGTACAACGTGGGCCGCCGGCTTCCCGCCGAGCTGCGGGAGACCGCCCTGGGCGGCTGCGCCGCCACCCCCGCCGCCTGTGAGCGGTGCGGCGGCTGCGGCTGACACACAACAAACATCGGGTCCCGTCCGCGGAGGGGACGGGACCCGATGTTTCGTTTCCTATCAGGGCAGGACGGCCTGAATCTGCCTGTTGAGGGACTCCACGTCCGGCAGGTCCACCGGCTGATCGGTCAGCTCCCAATTCAGTTTCAGGGAGAGGAGGCGGTACACGCTCTCATCCAGCCGCTCCATGGAAAGCCGTCCGCTGTCCACCGCCGCCAGCAAGGCGTCCCGGGCGGCGGTGAGGTTGTCCGCCTCATGGCACACCAGCAGCAAATCGCAACCCGCTTCCACTGCCAGCACGGCGGCCTCCCCCATGCCGTAGGTGTCGGACACGGCGGCCATGGTGAGATCGTCGGTACACACCACCCCGTCAAAGCCCAGCTCCTGCCGGAGCAGGCCGGTGACCACCGGGTGGGACAGGGAGGCGGGATGCTCCGCGTCCAGGGCGGTCACCAGGATGTGGCCCACCATAAGGACCGGAATGGCCGAATCGCCCCCCGCCGCGCCGTAGACGCAGGTGGAATCCATGGCCTGGCGGAAGGGTACCAGCTCAAAGTCCAGCAGCTCCTCCACCGTCTTGTTCACCACCGGCAGGCCGTAGTGGGAGTCCACCGCCGTGTCTCCGTGGCCGGGGAAGTGCTTGGCTGCGGCGATCACCCCGCCGCTGAGGATGCCCCAGGCGGTCTCGTTGGCGGCGCAGGTCACCGCCTCCAAATCAGAGCCGAAGGCCCGGTCCCCGATTACCGTGTTGTCCGGATTGGACCAGATGTCCATCACAGGGGCAAAGTCCAGGTTGAAGCCGAAGGCGGCACACTGGGCCGCCAGCGCCTGGCCCAGGGCAAAGCAGGCGTCCATCCTCTGGTCCGGGTCGGCAATCTGGCCGAACCGGTAGGCCGCCGGCAGATCCGCCACCTCCGGGGGCATCCGGTCCACCCGCCCTCCCTCCTGGTCCACGCACAGCAACAGGGGGACCTGCGCTTCGTTGAGGGCTTTGAGCCCGTTGGTCAAGGCCACCAACTGCGCCCCGCTCTCCACGTTGCGCCCAAAGAGGATGACGCCGCCCACCCGGTATTCCGCCACCGCCTGGATACCGTCCGCCCCCGGCTCCAGGCCCTCAATGCCCGCAACCAGCAGCTGGCCCACCTTTTCCTCTACCGTCATCCCGGCCAGCAGCTCCGCCGCCGGATCGGGGGTGGGCGTGGGCTGGGGGGTGGGCGTGGGAGTTGCCGCCGTGGGAGCAGGGGCGGCCGCTTCCGGGGTGGCAGCGGGGGCCTGCCGGCTGGCGCAGGCCGCCAAAACAACTACAAGCAGGAATAATGGGAGTATAAGATAGCGTTTTGTCATCGCTTTCTGCCCCCCTTGCGGCGCTTGGGGACATACATGGTCCGGCCTTTCCGCTCCTTCCGGCGGGGCGGCTGATTCTTTTCCTCCTTCCGGGGATTCCGGGCGGGAAGAGGAGACTCGCCTGGGAGGAGAAAGTCCACCTGGCCGCTCACCGGATCGGCAGCGGCGCACGCCACCTCCAGCTCCATGCCCAGGGTGTAGCACCCACAGCCTCCGTCCGCCCGGAGGGTGAGCCGGGCCTCGTCGTATTCCCAGGGACCGCCGGACAGAGCCTCCACCGGCAGCAGTCCCTCCACGCCCCCCGCCACCATGACAAACAGGCCAAAGCGGGTGACGCCGGTGATTGTGCCGGTGAAGGACTCCCCAATGTGGTGGGCCATATACTCCGCCAGATACCGCTTCTCAATCTCCCGCTCGGCCTGCTGGGCGGCCAGCTCCCGCTGGGAGGACTGGAGGGCGGAGCGGGGGACGGCGGCGGCCAGCTTCCGGCCCTCCTTGTCCCATTTGCCGTCCAGCAGGGCGGTAAGGATGCGGTGTACCATCAGATCGGGGTAGCGGCGAATGGGGGAGGTGAAGTGGCAGTAGAAGGGGGCGGCCAGACCGAAGTGGCCCAGGTTCTCCCCGTCGTACCGGGCCTTCATCAGAGAGCGGAGCACCATCAGGGATACCGCCCCCTCCTCCGGCCGGCCCTTGGCCCAGTCCAGCAGCTTTTGCAGACCGGGGCCGTCGGCGGTTTTCAGGTTATAGCCCAGAGACGCCACCAGGGTACGCAGGGCGTCGGTCTTCTCGGTGGAGGGCTTTTCGTGGACCCGGTAGACACAGGGCTTCCCCGCCGCTGCCAGGTGCTGGGCCACGCACTCGTTGGCGGCCAGCATGAAGGACTCAATGAGCTTTTCGCTCTCCCCCTGGCGGCGGAGCACCACCGCTACCGGCTCCCCCCGCTCATCGCACACCACCTGGCTCTCCTGGGTCTCCAAGTCCAGGCCGCCCCGCCGGCGGCGGCGGGCCTCCAGCACCTTGGCCAGCTCCGCCATGTCCCGCAGGATGGGCAGGATGTGGGCATAGTCCGCCGCCAGAGAGGGGGATTCCCCCGCCAGCAGCTTGTTGCAGTTGGCGTAGGTCATCCGCTCCCGGGAGCGGATCACGGTCTTGGCCAGCTGATGGTCCACCACGGCCCCCTCGCGGTCCAAGGTGAGGATGCAGGACAGAGCCAGCCGGTCCACCCCGGGATTGAGGGAACAGATGCCGTTGGACAGGGCCTCGGGCAGCATGGGAATCACCTGGTCGGCAAAGTACACCGAGGTCCCCCGCTCATAGGCCTCCAGATCCAGAGGGGTGCCGGAGCGGACGTAGTGGCTCACGTCGGCGATGTGGACTCCCAGCACCCAGCGGCCCTGACTGTCCCGCTCCAGGCTCACCGCGTCGTCAAAGTCCTTGGAGGTGTCCCCGTCAATGGTGAAGATGGTTTTGTCCCGCAGATCCAGGCGGCCGGCCAGGGCGGCGGTCTGGACCAGCTGGGGGATGGCGGCGGTCTGGTCCATCACCGCCGGGGGAAAGTCCCGACGGATGTCATGGCTGTAGAGAATGGCGGCCACGGCGCTCTCCCGCCGGTCGGCAGGGCCGAAGGTCTCCCGCAGGGTGCCGACGGGGGGATGGCGGTCCCCGCCGAAGCTGGTCATGGACACCGCTGCCCGCTCCCCCGCCCGCAGGTCCCGCCGGCGGGTTGCCACCTGGATCAGGCCGGGCAGCCGCTGGCTGTCCGGCCGCAGCCACAAGGTGTGGTCGTGCTTCTCCAGCACGCCGATGACGGTCTGGTTGGCCCGCTCCAGCACCCGGGTCACCCGGGCCGTCCGGCGGCCGGTGGCGGCATCCTCCTGGGTAACCACCGCCGCCACCTGATCTCCATTCCAGGCGCTCCCCTGGGACCGGGGCGGAATAAAACAGTCCTCCCCCTCCTCCGGGATGAGGAAGCCGAAGCCCCGGCCGGTGGCCTGATAAATTCCAATGAGTTCCTGTAATTCTTTCATATAAAATTCCTTTCCGTGTTCACTCTGATTATTATACCCCCTTTCGTTCCCCACCTCAACGAAAAGATACGGCCCTCCGGCTTCTTTGCGGGAGGACCGTTAAAGTCAGCGGAACGTCTGCTTCCGTCCGCCCCGGACAAGGGCCAGGGTCAGGGTTACCGCTCCCGCCAGGATGGCGGTCTGTCCGGCGGCACAGGCGCCCTGGAGCAGTCCGGTCACCAGACCGGGCAGCCGGATGATGCCGTTCTCATCCGCAAACGGCAAGAGAAGCAGGGAGCGCAGCCGCCAAATCAGCAGGGCTGCCGCCCACAGTACCCCGGCCAGTCCCACCGCGCCGGGGGAAGGCCGCTTCCGAAGGCCGGAAAAGCTGCGGGCCGTGGCTGCCGTCAGGGCCGCCATGGCGGCCAGCATGACCCAACCGATAAATAGGCGCATATAGTTCATTTCGCTGGTAAAATGGGGCGTGCTCAGAGTCAGTTTCCAAGTGATCCCGGTGGCCATGGTCCAGTACACCTGCTGAGGCAGGTAGACCGCCCAGGCGCACCACAGCCCCAACCGCCGGACGTTTTTCAAACACAGAGTGCCGCACAGCACAAAGGGCAGCAGGAACATTAGACTCAGCACCAATCCGTCCAATCCGCCCAGAAGGGTGAGCAGCGTCAAGCCCAGCAGGCCCACGCCCAGCAGCACCCCGCCCACCGTCCGCCGGCCCCTGCCGGGGTCCGGCTTGGCCGGCTCCTCCGCCTTGGCCGGCTCCGCCCCGTCCCCGCACACCAACTGGTCCAGGGTTACGCCGAACAGGCGGCTCAGGGCCACCAGCTTGTCCAGATCGGGTACCGCACCGTCGGTCTCCCACTTGGACACCGACTGTCGGGATACCCCCAGTGTGTCGGCCAGCTCTCCCTGGGACAGCCCCCCGGCTTTTCGCAGGCGGCTGATTTTCTCTCCCAATGTCATGGTATTCCTCCTTCCCCGTTCCCCATCAGCATACCCCAACAGGTCGGTTTTGTCCACCAAGCGGCCTTTCAATGGACGCAACCGGCAGTTGCACCGTGCCTTTTTTCAGCAAAAAACGCCCTTCCGTGGCCGGAAGGGCGTTTTTCTCGGTTTCTCAGAGCAGACAGATGACAAAGGTCAGGATCATAAACCCGATGGCCACCCACTTGGTAATCTTGGCCAGCTTGGCGTCCCAGCTCTTGGCCTTGTTCTTGGCCAGGAAGGTGTCCGCCACACCGGCGATGGCGCCGGACAGGCCCGCGCTCTTGCCGGACTGAAGCAGCACCACGGCGATGAGGAACAGGCAGGCCGCCACATCAATAATGCTCAGAACCAGCTTGGTGATATCCACGCTACATCGTCCTTTCGCCCCCGCAGGGGTTTGTTGCTATCGTTTGGCGGGCCGAAACCGCGCCTACTCTCACACGTAAGAGGTATGATAGCACATTTCAGGGCCGATTGCAAGGGTTTTTTCACACTTTTACCGGGAAGTACGCAAGATCCTGCGGCTGCCCCAGCAGGTGGCCAGGAAGTAGCCCCCGTACACCACCGCCAGCAGCAGGGCGGTGACAGCGGAAGAAGCGGCGGCGTCTACCTTGCCCACCTGGGCGATGACGGCATTGGCGGCGGTGATGCCCACCGCCGCGTGGACCAGGGCCAGGGACAGGGGAAGGAAAAAGGCCAGGAACACCTGGGCATCCGCCGCCCGGCCCCGCATTTTGGCGGAAGCTCCCAGCAGGGAGAGTACCTGGTACTGCCCCACGGCGTCGGCGGCCTGGGTGAGCTGCTGGAGGGCCAGCACCGCAGCCGACGCCAGCAGAAACACCACCCCCAGGTACAGTCCGATGAAGAGCACCAGCACCTTGGTCCCCATCAGATCCAGCCAGCTTTGCAGCCTGCTGGACCAGACGTAGTCCCCCAGCCCCGCCAGGCCGGACAGAGCCTGCTGGAAGGCCTCCTCCGCGGCGTTCCTGTCCCCGGCATAGTCGGCCAGAAAATACCAGAAGCCGGCCTCTCCCAGCTCCCCGTCGGGCTGGACGGACAGAGCTTCCCGCCCCAAAAAGTCCGCCGCCTCCTCCGGCCCGAACCGGGCAGCCAGCATGTCCAGGCTGCTCTGGGAGATTAACCCGCCCCCGTACACCGGGAAGCTGGCCCAGGCGGAGCAGGCCGTCCCCACGTCAAAGCCCCCTTCCTTTAATATGGCGGGCAGGTCGGGTTGGGAGGCGGCCGTCTCACTCCAGAACATCAGCTGGGCATCCCGGGGGTTCAGCTGCTCGGCCATCTGCCCCACGGTATTGTTCAGGCCCACCGAGCTGGCGGTGATGCCCAGGGCCAACAGCAGCATGAGGCAGATCACCGTCATGGAGCGGTAGGTGGTGTTGATGCGGGCGTTGAACTGCCGCAGCACGAAGAAATTGAGGCGTTTGTACCACAGTCCTCTGCTGCTCCGGCAGACGTGCAGCAAAAAGCCGGACAGGGAGCGGAAAAACAGCAGGGTTCCCAGACTGCCCAGGGCAATCATCACCCAGAACAGGGCGTCCACCCGCAGCAGGCCCCGGGTGAGGAGCATGGCGTAGGCGATTACCAGCAGAGCAGCCCCCGCCAGGAAGAGAGCCACCGAAGCCCCCAGACTCCGCCGCCGCAGCTCCTGGTTCACCCGGCCGGCCTGCATCAGGTCGATAAGCCTGCATCGGGAGACGGCAAAGACGTGGTACACCATCACCAGCAGGAAAATGGCGGCAAAGGCCAGGGCGGTCTTGACCAGGGCGGGGACAGAGACAGAAAAGGTAAAGAAGGTCATGGGTACGGCAAAGAACCCGGCGGTGAAAGCACTCAGTCCCCAGGCCGCCAGAATGCCCAGCGCCAGCCCCAGCCCCATGGCGACGGCGCCGATGCACACCGTTTCCGTCAGCAGCAGCCGGGCCACCTGCCAGCGTTCCATGCCAAGCAGCAGGTAGGTACCCAGTTCGCTTTTCCGCCGGCGGACCAGAAAGCCGGAGGCATAGAGGATCAGAAAGGCCAGTATCGCCCACACAAAGACGGACAGCATACCGATCAGCTCCCGGATGGCCTCCACAATGTTGGTTTTGGGATGCTGGGCCAGGAAGCGCAGCACCGTCTGGGTCTCCAGGGCATTGAACACATAGAACAGGCATACGCCGAAGGCGATGGTGAGAAACCACACCCCGTAGTCCGTTACGCTGCGGCGGACGTTTTTGAGGGCCAGCTTAGAGAACATCGCTCTGGTCACCTCCCAGCCGGGTCACCACGCCGATGATCTGCCGGAAAAAGTCTCTCCTGCTCTTTGCGCCCCGCTCCAGCTGAGTGAGCACCGTTCCGTCCTGGAGAAACAGAATGCGGTGACAATAGCTGGCGGTAAAGGCGTCGTGCGTGACCATAAGAATGGTGGCCGCACGCCGGCGGTTCAAGGCCTCGAACCGGTCCAGCAGCAGCTTGGCAGACTTGGAGTCCAGGGCGCCGGTGGGCTCGTCAGCCAGCACCAGGGCGGGATTGGTGACGATGGCCCGGGCCGCCGCCGTGCGCTGGCGCTGGCCGCCGGACATCTGATAGGGATATTTGTCCATACAGTCGGAAATCTCCAGCAGCTCCGCCGTCTCCCGCACCTTTTTCTCCACCAGGCCGGGATTTGTCCCCCGGATGGTGAGGGCCAGGGCGATGTTCTCAAAGGCGGTGAGGGTGTCCAGCAGGTTGCAGTCCTGGAACACAAAGCCCAACCGCTCCCGGCGGAAGCGGGCAATCTCTCCGGGCTTCAGGCCGGTCACCTCCCGCCCCTCCACAAAAATGCGCCCGCTGGTGGGGGTGTCGATGGTGGAGACACAGTTGAGCAGGGTGGACTTGCCGCTGCCCGACGCCCCCATAATTCCCACAAATTCTCCCCGCTCCACGGAGAAACTCACATCGTCAATGGCTCGGGTCAGGCTGCATCTGCCGCCGTATTCCCGCACCAGGTGCTCCACGTGCAAAATGGGTTCCATGTCTATTCCTCCCTTTTGTTTGGTCCAGAATAGCAGAAGTTTCTTAAAAAAGTGCAAAGTCCCTCTTACCCTTTTGTGAAGACTTTTGCACGATTTTCAGGCGGGAACAGAAATTTTTTAAGTTGGCCTTGATTTTTTTCTGCGCGCTATTATAATGGAGTGGAAAGCTGCTACATTTTTATAAGGAGGAACCACTTATGAACCAGACCATTTCCGCCGCCAACGCCCCCGCCGCCGTGGGTCCCTACTGCCACGCCAAGCTGGCGGGTAACACCCTGTACACCTCCGGCCAGCTGGGCCTGATTCCCGCCACCGGGGAGCTGCCCGCCGGTGTGGAGGCTCAGGCCCGCCAGGCCCTGGACAACCTGGGCGCCGTGCTGAAGGCCGGCGGCATGGACTTCTGCGATGTCACCAAAACTACCGTGTTCCTGGCCGACATCAACGACTTTGCCGCCATCAACGCCATCTACGCCGAGTATTTCACCGGCGAGGCTCCCGCCCGCTCCTGCGTCCAGGTGGCCGCCCTTCCCAAGGGCGCGCTCTTCGAGATCGAGGCTGTTGCGGTCAAGTAAGGACCGGTCCTGGACATGCGGCGGCCACCTGGACCGCGCCAAGTGGCGCGTGCGAGTGTTTTGCGGAGCAAAACCTCGCCGCCGGGCGAATTCATTTCGCCCGCGGAAGTGCAATCGGGTTCCCATGCGGCTTTGCCGCATGGGCCGGCCGCCCTTCCCAAGGGCGCGCTCTTCGAGATCGAGGCTGTTGCGGTCAAGTAAGGTGTGCTCTTTGTACGCAAACTTGTCGCTGTCAAGAAAACAAGTGTCCGCATAAAAAGCGGCCGTCCTCCGGGATGGCCGCTTTTTTTAAACTTATTGGTTTACTTTTGGGTGGTTTTTCCCGTATTGCGGGCTGTTCCTCTTTGCGTTTTGTCTGTTTTCCACAAATTTGTCTCCCTCTTTTTGGATGCCGCTCTTGATATTTTCCTTGCATCCTCCGTTCAAATCGGTTATAGTTTGGTTGTAAAAAAGATTGTTTGCGCTAAAAAAATTTTGTGAGGTGAAAGGAATGGGTACTTCTAAACTCAGCAGCACTGATACCGTATTCCAATGGAAGGGGATTCCACAGCCGGGCCAGCTGATTCCCCTGGGCCTTCAGCACGTGGTGGCCGCCGTGGTGGGCATCATCACCCCGGCCATTCTGGTCTCCAACACCTGCGGCCTGAGCGAGGCGGAAAAGACCCTGATGATTCAGGTTTCCTTGATTCTGACCGCCCTGGCCACCCTGCTCCAGCTTTTCCCCATCTTTGGGCGCATCGGTTCCGGGCTGCCCGTCATTATGGGCATCAGCTTCGCGTACATCCCCACCCTCCAGGCCATTGGCGCGGAATTTGACATTGCCACCATCCTGGGCGCCGAGATCGTGGGCGGTATTGTGGCCATCATCTTCGGCATTTTTGTCAAATGGATTCGCCCCCTGTTCCCCCCGCTGGTGACAGGCACCGTCATCTTCACCATCGGCTTGTCCCTCTATCCCACCGCCGTAAAGTACATGGCCGGCGGCCAGGGTACCGAGTGGTTCGGCAACGTGCGCAGCTGGGTGGTGGCTCTTGTCACCCTGGCGGTGGTGGTCATCCTGTCCAACTTTACCAAGGGCATTTTCAAGCTGGGCGCCATCCTCTTCGGCATGATTGTGGGCTACGTTCTGGCCTACTTCCTGGGCATCGTGGATTTGTCCGGCATCGGCTCCTCCGCCTGGTTCGCCCTGCCCGAGGTCATGCCCTTTGAGATTAAGTTTGTACCCTCCGCCTGTGTCTCCCTGGCCATCGTGTATGTGGTCAATGCGGTGCAGACCATCGGAGACCTCAGCTCCACCACCATGGGCGGTATGGACCGGATGCCCTCCGACAAGGAGCTGTCCGGCGGTATTGTCGGCCAGGGCATCATGAGCATCCTGGGCGCCTTCTTCGGCGGCCTGCCCACTGCCTCTTACAGCCAGAACGTGGGCATCGTCACCGTCAACAAGGTCATCAACCGGGCGGTGTTTGTGCTGGCCTCCCTCATTCTGCTGGTGGCAGGTCTGGTACCCAAGTTTGCCTCCCTGCTCACCACCATTCCCCAGTGCGTCATCGGCGGCGCCACCATCTCCGTGTTCGCCACCATCACCATGACCGGCATCCGTATGATTACCGAGGGTGGCTTCAGCCCCCGGAAGAGCTCCGTGGTGGGCCTGTCCGTGGCCCTGGGCGTGGGCATCACCCAGGTGTCCGGCTGTCTGGCCGGCGAGGGCTTCCCCGCCTGGGTCAACACCGTGTTCGGCTCCTCCTCCGTGGTGGTGGCCACCATTATGGCCATCATCCTCAACCTGGCCCTGCCCAAGGAGAAGACCTCCAAGTAACAGGACAAAAAGCACCCGGCTCCACCGCTGTGATGGAGCCGGGTCCTTTCCGGGCTGCGTTTTACTCCTTGGCCTCGTCAATGTAGCTGTACAGGGTGTACTTGGAGATGCCGAAAAACTTGCACACCTTGTCGCCGCTCTTGGTGATGAGGAAGGCGCCGGTGTCGTTGAGGAACTGTACCGCCTTTACCTTGTCCTCCTTGCTCATCAGGGCCACCGGCTTGCCCACAATCTTCACGCTCTGCTGAATGAGCTCGTCCAGCAGATCGGAGACGTTGCGGGAGATGGCCTCCGGCTCTTTCTCCTCCTGCTGGGTGGCGGTGAACTGCTTCAGGGCGGTCTCCATGGCCAGCATCAGGGTGATGTCATAGTTGATGCCGAAAATGCCGATGGGGTCCCCGTCGTCATCCCGGATGTAAATGGTGGTGGACTTGAGAATCTTCCCGTCCTTGGTGCGGGTCAGATAGCTTAGGTGATCCTGGAGCTGGCTACTCTCCCCGCGCAAGGCCTCCAGTACCACATGGGAGGGGCCATCCCCCACCTTGCGGCCGGTGACCTCACCGTTTTCAATGGCGACAATGGAGCTCTCCGGGTCGTTGGTGGCCAGATCATGGACCACCACCTCACAGTTGGGACCGAATTGGCTGGCGATTCCCTTGGCCAGCTTGAACAGAAATTGCAGCGTTGAGGCGTCTAACACGTGGCTTCTCTCCTTTGATCGGGTCTGTTCGGTGCGATGGTTTTATTTTACCACAGAACGCTGTAATTTCAACAAAATTATGCGGCCTAAAAATTTTTTAGTTTTTGAAACAAAAGTGTTGCAACTTTGTTGTTTTCGTGGTAACATAGACCCGTAGAGCGAAATATTCTGTTAGTATTCCACAAATTTAAAAAGTTTGGTTGTGGCTGCAACGGAGTGCTTTTGCGCACGGGCTGGATGGACCTGGAATTCGTCTGGAGGTTGTGCGCAGTGCGCCGCCGCCTCTGCGAAAAATCCGCGTCCATCCCAAAGGGATGGACGTTTTTTTGCGCACATTCAGAACAAAATAAGGACAGGAGGAACCGCACATGCTGCTGGTTGGAAACGGAAAACTGATTACCCGCGATCCGGAGCTGCCCTACCTGGAGGACGGCGCCGTGGTGCTGGACGGCGAGGCCGTCAAAGAGGTAGGTACCCTGGCCGAGATGAAGGCCAAGTACCCGGAAGCGGAGTTTGTGGACGCCAAGGGCGGGGTCATCATGCCCGGCCTCATCAATGTCCACACCCACATCTACTCCGGCCTGGCCCGGGGCCTGGCCATTGAGGGCAACAACCCCACCAACTTCCTGGAGGTGCTGGAGGGGATGTGGTGGAACATCGACCGCCACCTGACCATGGACGGCACCCGGGCCTGCGCCTATGCCACGGTGCTGGACTGCATCCGGGACGGCGTCACCACTATCTTCGATCACCACGCCTCCTTCTGCGAGATTCCCGGCTCCCTGTTTGCCATCAAGGATGTGTGCCAGGAGCTGGGCATCCGGGCCAACCTGTGCTATGAGGTGAGCGAGCGGGACGGGGCGGAGAAGTGCGCCCAGTCCATTCAGGAGAATGCCGACTTTGCCAGGTGGGCCAAGGAGCAGGACGACGACATGATCCGCGCCATGTTCGGCGGCCACGCCCTGTTCACCATCTCCGACAAGACCTTTGAGGAGATGGTGAAAGCCAACGACGGCATGACCGGCTTCCACATCCACGTGGCCGAGGGCATGAACGACGTGTACGACTCCCTGCGCAATTACGGCTGCCGCCCGGTGAACCGGCTGCTGTACAACGGCATCCTGGGGGCGAAGACCATGCTGGGCCACTGCATCCACGTCTCTCCCGCCGAGCTGGACATCATCAAGGAGACCAATACCATGGTGTGCCACAACCCGGAGTCCAACATGGGCAACGCGGTGGGCTGCTCCCCGGTGCTCCAGATGTACCAGAAGGGAATTCTCATCGGCCTGGGGACCGACGCCTACACCCACGACATGCTGGAGAGCCTGAAGGTGCTGCTGCCCATGCAGCGCCACAACGCCGCTCTGCCCAACGTGGGCTGGTGCGAGGCCACCGGCATGCTGTTTGAAAACAACGCCAAGATCTGCGCCCGCTACTTCAAAAAGCCCCTGGGCGTACTGAAGAGCGGCGCCGCCGCCGACGTGATTGTGATGGACTACAAGCCCTTCACCCCCTTCTCCGCCGAGAACATCGACGGCCACATGCTCTTCGGCATGATGGGCAAGAACTGCCGCACCACCATCATCAACGGAAAGGTGCTCTACAAGGACCGGGAGTTTGTGGGCATCGACGAGGACAAGATTAACGCCTGGACCATGGAGCAGGCCAAGAAGCTGTGGGGCGAGCTGAACCACCGCGTCTATTAAGGGCAAGGGGGCGGATGCGCTCATCCGCCCCTACGGAATAAAAAGTCCCCGCGCGCAGGGGCCGATGCCTTTACCGGCCCATCTAAAACAACTGGAGGTCGAAGAATATGAGCGATATCATGCGCCCCATTCCCTTTTCCAACCTGATGAATTGGGTCCTCACCGAGTACAAGAACCAGGGTTCCATCTTCGGAGTGTCCAAGCTGGTGCGCCACACCGACGGCAAGGCCCTGCCCATGTTTGAGGAGAAGATCGAGTCCCCCTACGGCCCCGCCGCCGGCCCCCACACCCAGCTGGCCCAGAACCTGATCGCCGCCTATGCCGCCGGCGCCCGGTTCTTTGAGCTCAAGACGGTGCAGATCATGGACGGCGACGAGCTCTCCAAGTGCGTGGCCAAGCCCTGTATCACCGCCGCCGACGAGTGCTACAACTGCGAGTGGTCCACCGAGCTGTACGTCCCCCAGGCCTTTGACGAGTATGTGAAGGGCTGGTTTGCCTGCAAGCTGCTGGCCAAGGAACTGGGCCTGGGCGACCCCGACGGCTTCGTGTTCAACATGAGCGTGGGCTACGATCTGGCGGGTATCCAGAGCGAGAAGATCGACAAGTATATTGAGGGCATGAAGGACGCCTCTTCCAGCGCCGTGTGGCAGGAGTGCATGGAGTGGACCCTCCACAACCTGGACAAGTTCCAGAACGTGGACGAGGCCTATGTCAAGGCCATCTCCCCCAAGGTATCCAACTCCATCACCGAATCCACCCTCCACGGCTGCCCCCCCGACGAGATTGAGCGCATCGCCACCTATCTCATCACCGAGAAGAACCTGAACACCTACGTCAAGTGCAACCCCACCCTGCTGGGTTATGAGTTTGCCCGCAAGACTCTGGACGGCCTGGGCTTTGATTACATCGCCTTTGACGACCACCACTTTGTGGAAGACCTCCAGTGGGCCGACGCCGTTCCCATGTTCCGCCGCCTGATGAAGCTGACCGCCGAGCGGGGCCTGGAGTTCGGGGTGAAGCTGACCAATACCTTCCCCGTGGACGTGAAGGCCGGGGAGCTGCCCAGCCAGGAGATGTACATGTCCGGCCGCTCCCTCTACCCCCTGTCCCTGTCCCTGGCGGGCAAACTGGCCCACGAGTTTGAGGGGAAGCTGCGCATCTCCTACTCCGGCGGTGCCGACGCCTTCTCCGTCAAGCCCCTGTTTGACGCCGGCATCTGGCCCATCACCATGGCCACCACGCTCCTCAAGTCCGGCGGCTACCAGCGCTTCAGCCAGATCGGCGGCCTGCTGATGGACATCCCCTGCGCCCCCTGGGGCGGGGTGGACGTAGCCAAGGTGGACGCCCTGGTGAAGGAGTTCGTCACCGACGTCCACTATCAGAAGCCCATGAAGCCCATCCCCAGCCGCAAGGTGGACAAGAAGGTTCCCCTCATCGACTGCTTCTCCGCCCCCTGCCGCAACGGCTGCCCCATCGAGCAGGACATCCCCGCCTACCTGATGCGGGTGAACGCCGGCAAGTTTGAGGAGGCCCTGGAAATTATCACCCACCGCAACGCCCTGCCCTTCATCACCGGCACCATCTGCTCCCACCGCTGCCAGGACAAGTGCATGCGCAACGCCTACGAGGAGAGTGTGTACATCCGCACCCAGAAGCTGCGGGCCGCAGAGGGCGGTTTCGACGCCCTGCTGCCCAAGCTGCGCCCCGGCGCCCCCGTCTCCGGCAAGAAGGTGGCCGTCATCGGCGGCGGCCCCGCCGGCATGTCGGCGGCCTACTTCCTGGGCCGGGCCGGAGTGGATGTCACCGTCTTTGAGCGCAAGGACTCCCTGGGCGGTATCGTCCGCCACGTCATCCCCGCCTTCCGCATCAGCGACGCGGCCATCGACAACGATGTGCGCCTGATGAACGCCATGGGCGTAAAGGTGGAGCTGAATACCGAGGTCAAGGACGTGCAGGAGCTCTTCGGCAAGGGCTACACCCACGTCATCCTGGCCACCGGCGCCTGGAACAAGGGCAGCGCCGGCATGGAGTACGGCGAGGAGATGAACGTGATCCAGTTCCTGGAGGCCGCCAAGAAGAACCCCGGCAGCCTGAACCTGGGCAAGCACGTGGTGGTCATCGGCGGCGGCAACACCGCCATGGATGCCGCCCGGGCCGCCAAGCGTATCCCCGGTGTGGAGACCGTCTCCCTGGTGTACCGCCGCACCAAGCGGTACATGCCCGCCGACCAGGAGGAGCTGGAGTTTGCCCTGGCGGATGGGGTGGAGTTCCAGGAGCTGCTGGCCCCTGTGGGGGTACGGAACGGCGTGCTCACCTGCCATGTGATGGAGCTGGGCGCTCCCGACGCCTCCGGCCGCCGCTCCCCGGTGGACACCGGAAAGGTGGCCACCGTCCCCGCCGACACCGTCATCACCGCCGTGGGGGAGAAGGTGGACACCGCCCTCTACACCGCCAACGGGCTGGAGGTGGATAAGCGGGGCAAGGCCGTGGTCAACCCTGCCACCCTGGAGTCCACCGTCCGCAATGTGTTCGTCATCGGCGACGGCATGAAGGGTCCCGGCACCGTGGTGGAGGCCATTTCCGACGCCACCCGCGCCGCCCGGGCCATTCAGGACTTTGACGTGGATACCTACGTGGAGAAGAACGTGAATCCCGACTACCAGAAGCCGCTGAGCAAGCGGGGCGATTTGTGCGCCGACTGCGGCAGCTGTGAGGACATCCGCTGCCTGGGCTGCGCCACCGTGTGCGAGACCTGTACCGAGGTCTGCCCCAACCGGGCCAATGTGGCCGTGGCGGTACCCGGCATGCGCCAGCGGCAGATCGTCCACGTGGACGGTATGTGCAACGAGTGCGGCAACTGCGCCACCTTCTGCCCCTACGACTCCCGCCCCTACAAGGACAAGTTTACCCTGTTCTGGAGCGAGGAGGACTTTAATAACAGCGAGAACCAGGGCTTCCTGAAGCTGGACGGCACCAACACCCGGGTGCGTCTGGAGGGCCAGGTGAAGGAGTACGATGTGGCCGACAAGGACTGCGGCCTGTATGAGCCTCTCCGCAGCCTGATCTGCGCGGTGTATGACAACTACAGCTATCTGCTGAAATAAGCGGGCGGACAGGCCTGCCGCCCCCCGGGGGCGGCGGGCTGTTCCCCTATGGGAAAAGAGGTACCTCAGATGAGCGAGAGCTATTCATTTACCGTCAACGGCGTCCTTCGCACCACCCAGGAGGAGAAGCCCCTGCTGCGCTACCTGCGGGACGACCTCCATCTCACCTCCGTGAAGGACGGGTGCAGCGAGGGCGCCTGCGGCACCTGCACCATCCTTGTGGACGGCAAGGCCGTCCGGGCCTGTATCCTGTCCACCAAAAAGGCGGTGGGGAAGACCATCCTCACTGTGGAGGGACTGAGCTACGACGAGCAGGAGGCCTTTGTCTACGCCTTCGGCTCGGTGGGGGCGGTGCAGTGCGGTTTCTGCATCCCCGGTATGGTGATGGCGGGCAAGGCCCTCATTGACCAGAACCCCAACCCCACCGAGGCGGAGATCAAAAAAGCCATCCGGGGCAACGTATGCCGCTGCACCGGCTATAAGAAGATTATTGAAGGCATCGCCCTGGCCGCCGCCATTCTCCGGGGAGAGGAGAAAATCGACCCCGAGCTGGAGGGGGGCGACCGCTACCAGGTGGGCGACCGAGCCTTCCGCACCGACGTGCGGGAAAAGGTGCTGGGTACCGGGGAGTATTGCGACGATGTGGTGATGGACGGCATGGCGTACGGCTCCGCCGTCCGCTCCCAGTACCCCCGGGCCAGGATTCTGGACATCGACGCCAGCGCCGCCCTGGCCCTGCCCGGCGTGCTGGACGTGCTCACCGCCGACGACGTTCCCCACAACAAGGTGGGCCACATCCAGCAGGACTGGGACGTGTTTATCGCCAAGGGAGAGGTCACCCGCTGCGTGGGCGACGCCATCTGCCTGGTGGTGGCGGAAAGTGAGGCCGTACTCCGTGAGGCCAAGAAGCTGGTGAAGATCGACTACGAGCCCCTGGAGCCGGTGTGTACCATCCAGCAGGCCATGGCGGAGAACGCCCCCCTGGTCCACTCCAAGGGCAACCTGTGCCAGTCCCGCCACGTCACCCGGGGCGACGCCAAGACCGCTCTGGCCAATTCCAAGTATGTGGTTACCCAGAGCTACCAGACCCCCTTCACCGAACACGCCTTCCTGGAGCCGGAGTGCGCGGTGGCCTTCCCCTACAAGAACGGGGTGAAGGTATACACCTCCGACCAGGGCGTATACGACACCCGGAAAGAGATTTCCATCATGCTGGGCTGGGAGCCTGAGCGGATCGTGGTGGAAAACAAACTGGTGGGCGGCGGCTTTGGCGGCAAAGAGGACGTGTCGGTGCAGCATCTGGCGGTGCTGGCCGCCCTGAAGCTCAACCGCCCGGTGAAGGTAAAGCTCACCCGGCAGGAGTCCATCAACTTCCACCCCAAGCGCCACTATATGGAGGGGACCTTCACCCTGGGCTGCGATGAGAACGGCATTTTCACCGGCCTGGACTGCGAAATCTACTTCGACACCGGCGCCTACGCCTCCCTGTGCGGGCCGGTGCTGGAGCGGGCCTGCACCCACTCGGTGGGTCCCTACTGCTACCAGAACACCGACATCCGGGGCTATGGCTACTACACCAACAATCCCCCCGCCGGCGCCTTCCGGGGCTTCGGCGTGTGCCAGAGTGAGTTTGCTCTGGAGTCCAACATCAATCTGCTGGCGGAGAAGGTGGGCATCTCCCCCTGGGAGATCCGCTACCGCAACGCCATCGAGCCGGGGAAGGTCCTCCCCAACGGCCAGATCGCCGACTGCTCCACCGCCCTGAAGGAGACCCTGCTGGCGGTGAAGGACGCCTATGAGGCCAATCCCGGCCGGGCGGGTATCGCCTGCGCCATGAAGAACTCCGGCGTGGGCGTGGGCCTACCCGACAAGGGGCGGGCCAAGGTGGTTATCCACAACGGCATGGTGGAGCTGTACTCCGCCGCCTCCGACATCGGCCAGGGCTGCTTCACCGTCTTTTTGCAGATTATGGCCCAGACCCTGGGCCTGCCCAAGAAGAAGCTGAAAAACATGGGGGCGAATTCCGAGGTGGCCCCCGACTCCGGCACCACCTCCGGCTCCCGCCAGACCCTCATTACCGGCGAGGCGGTGCGGATGGTGTGCGCCGACGTGAAGAAGGATCTGGACGCAGCGGGCGGCGATTTGAGCCAGCTGGAGGGCAAGGAGTACTTTGCCGAGTTCTTCGACCCCACCGACAAGCTGGGCGCCGACGTCCCCAACCCCAAGAGTCACGTGGCCTACGGCTTTGCCACCCATGTGGTCATTCTGGACGACGAGGGCAAGGTGAAAGAGGTGTGGGCCGCCCACGACTCGGGCAAGGTGGTCAACCCCATCTCCATCCAGGGCCAGATTGA
>NZ_CALXFV010000035.1 GCF_944387675.1 uncultured Flavonifractor sp. | reverse complement strand
GTGGTCATTCCTTCCGACTATATGATCTCCCGTATGATCGAGGAGGATATGCTGGAGCCGCTGAACTTTGACAATATCCCGAATTTTGAGGACATTGACCCCTCCCTAAAGAACCCGGACTACGACCCGGACAACCTGTACAGCGTCCCCTACATGTGGGGCCTGCTGGGTGTCATCTACAACACCACCATGGTGGAGGAGACCCCCACCAGCTGGGGCGTCATGTTTGATGAGACCTACTCCGGCGATATTCTCATGTTCAACAACTCTCGGGACGCCATCGGCGTGGCCCTGAAGTACCTGGGCTATTCCTACAACACCACCGACGAGGCGGAGATCACCGCCGCGGTGGACCTGCTCATTGAGCAGAAGCCCCTGGTACAGTCCTACGTGATGGACGATATCTTTGAGAAGATGCAGGGCGGCTCCGCCGCCATCGGCGCCTACTACTACGGCGACTTCCTCACCATGCAGGAGGTCAATCCCGACCTAGCCTTCTGCCTGCCGGAGGAGGGAACCAACCTGTACGTGGACGCCATGTGCATTCCCAAGAACGCGGAGAACAAGGAGAATGCCGAGGCCTTCATCAATTACATGTGCTCCACCGCCGCCGGGCTGAAGAACTGCGAGGAGATCTGGTACTCCACCCCCCTGCTCTCCGTCCGGGAGGAGCTGGACGAGGAGACCGCCTCCGACCCCTACGCCTATCCCGACGACACCATCCTGGCCCAGTGTGAGAGCTTCAAGAACCTGCCCGCCGACACCCTGGCCCTGTATGACAGCGAGTGGACCCGGCTGATGCTGGCCTCCAACTGAGCAACGGAAAAAATGCGCCGCGGAGCTGTTCCGCGGCGTATTTTTTTGCTATTCTATGTAACGAAACAGCCGCTGGAAAAACCAATGGACAGAGAGGAGGGAGAGCGCCATGGCCTGGAATGGGGAGGATATCTATCAGCAGCACGCCGAAGGAGTCTACCGCTATCTGTTCGCCCTGTGCCGGGAGGCGGACACAGCGGAGGAGCTGACCCAGGAGACCTTCTATCAAGCTCTGAAAAGTCTGCCCTCCTTCCGGGGGGACTGCGCTCCCCAGACCTGGCTGTGCGCCATTGCCAAGCGGCTGTGGTACCGGGAGCTCTCCCGCCGGGGCCGGACGGTACCCATGGACGGCGAGGCTCTGGCCCAGCTCCCCGCCCCCGACGACCCGGCCCTGGAGGCGGAGGAGAGGGATGACAAGCTGCTGCTCTACCGGGCCATGCAGAAGCTGGACGGGGAGACCCGGGAGGTTATCTATCTCCGCCTGGCGGGGGACTTCTCCTTTCGGGAGATCGGCGCCATCCTGGGCCATACCGAGGTGTGGGCCAGGGTGCGGTTCTACCGGGGGAAAGAACGGCTCGCCGAGCTGATGGGAGGGAACGGACATGAAGGAACATGAGCTGGACTGCTGCGTGGTGCGGGATTTGCTGCCGTCCTACATCGAGGAACTGACGGAGCCGGAGACCGCCGCCCAGGTGAGGGCTCATCTGGAGGGCTGCTCCCCCTGCCGGGAGGTAGAGGCGGCAATGCGGGCCGGGCTTACGGTGGAGCGTGCTCCCAAGCCGTCCCTCAACTTCCTCAAGCGGGTGAAGCGCACCCGGCTCATTGCCGCCATCCTCACAGTCATCCTGGCCCTGTGGTGCATCTGGTGGCTGTACGACGCCCAGGCCTACCACTACCCCAACACGGAGGCCGGGCGGCTGGAGGCGGTGGAGGACTATGTCCCCAGCGCCCCGGACTCCACCATCCAACATGTGGTGGAGGGAGACCCCCTGCGGGTGCTGGGCTGGGTGGAGGAGGGCAAGGACCTCTATGTGGCCTACGCCGCCGACAACGCCGACAACGTCCACGGCATCCTCCGTCTGGAGCGGGGGCTCAACGGCAAGTACTGGCCGGTTAACACCTCAGAGAGTCCCTTTCCCTACACCGCCGGTATCGACGCCCAATCCATCGGTGCCGGGAACGGGGACGGCCGGCTGTTCTTCCTGATGGGGGACGGCTGCCGGGACATCTACTCCGCCAAGGTAACTTACGGCGTGTCCCTGGAGGGTTCGGACCGCTTCCAAGATTATGCAGCTACCTATCAGATCACAGAGCCCGACTTCCTGTGGCGGATGGACTTTGCCAGGCTGGAGGAGGAGCTGGGCATTCCGGCGGGGACTATGATGAGCATATTTGTAGAGGAGATCACCCTGTACGACAAGGACGGCCGGGACGTAACAGCGGAGTATGAGGACCCCGCGGTGGAGCAGTCCTGGGGCGGCGGTAAGAGCACGGCGGAGCGCTTCCTGCTCTATGTCTATATCGCCATCGTCATTGGTCTGGCGGTGGTATTCGTCCGCTACTTCCTGCGGAGAGATTAAACAAGCGGCCCCCGAAGCAAACGCTTCGGGGGCCGCTGCTCAGTCCTCAAAAATCATGGTGGCGAAGTAGTCCTCCGGGGTCTCCGCCCGGCGAATCAGCTTGGCGCTGCCGTCGCTCCGGAGGAGGACCTCCGCCGAGCGCAGCCGGCCGTTGTAGTTGTAGCCCATGGAGAAGCCGTGGGCGCCGGTGTCGTGGATGACCAGCAAATCCCCCAGCTCCACCTCCGGCAGCATCCGGTCAATGGCAAACTTGTCGTTGTTCTCGCACAGGCCGCCGGTGACGTCGTATTTGTGGTCGCAGGGGGCCTCCTCCTTACCCATGACGGTGATATGGTGATAGGCCCCGTACATAGCCGGACGCATCAGGTTGGCGGCACAGGCGTCCACCCCCACATATTCCTTATAGGTGTGCTTGAAGTGGAGTACCTTTGTCACCAGGCAGCCGTTGGGGGCCAGAAGGAACCGGCCCAGTTCGGTAAAGATGGCCACATCCCCCATGCCGGCAGGCACCAGAATCTCTTCAAACCGCCTGCGCACCCCGTCCCCAATCACCGCGATGTCGTTGCCCCGCTGGTCCGGCCTGTAGGGGATGCCCACTCCGCCGGACAGATTGATGAAGCAGATATCACAGCCGGTCTCCCGCTCCAGCTCCACCGCCAGGCGGAACAGAATGCCCGCCAAGGTGGGGTAGTAGTCGTTGGACAGGGTGTTGGAGGCCAGGAAGGCGTGGAGGCCGAACCGCTTTGCCCCCAGCTCCTTCAGCCTGCGGAAGCCGGCAAAGAGCTGGTCCCGGGTAAAGCCGTACTTGGAATCGCCGGGGTTGTCCATCACCTGGAATCCCTCCGCCGAGGCCCCCAGCGTAAAGAGGCCGCCGGGGTTGAAGCGGCAGGAGATGGTCTCGGGAATACCGCCGATGGTGTCCCTCAGAAAGTCGATGTGGGTGAAGTCGTCCAGATTGATGACCGCCCCCAGCTCATGGGCCAGCACAAACTCCTCCGCCGGGGTGTCGTTGGAGGAGAACATGATCTCACTTCCGGAAAAGCCGCACCGCCGGGCCAGCATCAGCTCAGTGAGGGAGGAGCAGTCCGCCCCGCACCCCTCCTCCCGCAGAATTTTTAAAATGGCGGGGTTGGGAGTGGCCTTCACTGCAAAATATTCCTTGAAGCCGGGGTTCCAGGCAAAGGCGGCCTTCAGCCGCCGGGCGGTCTCCCGGATCCCCCGCTCGTCATACAGGTGAAACGGGGTGGGAACCTGCCGGACCAGCTTTTCCAGCTGTTCCCGGGTCACAAAGGGTCGTTTCATGGGATCACCTTCTCCTCTTTTGCGTTTTACTATAATAAAGTCAGCGGCCTTTGTCAATGCGCAGAACCGCAGGCTCTGGGCAAATTTTGCCACAGTTCTTGAGAAATATCCCCAAATTGCAAGCAGCTGATTCTTTCCTCTTGCCAAGCGGTCTTCCCTCTGGTATAATATTTGAAATTTGAGCGCAGGCAGGAGGTGTGCCGCTATGAGTATCACGGGGACAAAGCTTCCGGCGGCATTTCCTTTTTTGATGACAGGCGATTGTTTTTTCATTTGAAAAAACAGTTGCTTTTTTTCTGCCTGCGGGAAAAGAGAGGAGCACATTATGAACGAAAACAAAACCCCGGGCGCTGAGCCCATCCGGGACGCCCGGGTGCTGGGCCTGCCCAAGATGCTGATCCTGGGCTTGCAGCACATGTTCGCCATGTTCGGGGCCACCGTACTGGTTCCCATCCTGGTCCAGGGATACGGCCTGCCCCTGTCCATCCAGACCACCCTGTTCTTCGCCGGTATCGGCACCTTGTTTTTCCACGTCTGTACCAAGCTGAAGGTTCCCGCCTTTCTGGGGTCCTCCTTCGCCTATCTGGGGGGCTTTGAGGCCATGGCCAAGCTGGATGCGGGCAAGTACGCCGGTATGGATGCCGCGGTCAAGCTGCAATACGCCTGCGGCGGCATCGTGGTGGCCGGCCTGCTGTATGTGATCCTGGCCGCCGTCATCAAGGCGGTGGGCGTGAAAAAGGTCATGCGTTTCCTGCCCCCGGTGGTCACCGGCCCCATCATCATCCTCATTGGCCTGAACCTGGCGCCCTCCGCCGTGTCCAACGCCGCCACCTGCTGGTGGCTGGCCCTGGTGGCCATGGCCATTATCGTGGTGGCCAATATCTGGGGCAAAGGCATGGTGAAGATCATTCCCATCCTGCTGGGGGTGGTGGGTTCCTATGTGGTGGCCCTCATCGCCAACGCCATGGGCGCCACCGCCCTGGACGCCGCCGGCAATGTGGTCCCCCTCATCGATTTCTCCGGGGTGGCGGCCTCCGCCCCGGTGGGACTCCAGCCCTTCTTCCTGGCCAAATTCGACCTGACCTCCATCTTCGTCATGGCTCCCATCGCCATTGCCGCCATGATGGAGCACATCGGCGACATGTCCGCCATCTCCGCCACCGTGGGCTCCAACTTCATTGAGAACCCCGGCCTTCACCGCACCCTTATCGGAGACGGCATCGCCACCTCCATGGCCGGTCTGTTCGGCGGCCCCGCCAACACCACCTACGGGGAAAATACCGGCGTACTGGTACTCTCCCGAGTATATGACCCCAAGGTGGTCCGGCTGGCCGCCGTCTACGCGGTGATTCTGTCCTTCTCCCCCGCTTTCGCCGCCATTGTCAACTCCATCCCCACCGCCATCATCGGCGGGGTATCCTTCATCCTCTACGGCATGATCTCCGCCATCGGCGTGCGCAACGTAGTGGAGAATCGGGTGGACTTCACCAACTCCCGCAACCTCATCATCGCCGCCATCATCCTGGTGTGCGGCCTGGGCTTCTCCGGCGGCATCCCCTTCACCATCGGGGGCCTCCACGTCACCTTGACGAACCTGGCTATCGCCGCCATCGCCGGCATCGCCCTTAACGCCATCCTCCCCGGCAAGGATTATGAGTTCGGCGCCGACGTCACCGAGGGGCGCTCCGGTGATTTCGGCCGGTATTGAGCCCCATGTAACCTCTTGTTGCGGAAGTAACGGCCTTTTGCAGCAGCGTTATCCCCGGACCTCTGATACGATAGAGCCAGGCCATCAGAAGGTGCGCTTATGAACCTGCCCGAAAGGCCTTCCGCTTTTTCAAGTAATAGACAAGTCTGCCGCGGCCTGTGCCGCGGCAGCTTCTGTTTCAGTCTGATCCTATTGTTTTTTCTAAAACTGGGTATTTAAATAAGGTCAGTTACCAGCTATAATGGCCCCATCAAGAGAAGAACGGAAGTGGTTTCCATGAACAAGAAGCCGTGGATGACCGTGCTGCGGCTGGCCGTGCTGGCCATGATGACCGCTCTGGTATTTGTCAGCAACTATCTGCGGGTCACCATTCCCATCAACATCGGCGGCAACACCTCCTTTACCCTGGCCAACATCATGTGCTGCCTGTCCGGGCTGCTGCTGGGTCCTATCGGCGGTCTGGCCTCCGGTCTGGGCTCCATGCTGTTCGACCTTACCGATCCCCGGTTTGTCTCGGAGTTCTGGATTACCTTCCTCACCAAGGGGGCCATGGGCCTGGGAGCGGGGCTGGTGATGCTCTCCGCTCAGAAGCGCAGCGAGGCGGGCTACGCCCGCTGCCTCATCGGCGCCATTCTGGGCTGCGTGATCTACTATACTCTCTACTTCACCAAGAGCTACTATTACAACGCCCTGCTGGTAGAGGGGCTCCAGCCGGGTCCGGCCCTGGTCACCCTGGGCGCCAAGGTACCCGCCTCCCTGTTCAACGGCATTGTGGCCATCGCCGCCGCACCGCCCCTGTGCCTGGCCATCCGGCAGGCGCTGAAACGCGCCCACCTGGCTCTGGAGTAAACCGTAAAAAAGGACGGACGCCGCGGCGTCCGTCCTTTTTTACGGCTGTTCTCCTCAGAGCTGGGCGGCCTTTTCTTTTAAAAACTGCCGGAGCCACGCGGCAGTGGCCTTATGCTCCAGGGCGAAATCAATGGTGGCCTCCAAAAAGCCGCAGATGTTGCCGGTATCGTACCGCTGGCCCTCAAAGTCCACCGCCACCATCCGGCTGCGTTTGCACAAATCCCGCAGGCCGTCGGTGAGCTGAATCTCTCCGCCGTAGCCCGGCTTCACATTCTCCAGAACATCGAAAATTTCCGGCGTGAGCACATAGCGGCCCAGGATGGCATAGTTGGAGAGCATCTGCTGAGGGGTAGGCTTCTCGTTCATATCGGACACGTCGAACACCCGCTCCTCCAGAGGAGATACCTTGACCGAGGAATAGCGGGCAATGGCCTGGGTGGAGACCTGCTGCACCCCCACGGCGGAGGCGCCGTACTTCTCCGCTCCCTCAATCAGCTGGAGGGTCACCGGTTTTTCGGCCCGCATGATGTCGTCGCCCAGCAGCACTGCAAAGGGCTCGTCCCCCACAAAGCGCTTGGCCCGGTAGATGGCGTGGCCCAAACCCTTGGTCTCCTTCTGCCGGACATAGAAGATGTTGGCCAGATCGGCGGCCCGGCGGACCTCCACCAGCTCCCGCTCCTTGCCGGACTGGAGCAGGCGGGTCTCCAGCTCGGGGTAGTAGTCAAAATAGTCGTCCATGGCGGACTTGGCCCGGTTGGTGACGATGAGGATATCCTCGATGCCGGAGGCCACCGCCTCCTCGATGATATACTGCACCACCGGCTTGTCCACCATGGGCAGCATCTCCTTGGGCACAGTCTTGGTGGCGGGCAGCATGCGGGTGCCCAGGCCAGCGGCGGGAATTACAGCCTTACGGACTTTCATCATGTATCCTCCTTGTCATGGTCCGGGCGGACCGCCTCAGAACCGGGCCAGGCGGCGCTCCGGAATCATCTGTCTGAAGTAACGGACCTTGGGCATGGCCAGCAGCAGGATGGTGCCCAAGACATAGCAGGCCACCGCCTCCCCCACCACAAAGGTCCACAGGTTCAGGACGTAGGCCGCCCAGAAGGCATCGTTGAGGGCACCTGCCTGCGCCCAGGCCCACATGGGGGGGAGCAGCAGGGCATTCATCACAATGGGGGGCAGGGCAGCCAAATACCAGCGGGGCATTTTCATGCTCAGATAGGCGGCAATGGCGGTAGCCAGGGTGCCGACAATCATATCAATGGGACCGTAGGGGGAGAGAATGTTGGTGAGCAGACAGCCCAGCGCCAGGCCGGGAGCAGTGGCAGGAAAGAGAAAGGGCAGAACCGTGAGTGCCTCTCCCAGACGAACCTGCACCGGTCCGAAGGTGAGCTGAAAGATGTTGCCGAAATAGCACAGGACGAAGTAAATTGCCGCCACCATGGCAGCCAGGGTCAGATCTCTGGTGGTAAATTTGCGCATGATACTTTGATTCCTCCATTTTGGTATTTAGAGAACCGCGGGCGGCCGCCGGAGCCGAAGCCGCGGAACGAACACGGCACAGCCGTGCTTGGACCGGGTGTGGAGACCAGTCAGAGGTATTATACCACGTTTTGTCCGGGAAGTAAAGCGGCCCCGGCGGGAGATCCGCCGGGGCCGCTGGGTTATTGTACGGTATAGGTCAGGGCGGCGCGCTGGGGTACCAGGCCCTCCTGGCTGAGGCAGAATACCTTCACCGTGCAGCCGGATGTCAGCTCCGCCGGCTCCTGGAAGGGGATGTACACGGGCTGGCTTTCGGAGGCGGAGGCCAGGCCCAGGGTGAGCAGCCTGCCCGCCCCATCGTAGGCGGCCGCCAGAAAATCCGTCCCGGCCGGGGCGGCGTCCCCAATCCAGAGCAGGTACACCCCCGAGGCGTCGGCGGTGAGGATGCGGCTGCACTGTCCGGCCAGGCTGGGATAGCCGCCGTTGACCGCCCCATCCAGCTGCCAGGGCAGCAGGCCCTCCTGACCGGCCAGATTGGCGTTGAGGGTGCTGACAAACTCCTCCGTCTTCATGCTGGACACATAGGTGCAGCTTTGGCTGTTTTTGTCCACATAGCTGGCGTCCGCATTGGAATAGCAGTTGGTAAAGGTTTTCTGGATGTTGTACTGGGAGCCGCCATACAGCCGTCCAAATATCTCATATTGCTTGCTGTTGTAATCGCTGTCCGCCATCGTGGGGAAGCCCGTAACGTAGCAGTTTTCCAAAACGAGGGCAGCGTCGCTGTACATGATATAGCCCACCATGCCGCCGGCGTATTTGGGGGTGCTGCCCGTCAGCTTGGTGAACAGCAGCTCTCCCGTATTGGCGCAGTTGCGGATGGTCACCGTACCGTCCTGGAACTCGCCCAGGATACCGCCCAGGCTGCGTGTACTTCTGAGGTAGACCCTGCCGCTGTTGACGCTGTTGGTAATGGTGACTTTGACGTTCTCCCCCTGGCCAATGGCGCCCGCGATACCGCCGGCGCTCCCCGAGGAGCAGTTGCCGTTTACTCCGCCCAGGTTTATGCAGCAGTCCAGCTTGACCTGCTTGTCTTCATTTTCAGAACTTCCCCCTACCAGACCCGCGATGCCGCCGGTGTTGTAAACTTTGGTCGTGCTTACCGTGCCGCAGTTGACCGCCTGGGAGATGGTGCTGCCGCTGTTCAGCCTGCCCGCAATGCCGCCGGCTCCGTATCCGCCGGTCTGGCTGATGTCGGCATAGTTGTACACCCGCTCCAGGGTGCAGTTTGTGGCTGCGGCTGCGATGCCGCCGGTGCTGCTGGTGCCGTCCAGCGCCACATAGTTGCGGCAGTCCGTAATCCGGGAATTTATCGCCCGACAGACCAGGCCGCCCAGCATCCCCGACGAGTGCTGGGTTTTCACCGAGCCTGTGACCGTGCAGTTGGACAGGGTGCCGTCCTGGAGCAGGCCCACCAGGCCGCCCACCCCATCGGTGTTGGTCGTCAGATCAATATTCTCCAGGTGCAGGTTCCGAATGGCGCCGCCCCCCGTCACCTCGCTGAACAGGCCCACCGTGCCATAGCCGGACAGGTTCAGGAGGGTCAGGTTCCGGAGGGCGTGGCCGTTGCCGTCCAGCACGCCGGAGAAGCTGGACACCATCAGGGCGGAGTTGGGCGTCATCTGGGAAAAGTCCAAATCCGCCGTCAGCTCATACCAGGCGGAGCGGTAGCCAATGTGGTTCTGATACCCCACCCGGTAGGCGAACAAAATCCACTCCTGGATGGTGGAAATCTGGTAGGGGTCCTCCTCCGTGCCCGTGCCGCCGGCAAACTCGGGCAGGCCCACCGGCTGGGTCAGGGCCGACTCGATTTCGTTTTCCGAGCCGGAAACAGAGATGCGCACGTAAATGCCCTTTCCTACCGCGCTTCCGCCCACCAGATAGGAATCTTTGGTGGACTCCGCCCAGGAGCTGCCCCCGACGCACCACTCATACTTGAGCTTGGCGGTGTCCACGGGGCCTTTGGTGGACTCCAGCCCGGACGCATCCACATGGAGCACGTCCCCCAGCTTGGGGGCGTCGTTGTCAATTTTCACCGTGCCCAGCAGCAGCAACCGGTCCTCCACCGGCAAGGTCCGCTCAGAATAGGCCGTCCCCACGCAGCCGGAGGCCGTCACCTGGACGCTGTACCGGCAGCTCTTGCTGCCCGTGGGCAGCTGATAGGTGGTACCCACGGCGCCGTCAATGGCCCTGTTGTCCTTCATCCACTGGATGGAGAGCGTCCCCAGCGCCTGCGTTCCCTGGTCGGTGGTCAGCCCGGACAGGTCGGCATACAGGGTATTGCCCACGTTGGGGGCAACACCCTCCTGGGAGAAGGTCAGGTTCACAATCTCCGGCCGGCCCTGAAGCACAGGCTGCCCGGCGGTCCCGTCCGGCTCCCGGCTGAGGACGGGATAGGGGCTGCCCGCCTCCATCCGCCAGGGGGCATCCGCCCCGTCAAAGCTCCAGCCGGCGGCGGCATAGGTGGTTTGCTGCCCGGCCTCCCCGGCGGTGACGGTGCCGGTGGCGGTATCGGTAATCCCGCCGGGCACAGGGGCCAGCACCCAAACATCGTTGATAAAGCCGCCGGGGTTACACACCGTCCAGGCATTCCCCCGGACGGCGGAAATCTCCCCTGTCAGCACGAAGCAGTCCTGCATCGTATCCCCCACGGTGCCCCAGCCCAGCAGGCCGCCGGCATAGCCCGCCCCGTCGTTGGGATTCTCCGCGGTCACCGCCCCGGACACATAGCACCGCTCCACTGTACAGATATAGTCGTTGCAGCCGATGAGGCCGCCGGCGTAGGCCCCCGTCCGGTCCTCCAGCGCCAGCACATCCCCGCTGTTATAGCAGTCGGTGATCGTAAACAGCGCCTGGCTGTTCCTCCCCACCAGGCCGCCGGCATAGGCATAGTTGGTCATATAGCTGTCCAGGTCGCCGTCGTTGCGCTCCTTTGCCGTAACCGGTCCCCGGTTGCCGCTGCTGCGAATCTGAGCCGTACAGTTCTGTACCGCTCCAATCAGGCCGCCGGAGCAGACGTTTGCCGACCTCTCCTCATCAACAATGGCGTTCTGCACCGCCCCCAGGTTGACACAGTTTTCCAGCAGAATATGGGGCTGGCTGTCGCCCACGTCTCCCTGCTCCGCCAGGCCCAGGATACCGCCCAGATTGGCGCTGTACCGCCCGGTGGTGGTAAGGGTGGCCCGGTTATAGCAGCTGCGGATGGTATTGGTCTCACCCCGGTTTCCATACGCCTGGCCCACCAGACCCCCCGCGCTGAAAGTGCCGGTGCCGGACGAGGTCACTTCGGCATAAATGGAGCCTTCCCCATAGCAGTTTTCAATCACGCTCTGCCCGGTGATGCTGCCCGCGATGAGCCCCGCGTAGGCGGGATAGATGTTCTGCAGCTCAATCTTCCCCTGCTCCACGCCCAGGTTTTTGATGGTGCCGCCGCTGACGCGGCCAAACAGGCCGGAGTAGGGATGGCTGGACTGTTTGGGACGGGACACCGTCAGGTTGCGTATCACATGGCCCTGGCCGTCCAGCACGCCGCTGAAGGGGGTGCTGGTGCCGATGGGCCCCCAGCTGTCATATCCGGACAGGTCAATGTCCTGGGTGAGCACATAATACCCGTCCAGGTCGCTGTTGATTTGCGCCAGCTCCTCCGCCGTGGAAATCTCCTTGTAGCCCGGCTCGGGGGCGGCAATCTCCTCCAAAAAGCGGGAGGCGTCCCCCGTCGCCCGGGCCGGGGCGCCCGCCCCGGTCAGCAGGGCAACCAGAGACGCCGCCAGCAGCACAGCCCGCATTCGTTTCATGGTCCCACTCCTTTCTCTCAGGTGCCTTCCTCACTGAACCAGCGGCAGGGCCACCGGCCGCAGGTTGGTGGAGCGCAGGAGGAACACCCGGATTTCCGCCCCCTCCTGCTCCAGGGGCAGGGGCACGGAGGTCACTCCGTTTTCCAGATCCGTCTGCACCGCGGCCGTGGACAGCAGCTTGCCGCTCTCGTCGTAGCTGGCGGCGCACACCAGAAGTTTCTCACCCGCCATGCGGCTGTACACCCGGGCCGCGCCGTTGGTGTAGGAGAGAATCTGATAGTTTTCCGTAAGCCAGGCGAAATAGGGCAGACCGCCGTTCTGGTTCTCTGCCATGGCCCAGGTTCCGTCAAAGTCCCAGGACAGATAGCTCTCATACCACGCCTGATTCTTCACACTGTTCTCATAGGTCCGGGCGGTATAGGAAGGATAGGAAATCGTAGTATATCCCTCCGACTTGATACCCTCCAGATAATAGCTTCTGTGGGACGACTCGGTGCGGACGTCGGTCCCCAGCAGGTTGGCCTTGAAGGGGCCGGAGCTGCCGGTGCCGAACACATAGTCGTAATAGACCCCGATGCTGGGAGAGCACACCAGGCAGTTCCTGACGTACAGCTGGGCGGAGTTTTCCATCACGCGGCCCACGATGCCACCGGCATAGCCGGTGCCGTAGGTCCGGGCAAGCACCTTGCCGGCGTTGTAGCAGTTGGCAATTTGGTACTCCCGTCCGCTCTCCCCCAGAGTGTACATACCCACAATACCGCCGCACGCCATCTCATAATGGGCCTGGGTGCAGGAGCTGACGCCCACATCCCCCAGATTGTAGCAGTCGGAAAGGGAGGAGTCGCTGAAGCCGGCAATGCCGCCCAGATAGGCGGTGCGCCCGCAGTAGGACCCGGGGGACATCCACACGGCGGCGGTGTTGTAGCACTGCCGGAATACCACCCGGGTACTCAGGTAGCCCGCCACGCCCCCCACAAAGGCGGCGGACTGGGCGGCGGAGGGGGTGAGGCTCCCCTCATTGAAGCAGCGCTCCACCACGTAGGGGTCGGGCAGATAGGTGTCAATCATGCCGGCCACACCCCCCATGTACAGCTTGTCGGACTGGAGGGTGGAGGAGCCGGCGCCTCCGGACAGGGAGGCTATGTTGAAGCAATCGCTCACATCCGCATCCAGCTCTCCCGCCAGGCCGCCCAGGTAGAGGTTGCCGGAGGAGAGCTGGGCGGTGATGCTGCCGGTGACATAGCAGTTGCGCAGCTCGGCGGTGGAGCCCACGTTGCCCCCCATCTGCCCGGCGATGCCGCCCACGTAGCAGGAGCCGTTCACATCACCGGAAATCCGAATGGACACCTGCTCCAGCCCCAGGTTCTTGATGACGCCCGTGGCGCTCACCCGGCCGAAGAGGCCCCCATAGGCCAGCAAATCGTCATAGGCCAGCAAATCGTCAATGGTCAGGTGGGAAATCACATGGCCCTGGCCGTCAAAGGTACCGGTAAAGGGGGCGGCGTAGGTGCCGATAGGGGTCCAGCCGGCATAGCCGGACAAATCCAGATCGGCGGCCAGCACATAGGAGCCGTTCAGGGGATAGGCGGGGTCCGTGCCGATGGCTGCCAGCTGCTCCGGAGTGGAGATGGAAATGGCCGCCGGATCAGGTGCGCCGGTCTCCGCCAGGAAGGCGCCGCCGCTCCCCATGCCGGGCAGATCCTTCTCAAACTGGGCGGTGACCGTCACATCCCCCTCCGGCATGGAGAAGGAGAGGGTGGGCGATTTGACGTCGGTCAAGTTGACTCCCTCCGCCGTCCAGCCGGCGAAGATCCACCCCTCCTTGGCCTGGGCGGCGAGGGTGATGGTGTCTCCCACCTCATAAGCATCGGCGGGGGAACCCAGCACTACCCCCTGCCGGGCGTCCGCCTCCACGGTGAGGAAATGCACCGGCCCGTCATAGCTCACCAGAGCCAGGGGGGTGCCGTCCTGCTTCTGCACCGGACTGTTTAAATCAAATTCACACTCTTTCCAGTCTCCAAAATACTCCGGGACCCCCCGCTGCCCGGAGTCGTTGTTCCCCCGGACATACACCAGCCCGTCCTGGCGCAGGGCCACAGCATGGGTGGTACCCTTTGCAACCTCCGCGATATGATCGATGGCAATCTGGGTGGGCCTCATCAAAATAGAGGAACTGGTGCCGCCAGAGGATAGGGCCAGCAGCATGTCATAGCCCCACGCCCAGAGGGTCCCATCCTCGTGGAGGACGACAGGACTGCTGCCCCATCCGGTCGCTACATAACGGGGGGCGCTATCGTGATAGCTGGTGAGCTTTCTGGGGGTGGTAATGGGACTCTGCGTGCTGCCGATTCCCACCTGGTTGGAGTCGTTCCGGCCCCAGGCGTAAAGACCCGGCTCCGGTCCGGCGATCATGGCAAAGATGGTCCCCTCACTCACCCGGATATCGGTGAGGTACCGGCTCTCCTGGAAGGTAATCTCCCGGGGATATCTGCTGTTGAACTTTTCCTCGGTAAGATACCAGCCATAGACGTTATCCCCCCAGCCGTACAATCTGGCGGGGTCCTCCTCCGTACCCGAGCCGGCCAGGAACAGGCAGAAGTTCCGCTGATCGGAACAGGTAACGGTATGCACACCTGTGCCGTCCAGTGTCTCCACATGACAGGGGTCATTTTTGGGCCGCGTGCTGCCGTAAAGGATGTCGCCCCAGGCCCACACCGTGCCGTCCCCCATAATTACCACAGAATACTGATGGCCGGTGGCAAAGTCCGTGACCCCGGACCGATTGGGCAGATTGACCTGCTCGGGCGTCAGCACGTCGTCCCCCATGCGGCCCACGCCCAACTCACCTATGGCGTTGTCGCCCCAGGCCCACAGGGTGCCGTCCGCCTTCAGGGCCATGACGCTGTCGCCGCCGGCGTCAATGTCCACCACGCCCTCCAGCACCGGCACAGCCTCGTACCGGTTGGTGGTGGTGCCGTCCCCCAGCTGGCCGGACTCATTGCTGCCCCAGGTCCACACCGTGCCGTGCTCGTCCAGGGCCACGGAAAAATAATTTCCCGCCGCCACCTTGGGGGTTGCCGTCGGGGCGGGTTCCTCCGCGAATGCAACCGGCAGCTGCGGCAGCAGTACCGCACAGAGCAGAAACCAGGAAAGAAACCGTTTCATTCTCCTCACCTCACGAGTGTATTCTTGGCTTCATTTTACCATTTCTTTCCCCATTCCACAATACAATGAAACAGGAGCATCCTGTTTGCCAAAAAGATCAAAGCGCTGGAACCGCAGGCTCTGCGGTCCCAGTGCCGGATTTCTTCTCAGGATGGAAAGGGCTGTTCCACCAGCGCTCCGCCGCAGTAGCGGGCGGCGATCTGCCGGTCATCCCCATCGTAAAGGAACTGCTCCAGCCGCTCCGCCGGAGTGCGCTCCAGCAGGCTGTCCGTTGGATCGGGAACAAGCACCAGCGCGTCAAAGTCAAACCCCGGCTCAAAGCAGCCCACCCTGCCGAAAAAGGACCCGCTCCCCCGGGTGGCCAGGTAGAAGGCCTCCCACAGGCTCAGGGACCGCTCCTCCGGGCGGCTGAGCCAGTTGAGCTTGGACAGGCCCACGGCGGCGGCCACACTGCGGTTCATGGCGGCGGTGTGGCCGCCGGCCACATCGCTGGCCACGCAGCAGCGCAGCCCCTCCTCCAACGCACCGCGCAGGGGCATCACTCCGCTGGAGAGATTGATGTTGGACAGGGGACAGTGGGCCAGCATCACACCCCGCCGGCACAAAAGGTCCTTCTCCTCCGGGGAAAGATAGATGGCGTGGGCCATGATGGTCTTGTCCCGCCGCAGCAGGCCATAGGTCTCGTATACCTGGGTGTAGGTGGGAATGTCCGGGTGGAGCTGGTGTACCCAGTCCACCTCGCTGGGGTTTTCCGCCAGGTGGGACTGAACCGGCAGATCATACTTCTCCCCCAGCAGGCCCAGTCCCTCCATCAGCTTTTCCGTGGTGGAGGGGACAAACCGGGGGGTGAGGATGAAGCCCACGCGCTTCAGCTCTGCCCGGCTGCGGCAGATCAGCTCCTCGGTGTCCGCCAGGGAGGCGCCGGTATCCTCCCGCAGGGCTTCGGGGGCGTTGCGGTCCATGTTCACCTTGCCCACCAGCCCCCGCAGGCCGGAGCGCTCGGTCAGCTCCATCAGCTCCCAGGCCGCCTGCTTGTGGATGGTGGCAAAGGCGGAAAACCGCAGGGTACCTGCCGCCCACAACCGGTTGAGAAACGCCTTCCACACCGCCCGGGCAAACTCCATGTCCCGATAGCGGGCCTCCACCGGAAAGGTGTAGGTGTCCAGCCAGTCCAGCAGCCGGGCGTCGTAGCCAATGCCGCGGTTGATCAGCTGGGGGGCGTGAATGTGCAGGTCGTTGAAGCCGGGGATGATCACCGCCTCGCCCCAGTCCGTCACCGGCCGGCCGGCATACTCCGGGGGCAGCCGGTCATAAATGCCCACAATCCGCTCCCCTTCCGCGACCAGGAAGGCCCGCTCCCGCACCTCCAGCCTGCCCAGCTCCGGCGCCCAAATGAAATTACCCTTGAGAATCATGCTTTTCCTCCCTGGCCCGGCGCAGCAGCGCCAGGGCCTGCGTAAAGTCGGCTTCCGACCGGATCTCCAACCGGCGCTCTCCCGTCAGACCGGTCTGGTCGGGACAGCAGGCGGTACAGCCCCCCACAATCAGCAGCACGTCCCGGTACTCTCCGGGCCGGACACCGGAAAATTCCGCCCAGGGGCAGGCCGCCTCCAGCCGCCGCACGCCCGCCACCCGGTCAAACCGGGGGTTGCAGCCCCCGCAGTAGCGCACTCCTACCGTCACAGCCTCAGCCACGGCCGGGCGCCTCCCCCCGGAGGATGGCCCGGGCTTGGGCCAGCAGATCTGCGCTCACCTCCTGGATCAGCACCACCTGCTTCACCTCCGGCACCGCCCGGCAGATCTCCTCCTGGATCAGCCGCTCGGTGGTAAGGGTGGCGGAGGGGCAGTTGGAGCACTGCCCCAACAAACGCACCCGGAGGATTCCCTCCGTCAGCTCCGCCACCTCCACCTCACCGCCGTGGCCGTGCAGGTAGGGCCGCACCCGCTCATCCAGTATCCGCTCAATTTGCTCCATCATCGTCCGAACTTCCTTTCCCGGGGCCTATGCCGCCTTTTCCTTCTGATGTTATCCTACCATGCCCGTCCCCCCGGGTCAACGGGGAAGGCGGTCCGGGAACGCAAGGACGGATGGGGTTCGATTTTTCAAAAATCGAACCCCATCCGTCTCACTTGATCTCTCCACAGGCCGGTAACGGGCCTATTTTGCCGGCTCCTGGTTATTGAACGGGCTTGAACATGCCCTTGTCCACTCCGCACAGGGGGCAGGACCAGGAGGCGGGCAGCGCCTCAAAGGAGGTGCCGGGGGCCACGCCGTGGGCGGGGTCGCCCTCGGCAGGGTCGTAGATATAGCCGCACAGGGCGCAGACGAATTTTCCGCCGGCAGTTTTTTCCGCCGGGGCATCCACCGGCACGGTACACAGGGCGGCCACGCTGCGGGCATACTCCGCCATAGCGTCCAGATCCGCCTGGGTGGGGGTGAAGAGCACCCGGAAGGGGGCCTCCGGGGCGGCGTAGCGCAGGCCCTTCAGGAAGGTGTGAAGCATGGGGGCGGCCTCGCCGCTCCAGCCATAGGCGCCGAAGGCGCCGGCGGCTTTCCCCTTCAGGTTGATGGGATCGATCGAGGTGAGCACGTCCCACACCGCCTTGGGGGCCGCCCGGTTGATGGTGGGAGAACCCACCAGCAGCACGTCGGCCTCGTGGGCCAGCTGCACGCACTCGGCATAGGGTACCACGGTGACGTCGGCGGTGGACACGTCATAGCCCTCCCCTTCCAGCGCCTTGGCGGCGGCTTCCGCCAGAGCACCGGTGCAGCCGTAGGCGGAGGCGTACACCACGAAGGCGGTGCGGCGGGTCTTGGGGGTGGGGGTGCTCCAGATGCGGTAGAGTTCCTTGGCCCGGGCAATAGTCGTAGTCAGGCAGGGGCCGTGGCTGGGGCAGACCAGCTCCGCCCCGTCGGGCATTTTGTCCAGGCCCGCCAGCACACTGGGCTTGAAGGGGCCGAAAATGCCGGCATAATAATAGGCAAACTCCCCCTCATAGGCCTTCCGGTCATGGATGTTCACATCCAGCATGGTGGGCTCGCAGAAATGACAGCCCAGGAAATCGCAGGTAAACAGAGTCTTGCCCTTGCTGTCCCAGGTGAACATGGAGTCGGCCCAGTGGAGCATGGGGGCGGGGATAAACTCCAGCACCCGGTCGCCCAGATCCAGCGTGTCCCCCGCAGCCACGGTGCGGCAGGGCAGGTCCAGATTGGTAATGTCCTGCAGGTGCTTCTTCCCCGCCTTGGTGGCAATCACCTCCAGCTTGGGACAGAGCGCCAGCAGCTTGGCCACGCTACCGGAGTGGTCGGGCTCATTGTGGTTCATAATCAGGTAATCCACATCCTCCACCGGGATCACCTGGCGGATGTTGTCCACATACTCCTCAAAATAATCGGTATGTACTGCCTCAATGAGAACATTCTTCTCCCCGGTGAGCAGATAGGCGTTATAAGAAGTGCCGTATTTGGACTCCATCACAATGTCAAACACCCGCAGGGCCGGATTGAGGACACCCACGGACCAGAGGTTTTCCTTCAGCTTGATCGCGCTCATGGCGACTCCACCCTTTCTTTCTCTTGTATTTTATTTCCTAGCAAAACACAGTATATTATTCCAATTCTCCCTTGTCAAGGCCCTTTGCAAAAACTGTATGGTCTGTTTTCCGCCGTCCGCCCGCCTTGACTTTGTCCCGGCCGGGGGCTACAATGAAAAAACACGAAACCACTGCTTTTGAGGTGACCATCCATGCCCATTTATCTCGACAATGCCGCCACCACCCAGGTGTGTCCCCAGGCCGCCCAGGCGGCTTTTCAGGCCATGACCGTGGAGTTCGGCAACCCCTCCTCCGGTTATGCCGCGGGCCAGGCAGCGGCGGCCCAGGTGAAGCACCACCGGGAGACGGTGGCCCGCTGTCTGGGCTGTCTGCCGGAGGAGATAACCTTCACCTCCTGTGGCACCGAGGGGGACAACTGGTCCATCCGGGCGGCGGCGGAGCACGGCAGGCGGGCGGGCAGGCACATCATTACCACCGCCATTGAGCATGCCGCCGTGCTGGAACCGGTGCGGGATCTGGAGCGGCAGGGGTATGAGGTCACCTACCTGAAGCCGGACCGGGCGGGCCGCATCTCTGCCGAGGCGCTGGCCGCCGCCCTGCGGCCGGACACAGTGCTGGTGTCCATGATGCTGGTAAACAACGAACTGGGTACCATCCTGCCGGTGGCCCAGGCCGCCCGGGCCATCCGGGCCGGCGGCGCCCCCGCCCTGCTCCACTGCGACGCGGTGCAGGGGTTTTTAAAGGTCCCCTTCACCCCCAGGGAGCTGGGGGTGGACCTGCTCACCATCAGCGGACACAAAATCCGGGCGCCCAAGGGCATCGGCGCCCAATATATCCGAAAAGGGCTGAAACTCAAGCCTCTGCTGCTGGGGGGCGGGCAGGAGGGCGGCCTGCGTTCCGGCACCGAACCCACCGCCCAGATCGCCGCCCTGGCCGCCGCCTGTGAAGCCTGGAAGCCGGAATACCGGGAGCAGATCCGCGGAGTAAAGGACTACGCGCTGGAAAAGCTGAAAGAGGTACCCGGCCTGGAGGTCATCAGCCCGGGAGACGCCCCCCACATCTGCGCCGTCTCTCTGCCCGGCTATCCCAGTGAAATGCTGGTGCGGGAGCTGTCGGACCGGGGCATCTGCGTCTCCTCCGGCTCGGCCTGCCACAAGGGCAAGCCCAGCCATGTCTTTGCCGCCCTGGGACTTCCCAAGCGCACCCTCATGGGGGTGCTGCGGGTGTCCTTCTCCCCGGAGAGCACCCGGGAGGAGGCAGACGCCCTGGCCCAGGCTCTCTCCGCCATCACACAAAATCGGATCGCAATGAGGTGAGCCCGTGTTCTCCTACCTAAACCGTGGCAGAGCCTTTTATAAGGACGTGGTTCTGCTGGCCCTGCCCATCCTGCTGCAAAACCTGTGTACCACCCTGTTGGGCCTGGTGGACACCTTCATGGTGGGCGCTCTGGGAGAGGCTCCTCTGGCGGCGGTACAGGTGGCCAACAATCCGGTGTTTGTCATCCAGCTGGTGATCTTCGGGC
>NZ_CALXFV010000034.1 GCF_944387675.1 uncultured Flavonifractor sp. | reverse complement strand
TCCGCCTGCTTTGTGCTGCCGGTGGCCGACTCCATGGAGGATATTTTTGACGCCATCAAGAACGCCGCCCTCATCCACAAAAGCGGCGGCGGCACCGGCTTCTCCTTCTCCCGGCTGCGGCCCAAGGGTTCCACGGTAAACTCCACCGGCGGGGTGGCCAGCGGTCCCATCTCCTTTATGAAAGTGTTCAACTCCGCCACCGAGGCGGTGAAGCAGGGCGGCACCCGTCGGGGGGCCAATATGGGCATTCTCCGGGTGGATCACCCCGACATTATGGAGTTTATCACCTGCAAGAACGACACCAGCGAGATTACCAACTTCAATATTTCGGTGGGCATTACCGAGGCTTTTATGGAGGCGGCGGGGCAGAACGCCATGTACGACCTGGTGGACCCCGCCACCGGGCGGATCACCGGCCAGCTCAACGCCAAGGAGGTGTTTGACACCATTGTGACCTCCGCCTGGCAGACCGGGGAGCCGGGCATTATCTTCCTGGACCGGCTCAACCGGGACAACGCGGTACCCGCCCAGGGGGAGATTGAGTCCACCAACCCCTGCGGGGAGCAGCCTCTGCTGCCCTATGAGAGCTGCAACCTGGGCTCCATCAACCTGGTCAACCACATCACCAAGACGGTGGCAGGCTGGGTGCTGGACCGGGCCAAGCTGGAGCGCACCATTCGCAACGCGGTCCATTTCCTGGACAATGTCATTGAGGTCAACCAGTATCCCCTGCCGGAGATTGACCAGATGACCCGCTCCACCCGGAAAATCGGTCTGGGCGTTATGGGCTTTGCGGACATGCTGCTCTACATGGGGGTCCCCTACAACAGTGAGGAGGGGGTAGCCCTGGCCCGGGAGATCATGGACACCGTCAATACCATCGGCCACCAGGAGAGCCAGCGGCTGGCGGAGGAGCGGGGGGCATTTCCTCTCTTCGGAGAGAGCATTTATCGGGACGGCGCCCCCCTTCGCAACGCCACCGTCACCACCATCGCTCCCACCGGTACCCTGTCCATCATTGCGGGGGTATCCTCCGGGGTGGAGCCGGTGTTCGCTTACGCCTATATCCGCAATGTGATGGACAACACCCATCTTATCGAGACCAACCAGATCCTGAAGGATAAGCTGCTGGAGGCGGGGATCTACTCCGAGGCGCTGATGCAGAAGATTGTGGAACAGGGCTCCCTGGCCCACGTGGACGGCATTCCCGAAGAGATCCGCCGGGTGTTCGTCTGCGCCCACGACGTCTCTCCCATCTGGCACGTGCGGATGCAGGCCGCCTTCCAGGAGTATACCGACAACGCGGTGAGCAAGACGGTAAACTTCCCCAACTCCGCCACCAAGGAGGAGGTGGCCGAGGTCTACCGCCTGGCCTTCACCCTGGGGTGCAAAGGGACCACCATCTACCGGGACGGCAGCCGCAGCGAACAGGTGCTCAACATCGGCAAGGTCAACGACGGCAAGCAGGCACCCGCCGGCCCGGCATGTCAGGAATGCCAGACGGCCCGGGAGGAGTACGGCCACATTCTGCCCCGGCCCCGGCCGGCGGTGACCACCGGCTTTACCGAGAAGGTGCGCATCGGCTGCGGCAATCTGTATATCACGGTCAACTATGACGAGAACGGTATCTGCGAGGTGTTTACCAACACCGGCCGGGCTGGCGGCTGTCCCAGCCAGTCCGAGGCCACCGCCCGGCTGGTGAGCGTGGGCATCCGCTCCGGCATGGACCCCAAGGAGATTATCCAGCAGCTCAAGGGCATCCGCTGCCCCTCCTGCCTGCGGCAGCCCGGGGTGCCGGTAACCTCCTGCCCCGATGCCATTGCCAAGGCCCTGGAAAAGGTGCTTAAGGTGTCCAATCAGCCCCACGAGCCGGTACCCGCCCCCATCAGCGCCGCCGCCAAGGCGGCATCCATCCCCCGGCCGGGGATGACCCCTGCCGAGGCCAAACTGGCCAAGTTCTGCCCCGAGTGCGGCGCCAGGCTGGAGCACGAGGGAGGCTGCGTCACCTGTCGGGACTGCGGCTACTCCAAGTGCGGCTGAGCACGTTCTCAATTCTGAAGGCCGGGCGGGTGCGTCGAACAGATGCGCCCGCCCGGCCTTATGGGATGGGCCGCTCAGGCTGCTGCTGACCGCAGGTTCACCCAAACCTGCCCGCCGTTTTTTTACAGGATACATTGCCCCGAAACCGTCAGCAAGGACAACTGCTTCTTGACAAGAAAAGTTTACTGGTGTAGTCTTTATTTGGACTACACCAGTAAACTTTTAGGAGGCAGCCATGTGTACAGGTGCGGAAAAGATTCAGGACGCAGAGCTGGAAGTGATGCAGGTGCTGTGGAGTTCCTCACAGCCGCTTCCCCTCATTGAGATCCGGCAGGCGCTGTCCGCCAAGTGCGGCTGGGAGGATTCCACAGTCAAGACCCTGCTGCGCCGTCTGTGTGAAAAGGGGGCGGTAGCGTTGGAGCGCCGTGGGGTATACCGGGCGGTAATCACCCGTCGGGACTACAGCCGGTGGTCCGCCCGGCGCCTTATCGGACGGGTATTCGACGGGAGCGCCAAGCAGTTGGTGGCCGCCCTGGTGTCGGACGGCCAGCTGAGTGAGGCGGACCTGGCCGAGCTATCCGCCCTGCTCCACGGGGAGGCGCCGAAATGAAGGAGTTTCTGCTGACGCTGCTCTCCCTTTCTCTATCCGGCACCCTGCTGGGGGTGCTGCTGCTGGCGGCGCGGCGGCTGACCGGAAGGCGGCTGCCCCAGGCCTTTTGGTATTATGCCTGGCTGCTGGTGCTGCTGGGGGGCTGCGTCCGGCGGTCGTGCTGCCCCCGGGGCAGCAGGTGTCCGCCGCCGCCCTCCGCCATGAACTCACCCACTATGGGCGGAGGGATATCTGGTACAAGTGGCTGGTGGTGCTGGCGGCCGCCCTCCACTGGTTCAATCCTCTGGTCCACTGGATGGGGCGGCGGATCGCCCTGGACTGTGAGCTGGCCTGTGACGAGGCGGTGCTGGCCGCCCTGCCGCCGGAGGAGCGGGTGAAATACGGGGAGCTGCTGCTGGCGCTGGCCGCCCGGCACAGGCTGCCCCCCGGCGTAACGGCCACCACCCTGTGCGAGGAGAAGCGGCAGTTAAAGGCCCGGCTCCAGGGGATTTTGGGCTACCGGAAACCCAGCCGGAGGACCCTTCTCCTGTCCCTGGCACTGGGGATGGCGCTGGTCTGCTGCGCCTGCGGCGTGCTGGATCTGACGGGAGAGGCGGCCTCTCCCTCCCCGTCCTCCACCCGAGAGCCGGAGACTGCCGTCAGCGACCCCTACGCGGCCCTCCTGTCCCGGTATGAGGAGGCCCTCACCCTGCGTCAGCCGGAGAGCTACCCCGATTTGCCCGCCGCCCTGACCAATCCCTACTGGGCCTGGACAGACACGGACAGCCTGCTGGACCGGACTGGATATGCACGAACGGATTTGGACGGCGACGGCTCGGAGGAGCTGCTGCTGGGCTGGGTGGGAAATGAGTTCTGGAATCTGGACGAGGGCTATGTGTTTGCGATTTACACCCTGGCAGATGGCCAGCCCGTCCTGGCGGCGGAGGGCTGGGAGCGGAGCCTGTATGTGCTGGGGACGGACGGATCCCTGTGCCACTGCGGCTCCAGCGGCGCGGATCGGACCGCATGGCACAAATACCGCTTTGATTCAGCGGCGGAGGGCTACTTGGAGACGGTGGAGCAGGTATCCGTACCGGAGAACGGCCAGGAGGCCATAGAGATCGGAGAGGGTTGGATGGTCTCTGGGACCGCCCTCCCCTATATTCCCTTTGCTTCCTTCGAAGTCAGGGATGTTCCGTTGGACAGCACCGGCTCCCCCTACCGGGCAGAGGGGACACAAGTGCCGGTATCCAAGTCCATATCAGGGGTTCCCGCCCCCGCGGCCGTCGAATGAGGCCTTAAGCTCTTCTCGTCAAGAGGCCGCATGGCGGATGGGGCTCAATTTCTTGTGAAATCGTCACCCCATCCGCCACGCGAAGAGTTCTTTCCCAGGCACATATCCTCGGAAATAACAGAGTTTCATTTGACTCTGCCGCCCGCGGGCGGCACAACTCCGTGCATTTCCCTCCCGTGAAAGGTTTTCCCCAGACTGAGGATTTCTTAAAAGACAAATTCACAGTGGTCGTAGCTGTTGATGATGGTGGTGCCTCCGTATACGGTCTTCTGAGGGATATGAATCCCATAGTTCTGATGAATGTGGCCGTGGAGAAAGTACTTGGGCTGGTACTTTTCCAGCAGGTCCACAAAGCAGGAAAAGCCCCGGTGGGAAATGCTCTCAAAATCGTTGATGTGCCGGGCGGGGGCGTGGGTAACCAGAATGTCAAACCCACCGTATTTGCGCAGCTGAAGCCACAGCCGGCGAATGCGGCGGCGCATCTGGGCTTCGGTATACATATACTTCCCGTCCCGGTAGCGGTGGGACCCCCCTAGGCCCAGGATACGGATGCCCTGGTGGACATAGATCGTATCGTCAATACAGACACAGCCCTCCGGCGGAAACCGGTCATAACACTCATCATGGTTGCCGTGGACATAGAGCACCGGCCGGTTGGACATGGTAACCAGGAATTCCAGGTACTCACGATGGAGGTCACCGCAGGAGAGAATCAAATCAATGTCGTCCAGTTTGCCAGGGGTATAAAAGTCAAAGTAATACTTTGCGGTGACATCAGCAACAGCCAAGATTTTCATATCATCCCCGCTTATCTTTTGAAGCGGCCTCCACCCCCACCAGGTCCACCGTGGCCTTGGCGGTTTCATTAAGTTGGTCGTAGTCGGGAATGGAGCCCATAATATTCTCCGCCAGCCAATCCATGCCGATGATCTGTTCCGGGGTCAGATCTCCGTCCAGCACCTTTCCCCCCTGGGCATACAGCTTACCCCGGAAGGGGTAGTAGAGGTCGGCCTGAATGCAGTCTTGCAGCAGCTTCGCCAGCTTTTGAGTACTGGGCGGCACCTTGTCGGTACAGCGGAGGGCCACCACGCCGGAGGGCATACCCCAGTAGTAGTTCAGGGCCTTTCCGCTCTCTTCGTACTCCGCCTGGAAGGTTTTGTCCTGGATCCGGCGGAGCATCTCCTCATAATAGACCCCCCACTGCCAGACTGGGGCCGCCAGAATCACCCGGTCTTCCCCGGAGATGAGGGACAGGCCGAAGCTGGTCCAGCTCCGATCCCCCTTCCGGGTCAGGTCCCGGGAGGAGATCAGCCGGATGTCCCGGTCGGTGAGCCTGCGGATGGCGGCCTCCGCCCCACCCACTGTGGACCACTCCAGATAGACCTTGGTACGGGGGTTGACCATCTGCACCCCCAGGGCAAAGGCGTTGATGCCGGCAATCTGGCCGTAGATGGGATAGTCGCACAGGTAGCCCACGTTGTCCACACCGGCCAGACTGCCGGCAATGGCGCCGATGATGAATTTGGCCTCGTACATCCGGGCGTAATAGGTGCGGATATACCGGTGGGATTTGTTCAGAGAACAGTTCAGGATGGTGACTTTGGGCTGTTCCACCGCCGCCCGGAGGGATGCGGGCAGCAGCCGGGGCGAGGTGGTGAAAAGAATGGTGTTGCCGTCGTCAATGGCCTGCTGAATGACGGAATAGGGGTCGGACTCCAGCGCGTTGAAGTAGGGAGTGGTCTGGATCGCGTCCCCAAACACCCGCTGCACATGGAGGCGGCCCTGCTCATGGCTGTTGGTCCAGCCCGACTCGGTGGGCGTCTTGTCGTGGATGAAAGCCACCCGCATGGCGCCCCGCTCCCCCACCGAGAAGACCTTGGACAGCAGGCCCGGCTTCTTCTCCTCCGGCTCCAGTTTCACGTCGATGGGGTCCGGCTCCTGCTGCAACACGATTTCCTCCCAGACGTTGGACACCAGATGGCGGATCTCGGAGGGGGTCTTGCCGTGAATGGCCGGGTAACCGTAAATCTGGATCACCGCCAGCATGGCGTCTCCCACCGTGGCGGCAAGATGCTCTCCGCCGTGCTCCTCATAGGCCTGCCGGAAGGAGTAATAGGCCGCGGAAAAATCCCGCCGCTCATCCTCCGTCCACTGGTCCTCCGGCTCCTTGCCCAGCAGCTGCTGGAGCCGGAGGTAGCTGCCCGGCTTGGAGAACTCCAGGTAGCTGACCCGGCTGAGGCGGCGAAACTCCAGCAGCTCGTAATAGAGCTCCGTCTCCCGGGTGTCGTTTTGCTCCGGCAGGATCTGAATGACCGAGGCGCTCACCATGTCGCCCCCAAAAAATTTCAGCACGCTTACCCGCTTGTTGCCCTCCTGGACATAGTAGCGGTTCATATACTCATAGACCTTGATGGGGTCCCGGATTCCCTCCTCCACATGGGCCTGGCACAGGGCCTGCCACTTGCAGGCGAATTCCGAATCCTCATCCAGCAGCGGCATAAAGTTCCGGGCGAAGGCGTTGGTGCGGACGCCGGTGCAGGTTCCCACCACAAACTCCAGTGGGATCTGGAGCAGGCCCAGGTCCGTTCCCCGGTTCAGCCGGTCGGTGGGTACAAAATCATCCAGCACCGGGAGGTAGGGGTACTCCCCTCGGGAGGTACAGGCGCGAAATTCCTTCTGGGCGCGCCGCTGGGCTTCTTTATAGTAGAGCTTTGGCATAGCGTATCTCCTTTCCTGTCTCAACCTGGAAGCGGTCCTGCGCCTCCCGCAATGGACGCGCAAACAGTTCCGCTTGGTTTCCGGCGGCATTCATGCTATACTAAAGAGAGATCTGATGTTGTCAGGGGGGATCCGGATGAAAGACTTCTCCTTTTCTATCTTTCCCAATGAGAACTTTTTGGACCTGCGGATCTATCAATATGGTTATGAGCAGTGCGCTCCCCTGAAGTCCTTCGGCCCCTTTATCCGGAACCACTATCTGTTTCATTATATCATTTCCGGGCGCGGTTTACTAGACGCTACCGCAGCCGACGGGGTGACCACCCGCCGGTATACCCTACAGGCCGGTCAGGGGTTCCTCATCTGCCCCGGCTTAATCAACACCTATTTTGCCGATGAGGCCGACCCCTGGAAATATGTCTGGATCGAGTTTGACGGCCTGCACGCCTCGGAGTCCCTGCGGTATGCCGGGCTGAGCGCCGCCCAGCCCGTCTATCAGGCGGACGACGAGACGCAGAGCGCCCAGGTCCGGGATCTGATGCTCTATATTGCGGAGCATCCCAACGCATCCGTACTTCACCTGATCGGCCACCTTTATCTGTTCATTGACGCTCTGATCCAGTCCTCCTCCACCCGGCTCAGCGCCCAGTCCAACCAGCTCAAGGACTTTTATATTCAGGAGGCGGTCAATTATATCGAGCAAAATTACCAGCGGAATCTGACGGTGGAGGAGGTGGCCGACGCCTGCCGGCTCAATCGCAGCTATTTCAGCAAGCTGTTCAAGGACAACATGGGCTGTCCACCTCAGGAATTTATGATTGGCGTGCGGCTTGCCAAGGCCGCCGAGCTGATGTGCAGCGGCAATACTCCTATCAGCGAAATTGCCGTGCGGTGCGGGTATTCCAATCAGTTCCACTTTTCCCGTGCCTTTAAAAAGCACTACGGCACACCGCCTCAAAAGTGGCGCGCCCAGAATAGAAAGCACTCCTGAGCCACAGCCGAAGGCAGACAGAGGGCTGGCCGCAGCAGCGGCCAGCCCTTTTTGATTATTCTGCCTTCAGCCAGAGGCGGAGGCACTCATACTCTCCCAGCATGGGGAGCGGATAGCCCGCCTGCATCAGCACGTCGCCGGGCCACGGCATATCGTCTCCAGTCAGGCGGTAGGACAGCGCCGGGTCCAACCCCTTCAGCTTCACCTGCCGGAAGGGCGGGCCGGCATGGACCTGCCCGGAGACCAGGCAGAGCAGCGCCGTCCGCCGGTCCTGGGATACATGGAGCCAGGCGGTGGGCGCTCCGTCCGGAGACGGCGCAGACAGGCGGTAGTAATCCCCGGTCTGGATCAGGGTATAACTCTCCCGGTAGTCCTGAATCTGCTGGACCACCACCGCCTTTTCCTGGTCAGACAGGGCGCCCAGGTCCATCTCATAGCCGAAGGTGCCGGAGAGGGCCACGGCGCCGCGGGTCTCCAGCGGAACGCTCCGGCCAGTCTGCTCGTTGGGGACGGCGGAGACGTGGGCGCCCATGGTGGCGGGGGGATAGGCAAAGGAGGTACCATATTGGATGGACAGCCGGTCAATGGCGTCGGTATTGTCGCTGCACCAGATCTGGGGCGTATAGTACAGCATTCCCATGTCAAACCGGCCGCCGCCGCCGGAGCAGCCTTCAATCAGGGTGTGGGGATTTGCCTGCCGGATGCGCTCCAACAGATCGTAGACCCCCAGCACATAGCGGTGATAGACCTCCCCCTGCCGCCCAGCCGGGAGAGCGGCGGACCACACCTGGGTCAGCGCCCGGTTCATGTCCCATTTCAGGTAGGAGATACGGGCGGTCTCCAATAGCTTTTGCAGGGTTTGGAAAATATATTCCCGTACTTCTTCCCTGGTATAGTCCAGCACCAACTGGCTGCGGCCCCGGGTATAGGGCCGGCCGGCCGGGTTCAAAACCCAGTCGGGATGGGTCTGGTACAGCTGGCTGTCCTCGCTGACCATCTCCGGCTCAATCCACAGGCCGAACTCCATGCCCAGAGCGTTGATCTCCCGAGACAGGCCGCTCAGACCGTCGGGAAGCTTCTCCTCATTGGCCCACCAGTCCCCCAGACTGCTGGAGTCGCTGTTCCGGCGGCCAAACCAGCCGTCGTCCAGCACAAACATCTCCACCCCCAGTTGGGCGGATTCCTTGGCAAACCGGAGCAGGCGCTCCTGGTCGTAGTCAAAATAAAAGGCCTCCCAGCTGTTGACCTGCACCGGCTTGCGCCGGTCCCGCCACACGTCCCGAAGCAGGTGGGTGCGGATAGCCCGGTGAAACTGCCGGCTCATCTGCCCGAAACCGCTGGGAGAGCAGATCAGGGCGGCCTCCGGCGTGGTAAACGCCTGGCCGGGTTCCAGCGTCCAGGCAAAATGGAAGGGATGAATCCCCATGGTCAGCCGGACATCCTCAAACTGGCTTCGCTCCGCCGCCGCCTCAAAGTTGCCGCTGTACAGCAGCGCGGCACCGTAACAGGTGCCGTGGTCCTCATCGGCGCCAGGCTCGCACAGCATCACAAAGGGGTTGTGCTGGTGGCTGGAGATTCCCCGGATGCTTCCCACCGACTGGATGCCGGGGCGCAGGGGCGCCCGGTTCAGCTTCCGCTCCTTTACATGGCCGCCGTCAAAGGTGATAAACTCCAGCGGCAGGCCGGAGAAATCCAGACACAGAGAGGCCGCCCGGTACAGGCGCACCGGCTGATCCCCCTGGTTTACGATCCTGGCCGCCCGGGTAATCAGGTCCAGCTCCTCAAACACGCCGTAGAACAGCTCCACCCGCACCTGGGCCGCCGCGTCCTCCAGGGTGATCACCAGGGTATCCGCCGCCGCCTCACCGCCGAAAAAGGCGGGCAGCCCCTCCAGGTCATATTTCCCACGCTGCTGCCGGTAGGATACGTACCGCAGGTCAGCCACATGGCTGCCGTCGGCCAGCTCCAGCTCCAGAGAAGGCAGGCGAAAATCCCCCGCTCCCGAACCGGAATACTCCTGGGGCAGCGTATCTAGGGAGTAGGTGCGGTTGTTCCCGACCTCGTTGGGGTTTGGGGAGAAGCCCCGGTCGGCATACCGGATCAGCCGGGAGAGATCGCCGCCCCGAAGTCTGGGGCCATAATAGGTGTGAAGCAGAACACCGTTTTCGTCCGCCTTGATCTGATAGGTGGTATTCCGGGTCTGCAGGGTAAAAATCCGCTTTTCATTCTCTAGGATCATCATATAAGACTCCTCGCAAAGAAAGATCCATGGTATTTCCGCGTGAAGCGGGATCAAATACAGCCCAATTATTCTAAGCGATCTTGTGCCGAGATTCAATAGCGAACGCTGAAATTTTACAAAAAAAGCGGCAGCCCCGGCAGGCCGGTTGTAAGCCAGCGCAGAGGCTGCCGCCATAAAAAGGATTCAGGTGGATTATTTGCCGCCGGTGTTGGCGATGCCCTCGATGAACTGACGCTGGAAAATCATGTACAGAATCACCATGGGCAGCATGGCCAACAGACTGCCCGCCATGAGCACGGGGAAGTTGGTGGAGAACTGGCCCCGCAGGGTGGCAAGGCCGGAGGACAGGGTCATCATGTTCAGGTCGGAGTTGACCACCAGGGGCCACATCAGATCGCCGTAAGCGAACACGGCGGTGAAGATGGTGAGGGCCGCCACCGAGGTGCCGGTGAGGGGGAACATGACCTTCACAAAGGTCTCAAACTGGTTGCACCCGTCCAGACAGGCGGCCTCTCCGATCTCGGTGGGAATTCCCATGTAGGTCTGCCGCAGGAAGAAGGTGCCGAAGGCGGAGACAATGCCCGGAAACACCAGGGCGAAAATGGTATTTGCCATACCCAGCTTGGCCACCATCTGGTACTGAGGCAGAATGAAAATCTGGGAAGGCAGGGACATCTGTACCAGAATCAGCCCGAACAGAATGTTCTTGCCCCGGAAATTCAGCTTGGCAAAGGCGTAGCCAGCCATGGAACTGAACACCACGGCGCAGATAACCCGGAACAGGATCATCAGCGTGGTATTCACATACATGTTCACAAAGGGCAGAGAGGCGATGGCGTCCACAAAGTTGTCCAGATTCCACTGGGCCGGGAAAATCACCGGTGGGATCTGCATGCTCTCAGTCTGGGTCTTGAAGCTGGTGAGAATCATCCACACAAAGGGGAAGATCATGATAATGGCGCCCAGAATCAGAACCAGATAGGTGAGGAACGTGGTCAGCTGCTTGGTGCGCTGCATGGAACTCGGTTTCATGTCAAATTCCCCCCCTTACACATCGTAATTGACCCACTTTTTCTGGCCAATGAACTGGATAACCGTAATGATACCGATGAGGGCCACAGTCCACACCACGATGGCGGCGCCCGAGCCGCGGCTGCCGGCCACGAAGGTCTCCCGGTAGAAGAGGTACATCAGACTCTGTACCGAGGTTAGGGCCGGGTTGGTATCCTCCACCATCATGTAGATGAGATCGTAAACCTTGACGGAGGACATCAGGCGCATGATCATTACCACAAACAGGGTGGGAGAGACCATGGGCAGGGTGATCTGAAGGAATTGGTTGACCTTGCTGGTACCGTCAATTTCGGCGGCCTCATAGTAGCTCTTGGAGATGTTCTGCAGGCCGGCCAGCAACAGCACCGCGTCATAGCCGATGTTACTCCAAATGGCCACGATGGCGCAGGCGATCATCACGAACTTGGAGTCGGTGATCCAGTTGATGTGGGTGCCGAAAATCTGATTGAGAATACCGTAATCGCTGTTGAAAATCCAGCGCCACACCATGGTCACAGCGGCTGGAGCGCACACCATGGGCAGGAAGAAGATGGTACGGAACAGCCCCTTGCCCCGAATCTTGGCATTGAGGAGCATGGCCACCAGCAGGGACAGGAACAACCCCACAGGCACGGTGAGAATGCAGAACAAGATGGTGTTCCAGGTGGCCCGCCAGACCTCCGGGTTCTGGAACATCTCCACATAGTTGCCGATTCCGATGAACTTGTAATTGCCAAAGCCCAGGTGCTCACAGAAGCTGGTGTAGATGGTCTGAATAAACGGCCACAGGTTGAGCACGATCAGACCCACAATGGTAGGGGCAATCATCAGGTAGCCCCAGTTCTCCTCCCGCCGGGCGGCGGCGGAGAGACGTATTGCCTTTTTTCCCATGTCTCACCCCTCCTCTCAGGAATCGGCCAGCTTTTTGGCGGTCTCGGTGTTGATAAGGTTCTGGATGTTGTCCAGGCCGGTCTCAATGTCCACCGAGCCGTTGTAAATGCTGGTCATGATATCCACCACGCCGCTCTTCCACTTGGGACGGGCGGAGTTGTTGACGTACTGCACACAGTAGTCAAACTGGCTCATGATGGCGTTCTCCAGGTCCAGCTGATAATCAAACTTGTCAAAGGCGCTGATCCAGGTCTCCTCCAGCCCCTCATAGGCGGGAATGGCGGCGCCAGACTCGCCCTGAATGCGCTGGGCTTCCTCCCCGGCGAAATATTTCAGCACGTCAAGGGCCAGCTCCAGGTGCTTGCCCCGGGCGCCGGTGGCATAGGTCAGGCCGTTGGAGATGGTGGCGCGGCCGTCGCCGCTCACCGGATCGGGGGCGGCGGGCAGCACCGCCACGTCCCATTTGCCTACCATGTCGGGGTAGTTGCTCATCTGCGCCAGCAGATTCCAGCTGCCCTCCAGGAACATGGCGCCCTTCCCGGAGAAGAAAGCCGTGCCGGGCGTGGTTTCGGCAAAGTACGCCTGGTCGGGACACCAGTCGTAGCTTTGCAGGTTCACGTAATACTTTACAGCTTCCCGGGTGGCTTCCTGGTCAAAGCCGCCTTTGGTCTTGTCCTCGGTGAGGATGCAGCCGCCGTTTTGATAGACGAAGTTGTGATAGCCCAGCTGCTCGTCATTGTAGGCCATGTAGCCGTAATTGCCGGTGGCGTCGTAGATGGCCTGGGAAGCAGCCTCCAGGTCGTCCCAGGTCCAAGTGTCGTCGGGATAGGCCACCCCGGCGGCGTCAAACATCTCCCGGTTGTAGATCAGGCAGATGTTGTCCTTGTCCTTGGGTACGCCGTACATCCGTCCGTCGGAGCCCTGGGCGTTGTTGATGGAAATCTCACTGTAGTGCTCCTCATAGGGGAACAGGTCGGTGACATCAGCCAGCATCCCGAATTCGGAGTAGTAGAGGATCTGGTCGGTGTGCATCCAGAACAGATCCGGCAGGGTGTTGCTCTCGGCGGCGGCTTCCAGCTTGGTCCAGTACTCGCTCCAGCTGGTGACCTGCACCTCGATGACTACGTCGGGGTTGACATTGGCGGTGTAAGCATCACACATGGCCTGCATACCGTCCCGCTGACCCACGTCCCAAATCTGGAAGGTCAAATGGGTCTTTCCGTCTGACGAGCCGCACCCGGAGAGCGGCAGCATCAGCGCCGCCGCCAGCAGCAGGGCCAACATGCGTGGTACTCGTTTCATGACAGCTCTCCTCCTCTTTTGCTTGTTCCGCGTTTGCCGCGGCGCCAAAATCAGGCGCCGTAAATTTATTACCATAATATAATGAATGTGTCGAAACTGTAAATGAAAGTGTTCCGTCAAAATATACCCGGATGCCATACAACGCGCTTTAGGTGCATATTAAGTGACATTTAGGTATATTTGAAACATTTTCGGCAAAACACCAATTAATTCCCCTTATTTTTTATGCAAAAAGACAAATTACATTTCAAAACCTCCCGGGAGAACAGCCGTCCACGCCTGGGAAGCAGGGAAAATCCCAAAGAAAACCCACCAATTCAATATATCAAAATGTGCTGTACCCCCCGCCTCACCACAAGAAGGGATCGTGCCTGGGCGCCGGTTTTTGTTCCTGCCGGGAGAGGGTCTGCACATACTCGCTGGGGGAAATGCCGGTCTCCCGGCGGAACACCTTGGCAAAATAATTGGCGTTTGCAAAGCCGGATGCCTCCGCCACATAGGTGATGGAGTTCTCTCCGCCGCTGAGCAGGAGCTTGGCATACTCCACCCGCAGGTGGGTGATATACCGTCCGGGGGAGACGCCGGTCATTTTGGTAAAGGTGCGGATAAAATGGGGCTTGGACACCTCCAGCCGTTCCGCCAGCTCGTCCAGTCCCTCCAGGAAGGGAAACTCGGCCTGAATGATCCCCACCGCGGCCTCCACAAGGGGGGGCAGCCCCCGCTCCGTCCGCTCCTCCAGACCGGAAACGGGGCCGCTGATCAGATGGGTGAGCATGGTATAGGCATGAGCGGAGGCGGAGGTCCCGTTCACGGGAGCATGCTCATCCTCCAGGACAGACAGCGTATGTACCGCCTCCCGCACCGCCGCGCCGCCCTTTGGGAAAAAGGCGGCCCCGTCGGTGAGGCGCCCGGACAGCAGCCGTCCGGGCAGCTCACCACGCAGCTGAATCAGAAGGCACACACTGTCCCCCACCGACTGGATGGTAAAGGCCCCGCACTGCCACAGCACCAGGGCCTGGCCGGGGGAGAGTACATCGCTCCGCGCATAGGAGACGGCGGTCAGGGCGCCCTGCGCCGCCGCGATAAGGCAGCAGCCCAAATCCCCGGCATAGCCGCTGTGGCTGCCGCCGGAGGACAGAGGGAGGACCCGGGCGGAGGCGAGGGTCAGCAGGCCCTCCACAGCCGGGTCGGGCGGCGCGGGACGGACCTCCCGCGGATTTGCCGCATCGGAAATCATGTCGTGTTCCTCCAAAAAAGGACAGGAGGGGGATCTGCCCGCCTCCTGTCCCTATGACCTGTTGCTTAATCCCTGCGCTCAGTGAGCAATGGCCCGCTCGGTCTCCTTGTCGAAGAGGTGGATCTTCTCATTCTTGAAGGTCAGAATGGCGGTATCGCCCTCCCGCCCCTTGAAGGTGGGCTCGGTGCGAATGACCATCCGGTTGCCCTGGCAGTCCACGTGCAGGCTGATCTCCGCGCCCATCAGCTCGGCAATCTCCACCGTGGAAGTCATTCCGGTCCCCGCGTCCTGACCGGCGTCGGCGGCGATCACGTCCTCCGGACGGATGCCCAGCACCACGGTCTTGCCCACATAGGGGGCCACCGCCTCGTTCATCCGGGCGGGCAGGGCCACTGCGGAGCCGCAGACCTGCGCCACATACCCGTTGCCCTGCTTGGCAATCACCGCGTCCAGGAAGTTCATCTGGGGGGAGCCGATAAAGCCGGCCACAAACAGGTTGCAGGGGTAGTCATACAGAACCTGGGGCGCGTCGTTTTGCTGAATGACGCCCTCCTTCATCACCACGATGCGGTCACCCATGGTCATGGCCTCGGTCTGGTCATGGGTGACATATACGAAGGTGGTCTGGAGCCGCTTGTGCAGCCGGCTGATCTCAGAGCGCATGGCGGTGCGCAGCTTGGCATCCAGGTTGGACAGGGGCTCGTCCAACAGGAAAACGGCGGGATTGCGCACCATGGCGCGGCCCAGGGATACACGCTGCCGCTGGCCGCCGGAAAGGGCTTTGGGCTTGCGGTTGAGCAGATGCTCCAGATCCAGCGCCCTGGCCGCCTCGTGTACCCGGTGGTCGATCTCATCCTTGGGTACCTTCTTCTGAATCAGGCCAAAGGCGATGTTCTTGTACACCGTCATATGGGGATAGAGGGCGTAGTTCTGAAACACCATGGCGATGTCCCGGTCCTTGGGCGCCACATCGTTTACCAGCCGGTCGCCAATGTACAACTCGCCGCTGCTGATGTCCTCCAGACCGGCGATCATCCGCAGGGTGGTGGACTTGCCACAGCCGGAGGGACCAACCAGAATGACAAATTCCTTGTCCTGAATCTCCAGGTTCAGGTCGGGAACAACCGTTACATTGCCGGGGTAGGTTTTATTGACATGCTTGAACGTAATGCTTGCCATGATCCTTGACCTCCATTTTTCATATGATCAGACGGGTAATTTATTAACGAATAAATCCAGCCAAACAACCGTGAGCCTCTGTGCGGCCCTCTTCGGGCTTTAGGATAGCATGGGTATCTTTTCCGTGCAACAATAAAATGTTGATAGTTGCGGTAAAAAGATGATGAACCGCGCCCTACAGCCTCCGATGTCATCAAATTACCTGGGCTGTCAGTTTATTGCTATTGAATTGCCCCGCCCAGTATGGTATGTTCACGCTGATAAGGATGTGGACAGAGAGGAGGAATCCGTTTGTTTTTCCGCAAGGACTATCAGACGCCCGGCCCGGGGATTCGGCCGGATGAGCCGGAAAAAACCGGTCCGGCCCGGCTGCTTCAGATAATTCAGTTGGAGGCGGGCTCCATTTTCCTCCTTAATCTGCTGTTTTTGGTCTCCTGCATTCCGGTGATCACCATTCCGCCGGCTATTTTCGCCATGAATCAGGTTATTCGGAAAATGATGCTGGACCAACCGGTGCTGTGCTTTTACGACTACCGCACGGCTTTCCGCACCTTCTGGAAGCAGGCCTACGCCGCCTTTTTCCTCACGGCGCTGCCGCTGGCGGCCTCCGGCTTCGGCGCCTGGTTCTACCTGACCCGGGCCGGCGAAAATCCGGTGCTGTTTGCGCCCTTTTTGGTCTGTTCCACCATTTTTCTGGTGAGTCTGCTCTCCTCCGTCTGCCTGTACGGCGTTCTGAGCACGGGAATGCGGGTCAAGCCCGCCCTCCGCCTGGCTCTGACCTTGGGCGTGGGCCGGCCGCTGCGGCCCATTCTGGCCGCGGCGCTCGGATATGGATTGACGCTGTGGGGAATTTTGCAGCTCCCCATCAGCTTGGTCTACCTGCTTTTGCTGGGCTTTTCCCTGCCCGCCCTGCTCTCCAATTTCTTTCTGCGCACCCTGCTGCGGGACTATTGTCCCGTTTCGAAAGAGGAGGAGGACTCCCACCTCCCGTCCTGACCTACAATTCAACCGAAAGAGAAGGTGGAACACACATGCCGGAAATTGTAACTATGGGTGAGGCTCTCATTGACCTGACCCAAACCGCAGAGGACGCCGCCCACATCCGCCGCTACGCCGCGTTTCCCGGGGGTGCCCCCGCCAACGTGGCGGTGGCCGCCGCCCGGCTCGGCGCCGGGACCGGCTTTATCGGCAAGGTAGGACTGGACGCCTTCGGCACATCCATCTGCCAGACCCTTACGGATAATCAGGTGGATGTGTCCGGGCTGTACCGGACCGGGCGGGAGCTCACCACCCTGGCGGTGGTGAGCGTGGACGCCGCCGGGGAACGGAGCTTCGCCTTCTACCGCAATCCCGGGGCCGATACGCAGATCACCCTGGAGGAGGCCGTACAGGCTTTGCAGGCCTATGGGACGCGGCCCGTCTTCCTCCACTTCGGCTCAGTGAGCCTGACGGCAGAACCCGCCCGGAGCGCCACCCTGGGGGTGGCCAGTCAGGCCAGAGAGATGGGAATTCTTCTCAGCTATGATCCCAACTACAGGGCCAGCCTCTGGCCCGACCAGGAGACCGCTGTGGCCCGGATGAAGGAGCCGCTCTCCCTCTGCCACGTGCTCAAGCTGGCGGAAGAGGAATTGGAGCTGCTCACCGGAATCCGGGACCTGGACGCGGGCAGTCAGGTCCTGTGGGAGAGCTACCGCATCCCCCTGATTGTCATCACCATGGGCGCGGGCGGCAGTTTCTACCGTCTGGGAACCCGCACCGGTCAGGTGGCCTCCCGGCCCGTCCAGGTGGCGGACACCAACGGCGCGGGGGACACCTTCCTGGGCGCGCTGCTGTCCCGGCTGGCGCTGGCCGGCGGGCTGGACGGCCTTACGCCTGAAAGTCTGGAGGCCGGGCTGGCTTTTGCCAATCGGGCCGCGGCCCTGACCTGCACCAGGCCGGGCGCCATCCCTGCCATGCCCACCCTGGCTGAAGTGATGTCCTGGAAGGGGGAAGCTCCGCAGTGAAAAAGAGCACTTTGTTTGAGGAGCGGCTTTCGCCCTGCCGGGAGGAGTTGCGGACGCTTTACGTCTCCCTGTATGGTGAAAATGAGGAGGCGTTTTCCTATTTTCTCGGCATGCTGGAGCGGGCGCTGGACCAGCGCAAACCCGCCCTGCGGCGGCAGGACAGCAAGCGGCTGGGCAATCCGGACTGGTGCCGGTCCAGCAAGATGCTGGGCATGATGCTCTACCCCTCCTGCTTTGCCGGAACCCTGCGGGGGGTGCAGGAAAAGCTGCCCTATCTGAAAGCGTGCGGCGTCAACTACCTCCACCTGATGCCCCTGCTGGATTCCCCGGAGGGGAAAAGTGACGGCGGCTATGCCGTCTCCGACTTCCGCCGGGTCCGCCCCGATCTGGGTACGATGGAGGATTTGGAGGCTCTGGCCGACGCCTGCCGGAAGAAGGGCATCGCCCTGTGCCTGGATTTTGTCCTCAACCACACCAGTGAGGAGCATCCCTGGGCCAAGGCCGCCCGCGCAGGAGACCCGGTGGCCCGGAGCCGCTATTTTTTCTATGACAGCTGGGACATTCCGGCCCAGTTTGAGCAGACCGTCCCTCAGGTGTTCCCCACCACCGCACCGGGCAATTTTACCTATCTCTCAGACTGCAACCAGTTTGTGATGACCTCCTTTTACCCCTTCCAGTGGGATCTGAACTATGCCAACCCCATGGTCCTCAATGATATGACGGAGAACCTGCTCTACCTGGCCAACCGGGGAATGGATGTGATCCGGCTGGACGCGGTACCTTATATCTGGAAGCAGCTGGGAACCGACTGCCGCAACCTGCCCCAGGTCCATACCCTGGTGCGTCTGATCCGCCTGGCCTGCCAGGTGGTCTGCCCGGGCGTGCTGCTGCTGGGCGAGGTGGTGATGGAGCCGGCCAAGGTGGCCCCCTATTTCGGCACTCCGGAACGGCCGGAGTGCGACATGCTCTATAACGTAACCACCATGTGTACCACCTGGAATACGGTAGCGACCCGGGACGTGGGCCTGCTCCGCTACCAGATGGAGCAGGTGTGCGCACTCCCTCGGTCCTGCCTGTTTCAGAATTACCTTCGCTGCCACGATGACATCGGCTGGGGGCTGGACTACCCCTGGCTGTTCCAGCGGGATCAGAATGAGGTTCCCCATAAAAAATACCTGAACGACTGGTTCACCGGCCGCTGGCCGGGGAGCTGGGCCAGGGGGGAACTGTATAACGACGACCCCCGCCTGGGCGACGCCCGTCTCTGCGGCACCACCGCCTCCCTCTGCGGCGTGGAGAGCGCCCTGTATACCGGCGATTCCGCCGCACTGGAGCAGGCCATCCGCTGCCACCTGATGCTTCACGCCTGGATGCTCTCCCAGAGTGGAATTCCCGTGCTGTACAGCGGGGACGAGCTGGGGCAGCTGAACGATTACAGCTATCACGATGATCCGGAGAAGGCCGCGGACAGCCGCTACCTCCACCGGGGGAAGTTCCAGTGGGAACAGGCGGAGCTGTGCCGGGATGAGGCCACCGTCCCCGGCCGGATCTTCCAGGCCCTGCGGCATCTGGAGCGCATCCGGGGCAGGGAGCAGGTCTTCCGGGCCGACAGCGAGGTAACGCTGCCCGACTCCGGGAATCGCTCCGTGCTGGCCCTCCGCCGCCGGTATGGCTCCGAGGGGCTGATCGCCTTTTTCAACTTCTCTGAGCAGCCCCAGAGTGTGGCCTGCCCGGAGATGCCGCTGACAGATCTGGTAAGCGGCCAGTCCCTGACGGGCGGCTCCCTCACTTTGTCCGGCTACGGCTTCCTGTGGCTGAAGGAGCAGCACCCGGCAGGCAACGCCCCCGGCTAAGGACAGCGCAGCTTGTTTTTGCGTCTGATTGTGAGTCCCTCTTCACCTATCTGCAAGCAAAAAGTTTCCTCTATATGAATTGCACCCCATTTGTTAGGCGGTATATACACCGAATAACAAGTGGGGTGCTTTTTGATAAAAAGCAGAAGTGGCGCCGCTGACGCTGCGCCACTTCTGCGGGAGCCCGATATTTTTGCTCTTGGGGGGTGTTTTGTTTAAACCATTATAGGGAAATCAAAATCTGGTTTAGCGGGTTCCGTCAAGGATAGCGCCATTCTTTCTGAGGATCTCCTGTACCTCAGACACATCACTCTCAAGCTCTCTGGGGGTAAGCCCTCTCCGCACACAAACTGCCGCTGCAATACCGGCCGCCTGACCCCAGATCATGTTGTCCGGAAGTTGGTCCCGCTTGAAATCCTCATGCACGGATACAAGTTTGCCGGTA
>NZ_CALXFV010000033.1 GCF_944387675.1 uncultured Flavonifractor sp. | reverse complement strand
GGACAAGTCCGTGGCCGATGTGGTGGCCAAGGCTGTGGCCGACACCGCGGTGGAGGAGCATATCGCCAGAATCTGAGTTTTACCGCATCTCTCTTTGCATTTGCCTGGAAAAATGGCCGCATCGTTTCCACTGCGGCCATTTTTCCCATTTCCAGGCCCAAATGTCATCCAGATATTACCTTGTTGACATAACGCACTTTAGCCCGTATAGTAACATAGTAAGAGCCGGTATGCGCCGAGAAGACGGAGGTGCCGTATGCTGAAGGAATTGTCCTATGTGCTGGCAGTGGCGGAAAAGGGAAACGTATCCAGGGCGGCGGAGGCTCTGTTTATCTCCCAGCCCTCCCTGAGCAGGTACATCAAGGATCTGGAAAACCGTCTGGGCGTGCAGCTGTTTCAACGGATCAACAACCGGTTTGTGCTCACCTACGCTGGCGAGAAGTATGTGGAGACGGCCAAGAAAATCACCGATCTGTACGACAGCCTGGAGAAGGACCTCTCCGACATTCATGAGGAGCTGTACGGCCGGCTGAAAATCGGCTGCGCAGTGCTCCGCATGTCCTACAATATGCCCACCATTCTAAAGGCCTTTGTAAACAAGTATCCCAACGTGGAATTGCAGCTGTATGAAAACTACACCACCAAGGGGCTGGAGGACATGCTCCTGCGGGGGGAGCTGGATCTGGCCATTATCAATCCCCGCAATGTGCCGCACCTGAAATACATTCCTTTTTTTGAGGAGGAGCTGCTGCTGGTGGTCCCCCGGTCCCAGTCCCTCACCTTCAAGGGGGTGGAGCGGCCGGACTGCAAGTACCCCTGGATTGATATCCGGCAGCTTCACAACCAGCCCTATATTGCCCTGAACCCGGAGCAGTCCATCGCCATCCGCACAAGGGAGATTTTTGAGGAAAACCACGTGGTCCCCTCCACCGTGCTGCGGGTAAAAAGCGTGGAGTCGGTGTTCCGGCTGGCGGAGGTGGGTCTGGGCTGCGCGGTGATTCCCGAGAGCGTCATCAAAATCCCCAGCGTTCCCCAGCCGCCCCTGTTTTTCTCCTTTGGCTCCCCGGTGGTCAAATGGACCCTGGCCATCGCTTACCGGGAGGACACGGTGTTTTCCAACACGGCGGAGGAGTTTATCAACCTGGTGGCCAGAACGTCGGAGAGCGTACAGGCGTGAGTGCCGCTGCCACAGGCGAAAAACGCCCGGCGGCGGGAGCCAAAACAGGCTCCCGCCGCCGGGCGTTTGTCTATGGTTACTTTGAAAGCTGCTCCAAGGCATTGAGAAGGCGCTTCATGGCCTCCTCCACGTTGCACCGCTGGGTGGCGATGTTCATCCGCATGAAGCCCACTCCCTCCGGGCCGAAGCTGACGCCGTCGTTGAGCAGCAGCTTCGCCTTTTGCTCAAAGAAGGCCTTCAGCTCGGCCTGGGGCATGTTCAGGCCCCGGCAATCCAGCCACAGCAGGTAGGTACCCTCCGGGCGGACCAGCTTGACCCGGTCGGTCTGCGCCAGGGCGGCGCATACGATGTCCAGGTTGCCCTCCAGATACTCCATCATCTGGTCGGCGTAGTAGGCGCCGTGGCGGTAGGCGGTGATGGTGGCCACCGTGCCGCAGAGGTTTTCGCCGATCCCCTTGTTGTCCAGCACCGCCTCGTGGACCGCCGCCTTGATCTGGGGGTTCAGGGCCACGAAGGCCGCCGTCCGGAAGCCGGCGGTGTTGAAGGTCTTGCTGGGGTTGACGAAGGTGACGCTGTTCTCCGCCAGCTCTTTGGAGATGCTGCCGAAGGGGATATGGGTGTGGCCCCGGTAGGTCAGATCCCCGTGGATCTCGTCGGACAGGACGAAGACGTGGTGGCGCAGGCACAGCTCCCCGATCTTCTCCAGCTCCTCCCGGGTGAAGACCCGACCGGTGGGGTTTTGGGGATTGCACAGGATAAACAGCTTGGTACGCACGTCGGACAGCTTTTCCTCCAGATCCGCAAAGTCGATCTGATACTGCCCGTCCTTCACCTTCAGCTCATTGCGCAGCAGTATGCGCCCGTTGTGGCTGGCCATGTCCCGGAAGGGGGGATAGCAGGGGGTGTGAATCACCACCTGGTCCCCCGGATGGCTCAGCGCCCGCACGGCGCAGATGACGCCGGGAATCACGCCGGGGACAAATTCCACCGCGCTCTCCGGGATGTCCCAGTGGAAGCGGGTCTTTTCCCAGTAGGCCACCGCCGCCCGGAATTCCCCGCTGACCACGGGATAGCCGTACACTCCGTCGCTCATCCGGCGCACCAGGGCGTCAATCACCGGCTGGGGCGCCTTGAAGTCCGTGTCGGCGATCCACATGGGCAGCACGTCGGGAGGACATACCTTGGCGTCGTACTTCTTGCAGTCACTCCCGCGCCGGAGCACGGGTTCGTCAAAATTATGTATCAGTTCCATCATGCATTATCCGGCGGGAGAGGGGAGGAAACCGCTCCCCCGCCGGACACAGGCCCCCTTATTGGATAGTATGGCTGGCGCTTCCGCCGCCGGGCTGGCGGCCGGGCGCTGTTACCAGGTTTTCCACTCGGTTCCCACAAAGGCGATGCGGTCGCCGGTGCTCACCACGGGGTTCTCCCGGGTTCCAATGATGTAGCAGTCCGCAGGAGCGGGATAGCTCCCGATCTGGTCCCCGTAGTAGTGGATGTCCAGCAGGCTCTCGCCCGCCTTCACCTCGTCCCCGGAGGCCACGTTCATGGTAATGAAGCCGCCCTCGTTGCTGCGCAGGAAGCGCCGCTTGGTAATCAGCACCTGCCGCTCCGGCTTCTCCACGTCCCCCTCCAGCATGCCCAGGGTCTTCATCACATTGCGAATCCCGGTTTTACCGACCTCCACATACCGCCGGTCGATCTTGCCGCCCTGGCCCATCTCGCCCATGAAGGCGGGGATGCCGTCCTTCAGGCAGGTGATGTCCAGCGCGCCGCTGGTGACGCCGGGCAGCTCATTGGTGGACCCGCACAGGTTCACCAGGCAGTTGGCCACCACGCCGAAGGAGCGCTGCATCCGCTCGGCCACCTGGTTGACCTCCTCGCTCACCCCGGGTACCAGCTTGCGCACCGAATAGGGCTCCGCCTTGTAGGGGGTGGCCATGGTGTGGAAGCTGATCAGGGCGTTGGCAGTGCGCTTGATCTCCCGGTAGATGATGGCCGCAATCCGCTGGGTGAGCATACCGCTGTCGTCCCCGGGGAAGGCGGTGTCCATGTCCATACTGTCCACGGCGGAGATCTTGTTCCGGCACTCGAAGGCCATGGGATTGCAGATGGGGGTGACCACCAGGTTGCCCGCCAGCTGGGACAGGTCCAGCTCCCGGGAGAGCTCCCAGGCGGCGTAGGAGCCGTTGAGTTCGTCCCCGTGTACCGTACCGTTGATCCACAGGGTGGGACCGTCCTTCTCGCCGGCCAGGGCGATGACGGGCAGCTGAATCACAGCCTTGTGGGCCAGCTCCCCCACGGGAATGGTGAAATACGCCCGCTGGCCCGCCTGAACCGCATGATCAAATACTGTTACCATTTTGCTCTCTCCCAAATTTTACTCCATGAGGCCGATTTCCTGATAGTACTGGATGGCGCCGGGGTGGATGTCGATGAGGGCGCCCTCAATGGCGTTCTCGGTGTTGAACTCCACAGCCTGGGGATAGATGTCGGCCAGATCGTCCTGGTGCTCGATGATGCACTTGACCACGTTGTAGACGATCTCATCGTCCACATCGGCGGCGCACACCAGGTTGTTTCTGGTAGCGATGGACACCACGTCCTCATCCACGCCGGTGTAGACGCCGCCGGGGATGGTGAAGGCGTAGAAGTAGGGGTACTCGCTGGTGATCTTGTCAATGTGCTCCTGGTCCACGGAGAGAAGCTTGATGCCCTTGGTGGCAGCCAGGTCGGCAATGGGGGAGCTGGTGTAGGGGGTGATGTGAACGCCGAAGTCGGCATTGCCGTCGTTCACCGCGTCGCAGATGTCCTGGAGGGCGGTCTCGGTGATGGTCACGTCATCGGTGGTCAGGCCGTAGGCCTCCAGCAAGATGGGCATATAGTACTGGGCCATGGCGCCCTTGCTCACCGCCAGCTTCTTGCCCTTCAGGTCGGCAATGGAGTTGATGTCGGAGTCCTCCGCCACAAACATGTGGACCACGGTGGTGTAGCCGCCCATCACGTGACGGATATCCACAGGGTTGCCCTCAAATTCCCGCTCGCCCTTGAAAGCGGCCTCTTCCACGTCGCTCATGGCCACGCCGAACTGAACGGTGCCGTTCTGGATCATGCGGATATTCTCCTGAGAGCCGGTGGAGATCTCGGTGTTGCACAGATAGTTGGGGTGGTCCTGGGTAATCAGGTTGCCGATGCCGGCAAAGGTGGTGTAGTTGGCGCTGGAGCTGGGGCCGCCGCCGAAGCGGATAGTCACAGTGCCGCCCTCGTCGGTGCTGGAAGCCTGCCCGTTGTCATTGTTGCTGCTGCCGGAATTCACCGGCTCATTGGAGCATCCGGCAAAGGAGAACGCCATTACAACCGCAAGTCCCAAACCCAGCAGCCGTTTCCATGTGTTTCTTTTCATGATCTTTACTCCTTTTCCTTATATTTTTATGCTTTCTGCATGAGACCCCGTTTTTCCTCAAAGAGCTTCAGGAAGAACATGCCCACCAGCACCGCAAAGCCGATCAGGTCGGTGACGGTGCCGGGTACGATGAGCAGCAGGGCGGAGACAAAGAGGATCAGCCGCTCAAACTGGTTGATGCTCCACTTGAATACAAACTTCTCCAGTGCCGCAGACAGGCTGTAGATGCCCAGCAGCGCCGTAATCAGGGACTGAATGATGTCCAGCGGACTGCCCTGCATCAGCAGCACCGGATTGTAGACGAACATGAAGGGCAGGATGAAGCCGGACAGGGAGAGCTTGAAGGCGAAGAAGCCCGTCTTTGTGGGATTGCTCCTGGCCACGCCCGCCGCCGCATAGGCCGCCAGGGCCACCGGAGGCGTCACGTTGGAGATGATGCCGAAGTAGAAGATGAACAGGTGGGCCGCCAGCGGGAGCACGTTCATTTCCTTCAGGGCGGGAACCACCAGCAGGGCCAGCATCAGGTAGGCCGCGGTGGTGGGTACGCCCATGCCCAGAATCAGGGAGACCACCATGGTCAGGATGAGCAGCAGCCACAGGTGGCCGCCGGCCACGTCGATGAGCACCGCGCTCATCCGAATGCCCAGGCCGGAACCCATAACCACGCCGATGATAATGCCCACTACGCCGCAGGCAATGGCCACCGGCTTGGCGCCGTCCACAGAGGCCTTGACGATCTTCTTCAGCTTGGTCAGGTTGATCCGGTTCTTGGAGGAGAAGAGAGTGCACACGATGGTGACCATGATGGAGGTGATGCCCGCCTTGGTGACCGTCATCTTGAATACGCTCATGGCCAGGATGAGGTAGATGAGGGGCAGGATCAGGTAGACGTTCTTCGCCAGGTCCTTCCAGGTGGGCAGCTCATCCTCCGGCACGCCCTTGATGTTGTGCTTTCTGGCGTAGAGGTCCACCGTCATCAGAATGGCCACGTAGAACAGCACCGCCGGAATCAGGGCCGCCGCCACCAGGTCGAAATAGGGAATACCCAGATACTCGGCGATCAGGAAGGCGGTGGCGCCCATGACGGGGGGCATGATCTGTCCGCCGGTGGAGGCGGAGGCCTCTACCGCGGCGGCGTAGTCGTCTTCAAAGCCGCACTTTTTCATCATGGGGATGGTAAAGGTGCCGGTGCCAATGACGTTGGCGATGGCGCTTCCGCTGATGGAGCCGAACAGGCCGCTGGCCACCACGGCGATCTTGGCCGGGCCGCCCCGGAACCGGCCGAAGGCCCGGGAGGCCAGCTTGGTGAAGTAGTCGCCCACGCCCGTCTCATTGAAGACCGCGCCCAAGATGACAAACAACACAATGTAGCTGGCCGAGGCGTAGATGGCGGTACCGTAAATACCGTCGGTGCTCAGGTAGACGATGCTGATCAGCCGGGACAGGTCCATGCCCGCGTGGACCAGGAAGCCGGGCATGTAGGGGCCGAAGAAGGCGTAGGCGATGAAGCAGAGCACCACGATGGACAGGGAGAGTCCCACCGACCGCCGGGTGGCCTCAATCAGCGCGATGATCAGCAGCACGCCGAAGATGATGTCGTAGGTGTAGATCAGGCCGCTGCGCAGGTCGATGGTCTTGTCGATGGAGATGATATAGAGCATGCTCCCCGCCACAGCCACAAGAAGGACCAGGTCAATTACTTTGAGATACCATTTTCTGTCTTCCTTGGTCAGATAGTCAAGGAAGAAGATGACCAGGACAACTCCCAGGTGAATGGCTTTCTGGGCAATGCCTGGTGCGGCGCCAAACATGGCCGTCCAGCAGTGGAAGATGCAGAAGGCAGCTCCCAGCAAAAACGATAGTTTTTTGAGCATTGACGTTCCCCCTTATCTCAAGATCAGTTCCCCGTTTGCGCGTCTTTTCTCTCTTTTTTGCACATTTTCATCACTATACGCTAAAGTATGTTTTTAGAATCGCGGCGCGGTTTTGTGCACTTTACACTCTTTTTCTCCTCCGTTTGACTAAATTATAGCTATTTTATGCAACTCAGTCCAATACTATTTTCCAATCCCGCCCGATAGCATTTTCCTATAGTTTTAGCGCGATCCGGGCAAAAAAAGAGTGGCCCCAGCCATCGGGGCGCCGTGCTCCCAATGGTCAGGGCCAGCTGTGAAAACGGGATTGGAAGACGCGCCGCCGCCCGGGGCGGCGCAGGAAAGCCGGAAGCCGGGGGGCGGATCAGCTCCCCAGGCACCGGGCCAGCAGGGCCTCCCACCGCTGATCCACATAGCGCTGGGCGGCCTCCAGGGTCCACTCATTGCCCGGCTGGAAGCAGTGCTTGAACCGGCCCTGGAGCTTCATAAACTCGGTGACGGGCAGCTTCTTGCGGGGCTCGTAGGAGAGCATCCACCGCCCCTCCACCACCTCGAAGAGGGGCCACACACAGGTGTCCACCGCCAGGCGGCACAGCTCGGGCAGCAGCTCCGGAGAATACTGCCAGCCCCGGGGACAGGGGGTGAGCACGTTGACGAAGGCGGGGCCGGGGGTGTAAATGGCACGGTGGGCCTTTTCGTGAAAGTCCTTGAAGTTGCCCAGGAAGGTGGTCTGGGCCACGTAGGGGATGTGGTGGGCGGCCATGATCTCAGTCAGGTCTTTTTTCTCCTGCCCCTTGCCGGTGGAGGCGCTCCCCGCCGGGGAGGTGGTGGCGCTGGCAAACCGGGGGGTGGAGGAGGAGCGCTGGATGCCGGTGTTCATGTAGGCCTCATTGTCGTAGCAGAAGTACACCATATCGTGGCCCCGCTCCATGGCCCCGGAGAGGGACTGAAATCCGATGTCGTAGGTGCCGCCGTCCCCGCCGATGGTGAGAAATTTATAGTTGTCCGGCACCTTGCCCTTCTTTTTCAGGGCGCGGTAGGCCGCCTCCACCCCGCCGCAGGTGGCGGCGGCGTTTTCAAAGGCGGAGTGGATGTAGCTGTCCTCCCAGGCGGTGTAGGGGTAGAGGAAGGAGGACACCTCCAGGCAGCCGGTGGCGTTGCAGATCACCGCCTTGTCCCCCTCGTCCAGGGCTCGCGTCATGGCCCGGCAGACGATGCCGGCGCCGCAGCCGGCGCACAGCCGGTGGCCGCCCACAAAGCGCTCCGGCTTGGAGAGCTCTTTTTTGTGGTTGTATGCCATCTCACAGCACCTCCTCAGCATTGCTGCGCTGCCCCATGTGGAGGTAGCGGGGGCCGGTAACCCCGGTCTCCGCCATGCGCAGCAGGTGGTGGTACACCTTTTCCACATCCTCCACCCGGCAGTCCCGGCCCGCCAGGCCGTACACCACGTCGATGAGCATGGGCCGGACGGGCAGATCGTAGCAGGCGGCGCAGGTCTCGGCAAACAGCGGCCCGCCGCAGCCGGAATTGCCCTCGCTCTTGTCCATCACCGCCACCGCCTTTACGTGGGACAGGGCGGCGGCCAGCTCCTCCATGGGGAAGGGGCGGAACACCCGCAGCTTGATGAGGCCCGCCTTTACCCCCTGGGCGCGGAGCTTTTGGATGCAGGCCTTGGCGGTGCCGGCGGTGGAGCCGATGAGCACCAGCGCCACCTCCGCGTCCTCCATCTCATAGCACTCGAAGAAGCCGTACTTCCGGCCGAAAGTCCGCTCGAAGTCGTTGGCCACCTCCAGAATGACCGCTTTGGCGGCCTTCATGGCCTGGGCCTGCTGGACCTTGTGCTCCATACAGTAGGGGCAGGTGTCATAGGGACCCACCGCCAGGGGATTTTCATGCTTGAGCAGGTAGTGTTCCGGCCGGTACTCCCCCACAAACCGCTTGACGGCGCCATCCTCCTCCAGCAGAATGTTTTCCACCGCGTGGGAGGTGATGAAGCCGTCCTGGCAGATCATGATGGGCAGGCGCACCCGGGGGTCCTCGGAGATGCGCATGGCCTGGAGGTAGTTGTCATAGGCCTCCTGGTTGTTTTCGGCGTAAATTTGCAGCCAGCCGGAGTCCCGGGCACCCATAGAGTCGGAGTGGTCGTTGTTGATGTTGATGGGGCCGGTGAGGGCGCGGTTGACGCAGGCCAGGGTGATGGGCAGCCGGGCGGAGGCCGCCACGTACAGCATCTCGTACATGAAAGCCAGCCCGCAGGAGGAGGTGGCGGTCACCGCCCGCGCCCCGGCGGCGGCGGCGCCCACGCAGGTGGACATGGAGGAGTGCTCGCTCTCCACGGTGACGTATTCGGTGCTCACCTGGCCGTTGGCCACGTACTGGGCGAAATACTGGGGAATTTCCGTGGAGGGGGTGATGGGGAAGGCGGCAAACACGTCTGGGTCGATCTGGCGCATGGCCCAGGCGATGGCCTCGTTGCCGCTGAGGCGCTCCCGGATGCTCATTTACCGCACCTCCTTTTCCATATGGATGGCCTGGAAGGGACACACCTTCCAGCAGATACCGCAGCCCTTGCAGTGGTCCAGGTCAAACTCCCCCCGGCGCCCGTCGGTGACGGGGATGGAGGAGTCGGGGCAGAAGGGAGCGCACAGCAGGCACTGCTTGCACTTGTCCCGCTCCCACACCGGCACGTCGGAGCGCCATGCCCCGGTGTGGACCAGCCGGGCGGTCCCCCCCTCGTAGATTTCCCCGCCGGGGCTGATCTCCTGCCAGGGGATTTGCTCGTTGATGTCCTTGGCCAGACGGCTCATGCGCCGTGCACCTCCTTCATGGATTGGATGAGGCAGTTCATATTTCCCTGGATCACCTGGGGCTTGGTGGCAAATTTATGCCGGAAGGAGGCCTCCATATCCGCAATGAAGCGGCCGGTGTCCAGCACCCGGCTGACCTGGACGATGGCGGCCAGCATGGGGGTGTTGGGGAAGTAACCCCCCAGGTGCTTTTCCGAAATGGTGCGGGCATCAATGGTGTACACCCGCCCGGTGTAGCCCCGCAGCAGGGGGCGGATGGCCTCCGGCGGCTGGGAGGTGTTCACCACAATACCCCCCTCCGCATCCAGCCCCGCGGTGACATCCACGGTGGAGAGCAGGGACTCGTCCACCACCACCACATAGTCGGGGTGGTAGATGTTGGAGTGAATGGTGCAGGGCTGGTCGCTGATGCGGTTGTAGGCTGTGATGGGGGCGCCCATCCGCTCGGGTCCGTACTCGGGAAAGCCCTGGACGTATTTTCCAGAGGCAAAGGCCGCGTCCGCCAGGAGCAGACAGGCGGTCTTGGCCCCCTGGCCGCCCCGCCCGTGCCAGCGGATCTCTGTCATGGTGCCGCTCATGGTTCATTCCTCCCTCTCCGTAAAAAAGCGCCCGTCCCGCAACGGGACGAGCGCACAAAAGCACTTCGCTGTACCACCCAGTTACCGCGTACCGTCATACGCACCTCCAATAACGGGGAGAACCGCCAGCGCCTACTCCGGCCGGGGCCGTTTGGGGCTGGGACTCCGGAGTGATCTTCAGACGGGACGTACCGATACCGGCTTTCCACCAACCGCCGGCTCTCTGGGCTCTTCCGTCGGGTCCTACTGTCTCCCTCATGGTCTTTTCCGCTTTACTTTGCTAGTTTGTTAAATATCATACCCCCAACAGAGGCGCTTGTCAAGCCCGGCCAGTGATAATCCAGGGAGCGGGCTCCTGGTTGAAGGTATTTTTGGAGGAGAGCTTGGACACCGAGATCTGGATGACCTCAGTCTCGCCGATCCCCAGGGACTCAAACAGGGCGGGAATGGAGGCGGCGCAGCGGAAATCCAGGGTGTAGATTACAAACTCCATGTGGGGGTTGAGCTCCAGCAGACAGCGCAGCTCCTGCTCCATGCTGGCCGAGGCCACCAGCATGGTCAGGCTGGGGACCGGCAGCCCTGCCATAGTCTCCCGGTCCACGTGGTCCACAATGACAATGTTATTCAGCCCGAATTGGTGGGCGTTCTCCTCCATGGTGCGCCGGTCGGCCCCGTTGTACTCCACCGCAATGACGGTCCCCTCCCCGGCGATGATGGCGGCCTCCACGGCGATGGATTCCCCGCTGATGACGCACAGGTTGTCGGTCAGGGCGGTATGCATCTTGTTGAGGATCACCGCGCGGATCTCGCTGCCCACATAGTGGATGGACCCCCGGGAAAAATGGGAGTTGTCCATGCCGATCTTATAGGTGCTGCGGGCGTTGGGGTTGAGGATAAGCATGGCCGCCGAGGCGTTGATGCCCCGGTTGATCATGTCCTTCAGGGGCTTGTGGAGAATGGGACCGGCGGGGTCGGACCCCTCGTTGTACCACACCTCGCACTCTCCCAGCCCCGCGTCCCACATGCGGTAGAAGATATCGGCGTGGCCCGCCTCGGTGAATACCAGCACCGCCCGGTGGGACTCCACCATGGGGATCAGGTTCTTGTTCTTCCGGGTAATATCCAGAATTTTTACCTTTTCCAGGTCAATGTCCATGTTCTGGGCATAGTATTGCAGCCAGGACAGAATATTCGCGTTGCTGAACAGTCTTGTTTCCATACCCTCACCCTCTCCGGGACCCCGGGCGGCCCCCCCTGTGTGCTCTTGCCGTACTGTGTGCAGTATACCATATTCCCTGTGCTTTTGCACAGGACATGGAAAAATTTTATGCGCCGGGCGGCACTTCGTCCAGCAGCTCCGTAATGATCCGCAGCTGCCCCTCCAAACCGTGCAGCTCCGGCTTCCAGAATACCATGCTGGCCGTCTCATTCCCCAGGAAAAGTTCGTACCGGGCGGAGAGGACGGCGGCCGCCTGGTCCTCCAGCCAGTTCACCAGGCCGGCCGCCCGCTCCCGCGCCCCGGGGGAAAGCGTCCCGCCCAGGGACCAGGTCTCCCGGCGGCGGAGGGGCGGGTTTTTCACCCAGCCCGCCTCCGCCGGAGCGCGGAAGGGCCGGCCGCTGAAGATGCAGGCCTCCCCGCCCCGCCAGCCCGGCTCCCCCAGTTGAAGGCACAGGCCGGTAAAGGCGTAGTGGGCCAGCTTCCGGTCCTTCTCCCTGTCATACAGCTGGAGGGGCATGGCCAGGGACAGCCGGCGGCCGCCCCAGGCTCCCTCCACCAGGTAGCCGCACACCCCTCTGGCTCCCCAGCCGGAGAGAAAGGGGTACCGCTGGGAGGTGGCAAATGACAAATTTGCCTCCCCCCGGGCCTCCGGTCCCAGTACCCGGCGGGCAATTTCCTCTGCCCGGAGGGTCGGGTCCTTTGCCGGCGGCCTTTTTCTGAAAAACATCAGTTCAGCTCCTTCTCCACGCAGGGATACAGGGGATTCATCCACTCATCCAGCAGGAACAGTTTGAGGACCCGGCCCCTGCTCTGGTCAAAGGGGCGGTAGGAGATCTCCAGCGGACCCCCGCCGGCGGCCGCCTGGGCGGTACCCACCGTCAGCAGCCGGCCGGCCTCATCGTACACCGCCGCGACGCAAAGCCCAGCCTGGCTGCCGCTCAGGGTCAGGGTCACTCCGTTGGCGGCCACGCTGCCGATTTCCGCAAACTGGGCCGCCTCATCTCCGCCCAGGGTGATAAAATCGCTGTCGTTGGCGGCAAAGTCGTCGCCGCTGTCCGAAATCACCACGTAGTAAACTTGGGCTTCGGGTTCCGCCAGGCTGAAGCTGACCTGCTCCAGCCCCAGGGGCTCCAGGGCGGCCACGGTGGTCCGGTCCACCACCGGTCCGGTCAGGCTCTCCGCCCGCAGTTCCACGGCGAGATCCGTCCGCCTGGTGTATCCGTAGTTTACAATGCCGGCAAACACCGCAAGGGTGCCGTCCGCCTTTTCGCCCCAGGCGGCGTCTTCCACTCCCACGTCCTCAAAGGACAGCGCGGCGGTCTGGCTGTTGTCCGACGGGTCGCTGTCCGTCAGCTCCTCCGGGGTGACGGTCACCGTCACCCGCTGGCCGGTGGCGTCCGCCGCCACCGGGAAGTAGGTGGAGGCGGTGATGCTCTGGCCGGGTACCAGCATGTCGTCGATTACGATGGAGGAGAGCACGTTCCCCGCTTCGTCCGTCACCTCAACCACCGCCGAGGAGACGCTCCGGCTGCCGTTGTTGGTCAGCTGGAAGGACAGCTCCATATCGCTGCCCGCGCTGTAGGCGCCGGCGTCGTAAAGCAGCTCTCCCACCGTCAGATCGCACCGGGAGGCCAGAACAATCCGCTCCAGCCGGGCTGTGCCGTAGGGGTCGTCCGCCTGAATGGTACCGGTGACCTGCTGGCGGTTGACCAGCACCTCCACGGCGCCGTCTTCCGCCATGGTGCCGGAGAAGGCGCCCACAAAGTCGCTGCCGTCGGTGAGGGCCACAGGCTCGCACCACCGGCCCAGCTCCTCGTTATAGTAGGAGAGGTTCAGGGTGGCATACAGGCCGTTGGAGGTGGTATAGAGCACCGCCCGCTGGCCGCCTGAGAGCAGCTGGAACCGGCCCGTGCCGGGCAGGGAGGGGTCTGTCTTGCTGTCCAGCCAGGTGATGCCCTTCTCCCCCGTCCAATACAGGGTGTGCTCCAGGTAGCAGGGGTTATAGGCCGGCTCGTCCGCCTCCTCCACAGGCTGGCCGTTTTCATACAGCCGGGCGGTGTTTCCGCTCACCATGCAGTAGGCCAGCCGCAGGCCGTCCTGTCCGTCCGCCGCCAGCGCGTCAATGGCGCCCAGGCCGGTGTACGCGGCCTTTACCTCCGACCAGCTCCCGCCGGTGCAGGCGCTGTACAGGATGCTGTTGCTCCCGCTGCCGAACCAGTCGTTTTCGCTGTTGTTCACCCAGGCGGCATACACCGTGCCGTCCTCCCCGCCGCAGAGGGTGGGCAGCATGTCCAGGCCCTCCCGGGTAAAGGTGACGGGGTCGGTAAAGCCGCTGCCGGGGGCAAAGGAAGCCACGGAGATGTCAAAGTCCGGGGCAATGCTCTCCAGGGTATCCTCCCCGGTAAAGGTCCGCACGGCGTTCTGCCACACCAGCCAGGCGGTCCCGTCCACCAGGGTCAGCTGGGGGGCGTAATCCAGGGTGCCGTCGGCGGCCACCAGGGCCGGACTGCTCCAGCTGCTCCCATCGTAACGGGAGTAATAGAGCTGGGTGCTGTTGAGGCCGCTGTCGGCGGCGTCCACCCAAACTGCCAGGGCGGTCCCGTCGGCAAAGCGGAGGTACTGGGGGGTGGATTCCCGGTAGATGTTGTCCTTGAGAGTCTGGGCCACAGGCGACGGGGCGGCCTGCAGGGCGGGGGTTGACTCCTCCGCCAGGAACCGGGAGCCCTGGTCCAGGTAGGACAGGTCCTTCTGGGTATAGTTGGCCGGGTCATAGGCCCCAGCCAGCATCATCGGGGAGAGCATGCTCCTGCTCTGCTGGGGGTACTCAATCCACACCGCCTCATAGAAGGGGTCCCAGGATTTTTTGTACTCAAAAATGACCACGCCGGCTTTGGCATAGGCGTTTACCGTGGCCGTGAGCTTAAAGGAGTCCTGCCTGCCCCCCGTGTAAATCCGCCAGTCGGGCTTCAGGCTGCCTTCCACGCCGCCGCCGATGTAGAGGACGTTTTTCACCCCCGCGCCCACGCCGCCGCCCAGGGTGATCTTGCCGCTGATCTGGCCGTTGGGCAGGAAGTTCTTGGCGGTCTCATTAAAGATCACGTTCAGCTGGGCGGTCACCTCGCCGGTGAGGGCAGCCTCAAAGTACATGGGGATGGGACCCAGGAAGAAGGGCAGGTTCAGATTCACCCCTACCGTGGGGTTGAGAATCACCCCGCCGTCCAGCCAGGTCACTCCGCCCTGCGCGTTTACGTAGCCCTCGGCAAAGCCCAGGATGGTAAAGTCCGCGTCAAAGCCGAAGGAGCCCTTGGGATACTTCAGTACATTGCGGTAGGTCTGCTCCAGATTTTTCAGCTTTTTCAGGCTGGAGGACACGTCCGAGGTGTCAAACACGCCGGTATCCTTCAGCTTGTCGATAAAGGTCTTGGTCTCCCGGGTAATGGCGGGGGAGCGGTTTTCGCTCTCGCTGCTGGCATCCCATTCGCCGGAGGTTTCGTGGCTGGCCAGATCGGCGCCGATGGCCACATATACCTTCCCGTCCTCCACGGTCAGGGTAATGGGTACGATGGAGGAGATTCCCGCGCTGACCTCCGTCCCGGCGAAGAAGTCGGGCTGAATGGTGTCGGGCAGGGTCAGGCTGATGCTGCTCCCCAGGGAGAAGGAGGCGCCGTTGAGGACGTCCGGAATGGCGGAGGCGTCCCCCGCCTCAAATTTCAACTGCGCCTTCACCGTCTGCCCCGCCCCGTCCGTGGCCTGGATGTAGACCGGCCGGGACACGTCAAAGTTGTCGCTGAGCACGGTGGTCAGGCTGTCCCCGGTGAAGGAAACCCGACGTGCCTCCTGTATCAGGGCCAGCGTGCCTTGGCCTCCCTTGCCCCAGCTGACCTCCGCCCGGAGGGTGACGCTCTCCTTGCTCAGCAGGTCCATGCCCCGGCTCTGGTGGAGCACGTCCACGTCTCCCAGCCAGACGGCGGATAGCACCGGCTTGTCGGAGACCCGCTCCAGATAGATTTTCTTGGATGCGGCCAGCTGCCCGGCGGTGAGGGTGCGGGCCACAAAGCCCTCCTTTTCCACCGTGACCGAGCCCTCGGTCACGGCGGGGATCTGGACCTGTCCGTTGTCCCCGGTGAGGTAGCTCTTGCCGCCGGCGGTAACCTGGGCGCCGGCGCTGAGGAGGTAGGAGCCGCTGCCCCCCTCACCCTTGCTCTCGTACACCGTCAGGGCGATCTCGGTGGTGCCGGCCTCCAGACGGTTGCTCTCCGAAACGGCGATGTCGATCTTGGTCTTGATCATGGCCGCAATCACCCCGTCGGCATCCACCAGCACCACGTAAATGCTCTCCAGCGGACGGAAGAGGAGGCCCGGTGCCACGCCGGTAAATATCCCCGTCGTATTTTCCAGCACCGTCTGCCCCCGCTGAGTGATGCGGATGGTGCCGGGGACGCTGTCCGACCAGTAGGGGTGTATCTCCAGGTCCACTATCTCCCCCGAGCCCTGCTCAAAGCTCTGGGTCTCGGTCAGGGCGTTGACCTGCTGCTCCCCCCGGGTCATGGTCACTTCGGTCAGGTTCTCCTCCCCGATGTTCTCCGAAATGGACACAAACAGCTCCACCAGCGCCTGGATGTCGTCGGCCTCAAAGTAATTCTGCTCGGTACCGGCCACACCGATGAGCAGCTGCCGGTTGGCATCCGTGGGAGTGAGGCCCACGGTGTAGATGTAGTAGTTCGCCCGCATGGCGGCCGCCTGGGTGAGGATGGCGCTGTCCGAGTCGGAGGGGGCGCCGTCGCTGAACAGGATCAGGCTCTTTACATCGGAGTCCGAGTCCGCCAGCATGGTTTGGGCCGCGTCCAGCGCCTTCAGATAGTAGGTGCTGCCCGACGCCGACATGGCGTTGACCCGGTTGTGCAGCCACTCCACGTCGGTGGACAGGGGCATCTCCACCACGGCCTGGCTGGCGTAAGAGATCACGGAAATGCGGGTATTGGTCAGCCGGCCGCCCACCTGGTCGGCAAAGGTGTTCACCGCCGTTTTCAGCATTTCAATCCGCGCCCCGCTCATGCTGCCCGATACGTCCAGCAGCAGCACGATATCCCGGGTTGGCAGGGTGTCATCCCACACCGACCACTGGGCGGCGGGGTACTGGGACACCACCTGGTCGCTCCAGCCCGCAGCGGTTTTGGGATAGTAGGCCTTGTAGCTCTCCGCCGAGGGCAGGGCCTCCTCCCCCAGCCGGGGCAGGTCGCCGCAGAAGATCAAGGTGTCCACACTTCCGCAGCCGGCAAAGGCGGAATCTCCCACACTCTGGAGGTCGGCCGGCAGCTCCACCCGCTTCAGGGCGGTACAGTCGGCAAAGGCCTGGCTGCCCACCGTCTCCACCCCGTCAGGCAGCACCACGCTGGTCAGTCCGGTGCAGCCGGCAAAGGCGGAGTCCGCCACGGTGGTAATTCCCGGGTCTATCGTCACGTGGCTGACAGTATGCTTCATCCCCTGCCACGGCGCCTGTCCCTCTTCAAAGGACATGGCGCCGGTGCCGCTGACGGTCAGCTCTCCCGTCTCTATCTCCAGGGACCAGGTGGCCTCCGCTCCGCAGGAGCCGCCGAAGGAACAGCCCTGGAAGGCATTTTCCTCAAAGACCACCCCTTGCGGCAGAGTGATGGACCGCAGCGCGGTACAGTTCTGGAAGGCATAGCTGCCGATGCTGGTCAGCGTGTCCGGCAGGATGACCTCCTCCAGCGCGCTGCAGTTGCGGAACACGTACCCGGGCAGCGCGGTCACGCCCTCCGGCACCTCCACCCGCTTCAGGGCGGTGCAGCCGCTGAACGCCCCGTTGCTGCCCACCGTAATCAGCCCCTTGGGGTAGGTTATGCTGCTCAGGGCGGTGCAGTTCTGGAAGGCATGGCTCTCCAGGGTGGTCAGGCTGTCCGGCAGCACCACCGACGTCAGGCCGGTACATCCCCGAAAGGCATAGCTGTCAATTTCCAGCAGACCTTCCGGCAGAACGAGGGCGGTCAGACCGGTACAATTCTGGAAAGCATAACTGCCGATGCTGGCCACTCCCGCCGGGAAAGCGAGCTGCGTCAGGCCGGTGCAGTTTTGGAAGGCATTGGCGCCGATGCTGGTCAGGCTGTCCGGCAGCACCACCTCTTCCAGCGTGCTGCAATCAGAAAAGACATGGTTGGGCAGCGCCGTTACTCCCTCCGGTACCTCCACCCGCTTCAGGGCGGTGCAACCGTCAAACGCGCCCCCGCTGCCCACAGAGGTAAGCCCCTTGGGATAGGTGACGCTGCTCAGGGCGGTGCAGCCCTGGAAAGCATCGGCTCCCAGGGTGGTCAGGCTGTCCGGCAGTACCACCGACGTCAGGCCGGTACACGACCGGAAAGCATAGCTGTCGATTGTTGTCAAGCCCTCCGGCAGGGTGAGGGTAGTCAGGCCGGTGCAGCCCTGGAAGGTGTACCGGTCAATCAGGGTCAGGCTGCCGGGCAGATGCACCGATACCAGGTTGGTACACTCCCGGAAGGCATAGCTGCCCAGCTCCGTTACCCCCTCCGGCAGGGTAAGCTCCGTCAGGCCGGTGCAATTCTGGAAGGCATAGCTGCCGATAGCCGTCATTCCCGCCGGAAAAGCGAGCTGTGTCAGGCCGGCGCAGTTCCGGAAGGCATAATTGCCGATGGTGGTCAGGCTGTCCGGCAGCACCACCTCTTCCAGCGCGCCGCAATCAGAAAAGACATGGTCGGGCAGCGCCGTTACTCCCTCCGGTACCTCCACCCGCTTCAGGGCGGTGCAGCCGCCAAACGCGCCCCCGCTGCCCACAGAGGTAAGCCCCTTGGGATAGGTGACGCTGCTCAGGGCCGCGCAGTCCTGGAAGGCATCGGCTCCCAGGGTGGTCAGGCTGTCCGGCAGCACCACCGAGGTCAGACCGGCACAGCCCCGGAAGGCATTGCCGCCGATGGACGTTAACCCCGCCGGGAACGAGAGCTCCGTCAGGGCGGCGCAGTTGTAAAAGGCGTAATTGCCGATTTCCGTCAAGGTGTCGGGCAGCGTCACCCGCTCCAGCAGGCCGCAGTTTCGCAGCAGATTGGCGGGCAGCTTGGTCATGCCCTCCGGCACCACAAACTCCTTCAGGGCCGTACACCCCGCAAACAGGTTTCCGCTGCTGCCGACGCTGGTCAGTCCACTGGGGCAGTTGACGCTGGTCAGGCCGGCGCAATCCTGAAAGACGCCGCTCCCCAGGGTGGTCAAACCGTCGGGCAGTACCACCGACGTCAGGCCGGTGCAGTTCCGGAAGACGTAGTTGCCCAGCTCCACCAGCCCCTCCGGCAGCGTCACCGCCGTCAGACCGGTGCAGTTCTGGAACGCACTGCTCGGGATCAGGCTCACACCGGCCGGTATCACAATCTCTTCCAGCGCGGCGCAGCCATAAAAGGCACTGCTGCCGATGGACGTCACCCCCGCCGGAAGCTGAACACCCTCCAGGGCGGTGCAGCCGTAAAAGGCACTGCTGCCGATGGACGTCAGCGTATCAGGCAGGGTCACCGAGGTCAGTCCCGCGTTGCGGAACACACTGCCGCCGATGGCCACCACCGCTTTGCCCTCAATTTCGCCGGGAACCGTCACCGCTCCCCCTTCGCCGGTATAGCCGGTAATGGTGGCCCCGTCTTCGGAAAGAGAGTAGCTGAACTCCCCATAGACGCTGCTGCTCAAAAGCGGCGTCTCTTCTACCGGCTCCTCTTCCGGTTCCTCCGCTGTCAGTGTCTGGATGATGGCAGACGCCGAACCGTCCTCCTCCTCCAGCTCCCCGGCTCCCCGGGCCTCTACCGGTAGCAGCGCTACCAGCAAGGTCAAAGAAAGCACCCACGCCAGCATCCGTTTTGCCATTCTGATCCCTCCAAATCTCGTCTCTTCTTTCCTGCTTTAATTGGTAAAATTATTATTATCATTATACTATACCCGGCAGACTTTTCAACCTCTATTCCGCCAGGAAATCAAAAAAGGGAGCGCTCTTAGGACAGACTAAAGCCGCCCCGGTCCAGCAGGACCGGGGCGGCCTTGTCTCATTTTAGGAGGAAGCCTCCGTTACCGGGGGTTCTTGATCGCAGCCTGGGCGGCAGCCAGACGGGCGATGGGTACGCGGTAGGGGGAGCAGGAGACGTAGTTCAGGCCAACCTTGTGGCAGAACTCCACGGAGGTGGGATCGCCGCCGTGCTCGCCGCAGATGCCCAGGTGGATCTCCGGGCGGGTCTTCTTGCCCAGCTCCGCCGCCATCTTCACCAGCTTGCCCACGCCGTTCTGATCCAGGTGGGCGAAGGGATCGGACTCATAGATCTTCTTGTCATAGTAGTAGCTCAGGAACTTGCCGGCGTCGTCACGGGAGAAGCCGAAGGTCATCTGAGTCAGGTCATTGGTGCCGAAGGAGAAGAACTCCGCCTCCTTGGCAATCTCGTCGGCGGTGAGGGCGGCACGGGGGATCTCGATCATGGTGCCGACCTCGTACTTCATGCTGATGCCGGAGTCCTTGATGATGGCGTCGGCGGTGGCAACCACCACGTCCTTCACGTACTTGAGCTCCTTCACCTCGCCAACCAGGGGGATCATGATCTCGGGAACCATGGTCCAGTCGGGGTGCTTCTTCTGCACATTGATGGCGGCGTTGATGACGGCGGTAGTCTGCATCTCGGCAATCTCAGGATAGGAGACGGCCAGACGGCAGCCGCGGTGACCCATCATGGGGTTGAACTCGTGCAGGGAGGCAATGACCTCGTGCAGGCGCTCCACGGTGACGCCGATCTCGCCGGCGATCTCCTTGATGTCCTCCTCCTTGGTGGGCAGGAACTCGTGCAGCGGGGGATCCAGGAAGCGGAT
>NZ_CALXFV010000032.1 GCF_944387675.1 uncultured Flavonifractor sp. | reverse complement strand
GGGCCTCCAGCTCCGCCCGCTTGTCCTCGTAGCCGGGCTTGCCAAGCAGTGCATACATATTATTCTTGTAGGCCTCCACGCCGGGCTGGTCGAAGGGATTGATTTCCAGCAGGTAGCCGGACAGGCCGCAGGCATACTCGAAGAAATAGATTAGCCCGCCCACGCACTTGGCGCACCGACCGGGAGCGGTAATCATCAGGTTGGGTACACCGCCGTCCACATGGGCCAGAAGAGTCCCCCGCATGGCCTGCTCCGCCACGAAGGACAGGTCCTTGCCCGCCAGGAAATTGAGGCCGTCCACATTGTCCGGATCATGGGGAATGGTGACGCTGCCCCGGCTCTTTTCAAAGCGGACCACCGTCTCCAGCATCAGCCGCTCACCCTGCTGGATGTACTGGCCCATGGAGTGCAGGTCGGCGGTAAATTCCACGCTGGCGGGGAGCAGGCCCTTGTTCTCCTTGCCCTCGCTCTCACCGTAGAGCTGCTTCCACCACTCGGCAAAGAAGCGGAAGGAAGGCTCATACCCCACCAGAATCTCCACCCTCTTGCCGCCGGTATACAGGGCATGGCGGGCGGCAGCATACTGCCAGGCGGGGTTGTCCGCGCCGGGAGCGGCCAGGGCCTCCATGGCCTCCTCCGCGCCGGCCATCAGCTCGGCAATGTCCACCCCGGCACAGGCGATGGGCAGCAGCCCCACGGCGGTGAGCACACTGTACCGGCCGCCGATGGCGTCAGGCACCACAAACTCCTCATACCCCTCCGCATCGGCCAGGCCCTTCAGAGCGCCCCGCTTGGCGTCGGTGGTGGCATAGATCCGCTTGCGGGCCTCCTCCTTGCCGTACTTCTCCTCCAGCAGGTTCTTGAAAATACGGAAGGCCACGGCGGGCTCGGTGGTGGTGCCGGACTTGGAGATCACATTGATGGACCAGTCCTTATCCTGAATCAGCTCGATCACTTCCAGCATGGCGTCGGTGGACAGGCCGTTGCCGGCAAAATAGATAGCCGGGCCGTCCTTGTGGGCCAGGTTGAAGTTGGGGGAATTCACCAGCTCCACCACCGCCCGGGCGCCCAGATAGGACCCGCCGATGCCGATAACCACCAGGGCCTGGGAGTCACTGCGGATCTTCTCCGCCGCCTTCTGGATGCGGGCGAATTCCTCCCGGTCATAATCCCGGGGCAGATGGACCCAGCCGGTATATTCGCCGCCCAGACCGCTGCCGTTCTCCAGCTTGACCCGGGCGCTCTCCAGGGCGTCCATGCGGCTGGTCAGCCAGTCCTGGGGAAGGAAGGGAACCGCGTTGGAGGTATTCAATCCGATCATCATAGTGAGGTCACTCCTTCTCATTTTGCTTTGGGGTTCTGTATGCCCCTATCATACACCGCTCAGGAAGATTTGACCAGAGGAAAAAGACGCAACCGCCGGAAAATATTACAAGTTCCACTACGCCCGCCGGACGGATACCCGGTTGTCGTTGAGCGTGGTGGCCGCCCCCAGGTCGGACAGCCGGGGGTGCGTCAGGCAGTTCACGGTACCAGGCCCGGGGTATACCCCCTCCGCCACCACCACGCCGGGGGCCACCTCCCGGTCCAGGGATACCAGACAGGTCATCTCTCCCAACTCGTTGGACAGTACCGCCCGGTCCCCGTGGGTCAGGCCCAGGGCCGCCGCATCCGCCCGGTTCATCCGCACCGCCATCTCTCCCCGCAGCGCGGCGAGCGCGCGGCACTCGTTGAAGGAGGAGTTGAGGGTGTGGACCGCCGGGGCGCACACCAGCCGGAAGGGCTCCGGCCCGCCGTGAGGGGGATACCAGGTGATGGGGGCGGGATCGGCCAGGTGAATTTTCCCGTCCGCCGTCTCTACAGGCAGGGGGAAGGGCGCCTCCAGCACCACCGGCTCCCCCGTCAGCACCCGGTCCTTCTGCTCTGCCGTCAGCCAGGGACTGCCTTCCACCAGCTCCCGGCACAGCGCGCCCACACTCCGCTCAAACAGAGGGTGGGCCAAGCCCATGGCCCGCGCCAACAGGACAAATACCTCCCAGTTGCTCTTCACCTCACCGGGCGGTGCCAGCACCGGGCGCACATACTGAATCTGCCGGTAGCCATAGGAGGTGTACAAATCCTCCGTTTCCACCATATAAGGCGCGGGAAGAATCAGATCGGCATACCTGGCCGTGTCGGTCAGATACCGCTCGTGGACCACGGTAAACAGGTCCTCCCGCGCCAGGCCCCGGAGGATGGCGTTCTGGCCGGAGGTTACCGCCGCCGGGTTGGCGTGGTAGACGTACAGGGCGTGGATGGGGGTCCGCAGCCCCTCCCCCGCCAGGGCGGGTCCAAGCTGGTTGATGTTCACCCGCTGGACGCCGGGGCGGGCCAGTTCGGGCAGCTTCAGCAGGGATTTGTCCACCAGATTTGGGGCGGAGCACACCCCATAGGTGCCGCCGCCCCGTTTGGCCCAGGCGCCCACCGCGGCGGGGAGGGCGGCGATGGCCCGGGTGGTCTCGCCCCCGTTGCCGGACCGGGAGAACCCGCTGCCCAGCACAATACAGGGGGCCGCGGCCCGCCCATAGGCCCGGGCCAACGCCCGGACGGTCTCCGGCTCCAGCCCGGTAACGACCTGGGTAATCTCCGGGGTCCAGCGGTCCAGGGTGGCCTTCAGGGCCTGCCAGCCGGTGGTGTGGGCGGCCAGATAGGCTTCTTCCGTATACCCCTCCGCCGCCAGCACCTGGAGCATGGACAGGGCCAGGGCGCCGTCGCTCCCCGGTCGGACCAGGATGGTTTCGTCCGCCAGACGGGCGGAAGGCGTTTCATATACGTCGAGGAGCACCACCCTGGCTCCTCTCTCCCTGGCCTGCCGGAGGATGGGAATCAGATGCGCCCGGGTGGCGGGCAGGTTAGCGCTCCACAGCAGGACCAGGTCGCTGCAGGCCACCTCCCAGGGGGAGAGGTCGCAGCTGTTCCCCATCACCGTCTGCCAGCCGGCGGACTTGCCCGAGCTGCACAGCGTGCGCACCAGTTCGCTGGCGCCCAGCGCCCGGAAAAATCCCTCCCCGCAGTTGCGGTGGACCGCACCCATGGTGCCGGCGTAGGAGTAGGGGAGAAGGGTCTCCGGTCCATACCGGGCAATCAGGCCCTTCCAGCGCCCGGCAATCTCCTCCGACGCCTCCGCCCAGGAGACGGGGACAAAGCGCCCCTCCCCCTTCTTTCCCGCCCGGCGGAGGGGGGTGAGTATGCGCTCCGGGCTGTGGACCGCCTGGGGCAGCGCCCGCAGTTTGGCGCACACCCAGCCGCCGGTATAGGGGTTGGCCGGATCGCCGGTGACGGCGGTAAGCCGGCCGTCCTGAACCTCCGCCAGCAGGGAGCAGCCCTCGGGGCAGTCATAGGGGCAGGCGGTGCGATCGGTTGGCATAAGAAACACCTCCTTGGAAAAAAGGCCGCATGCAGGCGGCCTTTTTGTCAGCGTGAAGCCATCATAGCTCAATTTTTCAGGCTCTGCATAGGGGCGGGAATCCGGCCGCCCCGGGCGATAAAGGTCTCGGCGCTCTGGGGATGGACAGGCATGACGGGCGCCCAGCCCAGCAGGCCGCCGAACTCCACCGTGTCTCCCACCGTCTTGCCTGGGGCGGGGATGATGCGCACGGCGGTGGTCTTGGAGTTGACCATGCCGATGGCGGCCTCGTCGGCGATAATGGCGGCGATGGTGGCGGCGGAGGTATCCCCGGGGACGGCGATCATGTCCAGGCCCACGGAGCACACACAGGTCATGGCCTCCAGCTTGTCCAGATGGAGCACGCCGGAGCGGGCGGCGGCGATCATGCCCTCGTCCTCACTGACGGGGATGAAGGCACCAGACAGGCCGCCCACGTGGGAGGAGGCCATGACGCCTCCCTTCTTCACCGCGTCGTTGAGCAGGGCCAGGGCGGCGGTGGTGCCGTGGGTACCGCAGGTCTCCAGGCCCATCTCCTCCAGGATGCGGGCCACGCTGTCCCCGATGGCGGGGGTGGGAGCCAGGGACAAATCCACAATACCAAAGGGGACGCCCAGCCGGCGGCTGGCCTCCTGGGCCACCAGCTGGCCCATCCGGGTCACGCGGAAGGCGGTCTTTTTAATGGTCTCGGCTACCACGTCGAAGGGCTGCCCCTTCACCTCTTTCAGGGCGTGGTACACCACGCCCGGACCGGAGACCCCCACGTTGATGATGCAGTCCGGCTCCCCCACGCCGTGGAAGGCGCCGGCCATGAAGGGGTTATCCTCCACCGCGTTGCAGAACACCACCAGCTTGGCGCAGCCGAAGCCGCCCTGCCCGGCGGTGAGCCGGGCGGTCTCCTTGATCACCCGGCCCATGGTACCCACCGCGTTCATGTTGATGCCCGCCCGGGTGGAGCCCACATTGACGGAGGAGCATACCAGCTCCGTGCGGGCCAGAGCCTCCGGGATGGAGTTGATGAGCCACCGGTCGGCCTTGGTGGCCCCCTTCTGCACCAGAGCGGAGAAACCGCCGATGAAGTTGACCCCCACCGCTTTGGCGGCGTTGTCCAGGGCCACGGCAAAGGGGACGTAGCTCTCGGTCTCGGAGGCCCCGGCCACCAGGGCGATGGGGGTTACCGAGATCCGCTTGTTGACGATGGGAATGCCGAACTCGGCCTCAATGGCCTGGCCGGTGGCCACCAGCCGCTCCGCCCGGCGGCAAATCTTATCATAGATTTTCCGGCAGGCGGCGTTGGGGTCGGCGTCGGCGCAGTCCAGCAGGGAGATGCCCATAGTGATGGTACGCACATCCAGGTGCTGCTGGTCAATCATGTGGATGGTGTCAAAAATTTCTGTGGTATTGATCATGGCAGTCCACCCTCAGATCCGGTGCATGGCGTTGAAGATATCCTCCCGCTGGGCGCGGATGGACAGATCCCGCTCTTTTCCCTCCCGCTCCAGCAGGGCGGCCAGCTCGGCAAAGGGCAGGTCGCACTGGGCGGCGTCCACCAGCATGACCATGGTGAAATAATCCCGCAGAATGGTCTGGCTGATGTCCAGAATGTTGACGTTGTGCTGGGCCAGCAGGGCGCACACCATGGACATGATGCCCACCCGGTCCTTGCCCAGAACGGTGACAATGGCTCTCATATACAGACTTCCTTTCTCTCTTTATCCCAGCTCGTCCAGGGTCAGGCCGAAGGCCGGGAGGAAATGCTCCATAAAATAGTCCACCTCCGGCAGGCTGTAGCCCTTCAGGGCCTCCAGGGTCTGCTCGGCGGCCTGGCGGAACTCCCCATTGCCCGCCTTCAGTTCCTCCACGCACTTGATGTAGGCCGAAAGCTTGTCGGCGGCCTTCACCAAGGCCCGGGTGTCCGGGTCGTACTCCTCCCGCACCAGGGGTTCATAGGCGGGGCGCAGCTCGTCAGGCAGCATGGCCAGCAGCTTGCCGGCGGATACCTGCTCCACCCGCTTGTAGGCGTCCCGAATGTCTGGGCTGTAGTACTTGATGGGAGTGGGCAGATCGCCGGTGAGAATCTCCGGCGCGTCGTGGTACAGGGCCGCCGCCGCCGCCAGGCCGGGGTCGGCCGGCCGGCCCAGCACGTCCCGCCGGATCACCGCCAGGGCGTGGGCCAGCACCGCCACCATATGGGAGTGCTCCTGAATGTTCTCCTGAACGGTATTGCGCATCAGTCCCCAGCGGTTGATGTACCGCATCCGGGACAGGTAGGCAAAAAAGGGATGTTGACCCTCCATCCTGCTCCCCCTCTCCAAAAAAGCATGTCATTTTACCATGGCGGCCCGGCCCTTGTAAAGCAGGCGCCACAAAAAAGCGCCCCTTTCGGGGCGCTCCGCCAAGAGAAGCGGCCCGGCCGCCGGCGCTCATTCCGCCCGGCGGACCCCAAGGGCCTCCATATTCCGCTCAAACTCCAGCTCGTCATCGGCGGTACCCTGCACCACCACCCGCACCGGCTTGGACAAATCCAGGGAGAACAGGCCCATAATGGACTTCCCGTCGGTGACATACCGGCCGGAGCACACGTCGATCTCGCAGGCGCAGCGGCTGGCCGCATCGACAAACCGGCGCACGTCCTCAATGGAGGACAGAGAAACTTCAAACGAGGACATTGACATTGCAGAGCACCTCCCGAAGCCCTTCCACACCCTGGACGCGTTTGCGTCTTGTGGCTTGCTTCAATCCGTATTATAATAGGGGCTGTCCTCATTATAGACTTCATGGGGGGAAAAATTCAACGGAAATGTCCCGTCCACCGTGAAATTCTGTTATTTTCACAAAGAGCCGGATTGGGTCGAAAGGAATCACCATGCGAGTTGCCATTTACACCCTGGGCTGCAAAGTCAACCAGTATGAAACCCAGGCCATGGAGGCGGAGCTCACCCGCCGGGGCCACACCCTGGTCCCCTTTGACGGGGCGGCGGAGGCCTACATCATCAACACCTGCACCGTCACGGCGGTGAGCGATAAAAAATCCCGGCAGATGATCCGCCAGGCCAGAAAGCGCGCCCCCCACGCCATTGTGGCGGTGTGCGGCTGCTACGCCCAGACCGACCCCCAGGCGGTGGAGGAGCTGGGGGTGGACCTGGTAATGGGCTCGGCCCGCCGGATGGAGTTTCTGGACCGGCTGGAGGCCCTCAGCCCGGACGGAGGCCAGGTGGTGGAGGTGGACGACGCCCTCCGCCGCCGCACCTACGAGCATCTGCCCGCCGGCGGGCTGGAGGGCCGCACCCGGGCCATGCTGAAGGTGGAGGATGGCTGCGTCAACTTCTGTTCCTACTGCATCATCCCCTACGCCCGGGGTCCCGTCCGCTCTCTGCCCCTGGAGCAGGCCGCCGCCGAGGCCGCCCGGCTGGCGGAGGAGGGTTACAAGGAGCTGGTGCTCACCGGCATCGAAATCTCCTCCTGGGGCCGGGATCTGCCGGACAGGCCCCAGCCTATCGCGCTCCTTGAGGCAGTGTGCGCCGCCGCCCCCGGCTGCCGGGTGCGGCTGGGCTCTCTGGAACCCCGCACCATCACCGAGGAATTCTGCCGCCGGGGGGCCGCCCTTCCCAACCTCTGTCCCCACTTCCACCTGTCCATGCAGTCGGGCTGTGACAGCGTGCTGCGGCGGATGAACCGGAAATATGATACCGCCCGGTATTCCGAGAGCGTAAAATTACTCCGGGACCACTTTGAACGCCCCGGAATCACCACCGATCTCATCGTGGGCTTTCCCGGGGAGACAGAGGAGGAATTTGCCCGGACCCTGGATTTCATCCAGAGGTGCGCCTTCTCCGCCATGCACATCTTCCCCTATTCCCGCCGCGCCGGCACCCCCGCCGCGTCCATGCCCGGCCAACTCCCCAACGCCGTGAAGGAGGACCGGGTCCACCGGGCGGGCGCCGTGGCCCGGGAGATGCACCGCTCCTGGCTGGAGGGCTGGGTGGGCCGGACCCTGCCGGTGCTCTTCGAGGAGGAAAAGGACGGGCTGTGGCGGGGACACGCCCCCAACTATACCGAGGTATTTGTCTCCGGCTGCGGATTGCACAATGTAATTGCCAACGCAAATATAACAGGCCTTCATGGCGAAGGCCTGTTGGGTACACTCAGTCTGTAGGTTCTTTTTTGCCGAGCCTGGCTTTGACCGCCTCCTGCCAGGCGTCCAGCCGCTCCCTCGGGAGCAGCCAGTTGATAAGCAGGGACATAACCACCCCCACCCCGGTGTCCAGCATGCGGTTGAGGGAGTAGGAAATGTAGTTGTCCGGCCCGATGGAGAACAGCAGCAGGCAGAGCACCACACCGCCTGGCTGCACCGCCCCCACCCAGAAAATTTGGGCCAGGATGATGAGGATGACCACACCCACAAACAGCAGGGGTACCAGCAGCAGATGGCCGTCCCCCTCCGGGTAGAAGATCAGGTAGAACCGGTAGAGGACGATACCCAAAAAGCCGCCGATGATGGTGCCAAACAGGCGGTTGCCCCCGTGGAGCTTGGAGTGGTCCATGTTGGCCCCCATGCCGAAGATGGCCCCGATGCAGGCAAAAGCGGGGTTGCGCTGCCCCAAAAAGTAGTAGAGCAGGGCGCATAGGGAGGCGGAAAGGGCGGTCTTGAGGTTGCGCAGTCCAATATGAAGGGCGGGCTTCTGGTCGGCTTCTTTCATTGCAATCACGCTCCCGGGCGTTATACTGATAGGTATAAGATAGCACAGAATTCCTGCCATTTCCAGTTCAAAAAAGAAAAGGGTCCATTTCAAAAACAGGAGGATTGCCATGAGCCGCGCCGACGAATTGTTCATCCAGAATTGCAAGGACATTCTGGCCCACGGGGTGTGGGATACCGACCAACAGGTGCGTCCCCGGTGGGACGACGGCACCCCGGCCCACACGGTGAAGAAATTCGGCATCGTCAACCGCTATGATCTGAGGGCGGAGTTTCCCATCCAGACCATCCGGAAAATGGCCTTCAAAAGCGCGGTGGACGAGCTTTTGTGGATCTGGCAGAAAAAGTCCAACAACATCCACGATTTGAACAGCCACATCTGGGACGCCTGGGCGGACGAGCGCGGCTCCATCGGCAAGGCCTACGGCTACCAGCTGGGGGTGAAACACATCTACCCCGAGGGGGAATTTGACCAGGTGGACCGGGTGCTCTATGATTTGAAGCACAACCCCGCCTCCCGGCGGATTATGACCAACCTGTACAACCATCATGACCTGCATCAGATGGCCCTCTACCCCTGCGCCTGGTCCATGACCTTCAACGTCAGCGGACACACCCTCAACGCCATTCTCAACCAGCGGTCCCAGGATATGCTCACCGCCAATGGCTGGAACGTGATGCAGTACGCCGCCCTGGTCCACATGCTGGCCCAGGTGTCCGCTCTGGAGGCGGGGGAGCTGGTCCATGTCATTGCCGACGCCCACATCTACGACCGCCATGTGCCGGTGGTGGAGGAGATCATCTCCCGCACCCCCTATGAAGTACCCCAACTGCGGATGGATACGGCAATCACCGATTTTTACGCCTTTACCAGAGACAGCTTCCAGCTGGAGGGCTATCGCTACCACCCCCTGGAGCAGCCCATCCCGGTGGCGGTATAAGGAGGGGGCGTATGATGAACGTCATTGCAGCGGTGGACCAGAACTGGGCCATTGGGAAGGGCGGGGATCAGCTGTGCTACATTCCCGCCGATCTGAAACGGTTTCAGGCCCTCACCTCCGGCCACGCCGTCATCCTGGGCCGCAAAACCCTGGCCACCTTTCCCGGCGGCCGCCCCCTGAAAAACCGGCGGAACCTGATTCTCTCCCGGGACCTCGCCTTCGCTCCGGAGGGAGCGGAGGTGTTCCGGGACCTGGACAGCCTGCTCGCGGCGGCTCCGGAGAACGCCTTTGTGATCGGAGGGGGAAGCGTATACCAGGCGCTGCTTCCCTACTGTACCCGGGCCTACCTCACCAAAATCCACCGTACCTGGCCCGCCGACGTATTTTTCCCCAACCTGGACGCCGACCCGGCCTGGAAAATTGTCGAGGAAAACGAGCCCCTGGAGCATGAGGGGCTGTCCTTCCGCTATGTGACCTACGAGAGGGTGTAAGCGATGTATTTAGACGACATTGCCGCCTATGTGCCTCAGACAGAGCAGGAGGCGGCAGACAAGGAACTGATGCTGGACTACATCCGCCGGTTCCCGGAAAACATTCTCACCCGTGAGAACAGGATCGCCCACCTCACCAGCTCCGGCTTTGTAGTAAATCGGGACTGCACCAAGGTGCTGATGGCCCACCACAACATCTACAAGGTATGGGCCTGGACCGGCGGCCATGCCGACGGGGAGGGCGACCTGCTGTCGGTGGCCCTGCGGGAGGCCAGGGAGGAGACGGGGGCGGCCAGCGTCCGGCCCCTGAGCACGGCCATTGCCTCCCTGGATATTCTGCCGGTGTGGGGCCATGTGAAGCGGGGGCGGTGGGTTTCCTCCCACCAGCACCTCAACGTCAGCTATCTGCTGGTGGCCGAGGAGGGAGACGCCCTCCACTTTCGGGAGGGGGAAAACACCGGGGTGGCCTGGCTGCCGGCGGACCGTCTGCTGGAGCTGACCTGCGAGTGGGAAATGGACGAGGTATATACCAAGCTGCTGGAGCGGGCCAGAGCCTTGCTCTGAACAGGAAATGCGGAGCCTCAAGAGAGACTCCGCATTTTTTAGTTAAACTTGTAAATTTTTCGGGCCAGGCGGTACAAACGCACCGACAGCTTCCGGCCCTGATAGCCAGGAATGTTGCTTACAAAGGACAGGGAGCGGTATTTCAGCTTGTGGTACAGCTCCGGACTCCTGGCCCGCAGGTACTCCCACAGCTCCGTCTTCTTCCCCAGGGCGGCAGGAGAACCGTCGATGATGAGGAAGATGGAGGAGATGGTCATCATCATGGACAGGTAGTTGACCATGTACCGGGCCAGCTTGGGCTGGGAACCCCGGAGCTGCCGCAGATCGTGGCTTTCAATCATCAGCTTGGTCACCCGCACCTGCTGGTCCACCCGGGTAACCATCACCTTCTCATTCACAGACTGGTCCGCCCGGCCGATGAAATAGCGGTACAGGTCCAGGTCCATGTAGTACATGCTTTTCACCCACGGCAGGGGCTGGTAGACAAAGATGTTGTCCACATAAAAGGTGTGCTTGGGCAGCTCCAGCCCACAGTCCCGCAGCAGCTGGGTGCGGTAGATCACCGAGTGCATCAGCAGATATTGAGAGGGGCGGAACCGCCCAATCTCGTTCCAGGAAAACACCTTCCCCTCGGGAAACACGTTGGTGTACCGCATCACCTTCCGGGTGTTGTCCTCCACGTGCTCATAGACATAGTTGGCAATGAGCATGTCCACCGGCCGCTCCATGGCCGCAAACTCCCGCAGCTTGTCCAGTGCGGCCGCCAGAGCCCGCTCCTCCAGCCAGTCGTCGGAGTCCACCACCTTGTAGTACAGGCCGCTGGCCCGGCGCAGACCCTGATTCACCCCCTCGCCGTGGCCCCCATTCTCCTGGTGGATGGCCTTGACAATAGTGGGGTATTCCGCCGCGTACCGGTCGCAGATGGCGGGGGTGTCGTCCCTGGTGGAGCCGTCGTCCACCAGAATGATCTCCACATCCTCCCCGCCGGTGAGCAGGGTGCGGACACAGTGATCCATGTAGGCCGCGGAGTTATAGCAGGGTACGGCAAATGTGATGAGCTTTGACATGTGTAGGTTCCTCATTTCAGCAGTTCGTCACACAGCTCCAGCGCCCTGGCGGCGATGGCATCCATGTTGTAATATTTATATTCCGCCAGACGGCCCAGCAGATGCAGGTTGCTCCAGCGGTCCGCCTCCGCCTTGTACCGGGCGTACAGGGCATTGTTCTCTGCGTTGATGATGGCATAATAGGGGATCTCCCCGGCGGCCCCGGTGTAAGCGCGGGAATACTCCTTCATTACGGTGGTCACCCCGGGCAGCTCCTGGCCGGTGAGATACTTAAACTCCGTGATACGGGTGTACTCCTGGTCCATGGTGTAGTTCACCGTGCCATGGCTTTGCCAGTTGTCCACCGGATAGGTCTCAAAAGTGAAGTCCAGGGTGCGGTAGGGCAGCCGGCCATACCGGAAACCGAACAGCTCGTCCGCCGCGCCGGTATAGAGCACCAGTCCGCCGAAGGGGACCCCGTCCAGCAGGATTCCCTCCTCCGTCAGTTCCAACCGCTCCAGAGCGTCCACCCCCGTCTCCACCGTGATATCCGGGTGGTCCAGCAGTCGCTGGAACATGGGGGTATAGCCCTCCAGGGGCATGCCCTGATATTCGTCCTGAAAATACCGGCAGTCCTCCGACAAAAACACCGGCACCCGGGCGGTGGTGGCCGGGTCGATCTCCTCCGGCCTCTGCCCCCACTGTTTTACGGTGTAGTGGACAAAGACATGCTCATATACGTAATCCGCCAAGGCCCGGATGGACGGGTCGGCGCTCTCCCGCAGCTCCAGAATGGTCACCTTCCGCTCCGGCCCGTAAGCAGCCAGCAGCTTTTTCTCCAGGGCGGCGGCCTGCTCCGGCGGGAAGACGGCCCGCAGGGAGATCAGATTAAAGGGGACCGGCAGCTCCATCCGCTCCGTCCCCTCCGGGATGTTGGCCACCACCTGATGCTGATAGTTGCGCCAGGCGGTGAATCGGGACAGATAGTCAAATACCCGCTTACTGTTGGTATGGAAAATGTGGGGGCCGTACTGGTGGATGAGCACGCCGGCCTTGTCAAAGCAGTCATAGGCGTTGCCTCCCACATGGGCGCGGCGCTCCAGCACCAGCACCCGCCGGCCGCCCCGCTCAGCCAGCTCACGGGCGGCCACGGCGCCGGCCATACCGGCGCCGATCACCAGGCAGTCATATCGTGAATCCATGGGAATCGTTCCTCTCTGAAAGGGCGTTTTTAGTTTAGATGGCCTATTTTATCACAATTGAAGCTCAAGGTATGGAAAAAACCATTAAATTTCCCTTCATTTTTCTTCAGGTTTCCTGACCCGCCTGTTTGGCCCGGCCGCCCAGAAAGCACTCGGCATAGTGCTCCATGGCCTGGCGGATGACCCGGATGGCGGCCTGCCGGTCATTCACGTCCCCAGCTACCGCCTCCTTCCCCTCCAGAGCCTTGTACACGGAAAAGAAGTGGGCCATCTCGTCAAAAATATGGGGCGGCAGGTCCATCAGATCCTGGTAGCCGTTGTAGGTGGGGTCGGAAAAGGGGATGGCGATAATCTTCTCGTCATTCTTCCCGCCGTCCAGCATGGAGATGTAGCCCACCGGATAACAACGCACCAGGGTCAGGGGGTCCATGGCCTCGGAACAGAGCACCAGCACATCCAGAGGGTCGCCGTCGTCGCCGTAGGTACGGGGAATGAAGCCGTAGTTGGCAGGATAGTGGGTGGAGGTGTGGAGCACCCGGTCCAGAATGATAAGGCCGGTCTCCTTATCCAGCTCGTATTTCTTCTTGCTGCCTTTTGGAATTTCAATGACCGCGATAAAATCCTCCGGCTGGATGCGGGCAGGGTTCATATCATGCCAAATATTGGACATAAAAACCTCTCCTTTGCAAATAAATGCCGCAGGCGCTCCCCTGCCGGCTTACAGGATTTGCACCTTTACTATTATATCTGCCCAAAGGGCAAAATACAAGTATTGCCCGCAAAACGGCGCGGGGCGGAGGAAAACCTCCGCCCCGCGCCTGTCGGGAGTCCGTTTACTTCATGCCGTTTTCGTAGGCCTGGATCATCTTCTTGACCATCTGGCCGCCCACAGAACCGGCCTCACGGCTGGTCAGATCGCCGTTGTAGCCCTGCTTCAGGTTGACGCCCACTTCCTGCGCGGCCTCCATCTTGAACTTGTTCAGGGCCTCACGGGCGCTGGACACCACGGGCTGGTTGCTGTTGGTGTTAGACATACGCTTTGCATCTCCTTACGTGTTTTGTTTGGATTGGGAATCCGAACATAGCTTTGCCCCGGCCCGTTTTTCTATGCGGTTCTTTCTCTGCCAATCCATGGAGGGACAGGCGGTTTTTTTGCAGTTTTCCCCTTTTCCGTATTGATTGCGCAGTTATTTCGTGATACGCTTTTTTTGTACAAAGTCTCACCTACACCAGAAGGAGGAATCCTCCATGCGAAACGTACAAAAACGTGTTTTACCGGTTCTCGCGGCAATTCTCATGCTGTTCTGGGCAGGTCTGCCCGCCGCCCGGGCGGCTGACCTGCCTGAGGATGTAAACGCCTCCGCAGAAGGCATCACCTGGTCCGCCGTCACCAGCGGCGGGGAGACGATTACTCAGGATTCATACAGCGACAAGCTGCGGCTGCTGGTCTTCTTCGGGATTTCCGGCGGCTGCTCCAACTCTAACGGCACCCTGAGCGGCCTGGCGCGAAGCAGCCTGGCGGACAACTAAGACGTTCAGATTATTGCCATCGGCTGCCGTCTGAGCTCCGTTAACCCCTCCGCCGACGCCCTGGAGCGCTACATGGACAACATTGCCGTCAACGACCGCATCACCTACGCCTGGTCCACGGGCGGGGGGCTGGCCGCCCTGAGCTATCTCAAGGCCGCCGGCATCATCAGCCCGGACTATAACATTGTCTCCTACGCCGTCAACATTGTTTTGGACAGGGAGGGACGCATCCGCTACGCCTGGACCGGCGGATACAACCCCGCCTCCTATCAGGCCATAGAGGCCGCTCTGACCGGCGGAGCGGAAGACGAGGGGCCTGACCCCCAGGGGACCTATACCGTCAACCTCAGCGGCACCTTTGACTATGCTGCCGCCTGGGAGGAGCTGGCGCTCATCAACGCCTGCCGGGCAGAGGCGGGGGTCTCCCCCATCACCCTGGATGCCGAGCTGACCCAGGCCGCCATGCAGCGGGCGGCGGAGATTGCCGTGTATTTTTCCCACACCCGGCCGGACAATTCCAGCTGCTTCACCGTCAGCAGCAAGGCCAACCGGGAAAATATCGCCGTCCATTACCGCAGCGCGGCGGAGGTAATGGACGGTTGGATGAACTCCACCGGACACCGGAACAACCTTCTGGCCAGCAACAATCGTTGCGGGGGCATCGGCTGCTTCACCGACGGGGACGGGGTCATGTACTGGGTACAGCTGTTTTCCAACCGGCCGGGCAGCGAGGCGGGCGTCCCGGACACGCCTCAGGCCGTCACGGTGGCGGTGGATACGGCCATGGAGTATCTGGAGCTACCCCAGGCGGAGGATGCCCCCCTCTCCCTCCAGGTGTGGGAGGGGGAACAGCAGCGGTATCTGCTCCGCCACACCAATCCGGAATATACCTACTCCACCCCCGACCTGCAGCTGAGCTATGCCGCCTCTTCCGACGGAGAGGTGGCCGCCGTATCCCTGGCCGGCGACGGGACGGTTTCCATCCTGGCCCTTAGCCCGGGCCAGGCGGAAATCACCCTGGGCCTGGCCGATCCCCTGGGCGGCAGCCCCTGGATCCTGTACACCATTGACCTCACCGTGTCCGGTACCCCGCCCATCCCCCTTCTGGACGCCGGAGACGGGGAGACTCAGGTGGGCAGCCTGCTCATCCGTTCTTCCGGCGAGCAAACCCTTCAATTCACCGTCCGGTGGGAGGACGGCACGCCTGAAGCAGGCAGCGGGCTGTACCTGGCCTGCTACGACGGGCAGGCGCTCACCGCCGTTTATCTGGGAACATTTACGGAGGATGAGGCTGTGCTCTCCCACGTTTCCATCCAGGACCTTCAGGGGTCCTTCCGCCTGATGGTGCTGGACGGCGCGCTCCGCCCCCTGATTCAGCCACTCACCTGATGCCGCCAGATCATGGATCGCCTGACACACCTCTGCCACAATTCTTACGTTTCTATAAATGATCCAAAAACTTTCTATTAATCTTTTGTTAATTGATTTGTAACACTCTTGTAATAGCTCCAAAGCGTGCTATGATAAACCGCACCGGAAGCGGGGGTCTCCCGCTCCGGTGCGGTTTGGTTTCACGACATTTGGAGGGCCTGCATACCATGACAATTTTAGAACTTGTAAAGGCGCTGAACTGGAGCGTTGCCATCCTGTTTACCCTGCTGTACCTGTATCAGGGGCTTTACCTGGTGGTGGGCCTGCTCTGCCGCAGGCACCGGGACCGCCACCAGCCCGGCCGGCTGCACCGCTTCGCGGTGGTGATCTCCGCCCGCAATGAGGAGGGGGTAATCGGGGAGCTGCTGGACAGTCTCCGCCGGCAGCATTACCCCAGGGAACTGCTGGACCTGTATGTGGTGGCGGACAATTGTACCGACGGCACCGCGGACACCGCCCGGGCGGCGGGTGCCGTTGTCTATGAGCGGCTGGACCCGCTCCACAGGGGCAAGGGCTACGCCATGGACTATCTTTTCCACCGTCTGAAGGAGTCGGGCAGAGACAACTACGACGGCTATTTTGTCTTTGACGCCGACAATCTGGTGGACCCGGACTTTGTCTGGGAGATGAACCGCACCTTTGACCGGGGCTATGACGCCGTCACCTGTTACCGCAACTCCAAAAACTTTGGCGCCAACTGGATCTCCGCCGGCTACTCCATCTGGTTTTTGCGGGAGGCCCGCTTCCTCAACTTCCCCCGGACTCTGCTGGGTACCAACTGCCATGTGTCGGGTACCGGCTTTCTGGTGTCCGCCCGGGTCATTGAGGAAAACGGAGGCTGGCCCTTCCACCTGCTCACCGAGGATATCCAGTTCTCCGTGGACTGCGCCATCCAGGGCCGGCGAATCGGCTACTGCGACAAGGCGGTAATCTATGACGAGCAGCCGGTGACCTTCCGCCAGTCCTGGGATCAGCGGCTGCGCTGGTCCAAGGGATTTTACCAGGTGGACCGGGCATACACCTTTCCGCTGATCCGGGGCTTCTTCCGCCCGGGCCGGCTGGGGATCTCCTGCTATGATATGTTTGTCACGGTGGCCCCCGGCATGCTGCTCACCCTGGCCATGCTGCTTTTCAACGGCGTGATCCTGGCCGCCTGCCTCACTCAGCCTGTCTATCTGGCCGCTCAGGTCATACAGGAGACGGTGGGCTTCCTGCTCTCCGCCGTGAGCAATTTCTACCTGGGGCTGCTGCTCTACGGACTGTGTACCGTCCTGTCCGAATGGCGCCGCATCCAGGCGCCCGCCGGGAAGAAGCTGGGCTATGTGCTCACCTTTCCCATTTTCATGCTCACCTACATTCCCATCTCCATCGCCGCGCTGGTGCGCAAGGTGGAGTGGAAGCCCATTTACCACACCGCCACCCGAAAGGTGAGCGGGATTGGATAAAAATATCCGCCTTCGCCGGAAAAAACGGCGGAGGCGGATATTTTTACAGGGTAAAATCCTCGTCCTTCAGGGCGCTGAAATCCGGGGCCTTGGGCAGCGGCGGCACCCGCTTGAGGGGATCGTACTGAAAGGCCCGGCAGCTCCCCGAGGGGGACACCACGCCCTTTTTGGCGCAGAGGATCTTCTCCTCATCCAGCTGGGTCCCCCGCTTACAGTAGGCACAGCGGGGCTCCATCTTCTTTTGGAACAGCACGAGATCGCCTCCTCCCCCTGCGGGGTTGCTTTTCTTGCTCCATATTATAGCATGGAGCTGCCGCCCTTGCCAAGTTTTTTTCTGGCCCCGGCGGCGGCGGCCAGGAAAAACAGCAGAAACACGATCCACGCCCACACCACCGACCACACCAGAGCACTGGAAAAATCGGTACCGGCGATGTCGGCCACCTGCTGGGCCAAGTAGTCGGACACCGGAGCCTCCAGAGGCACGATCTGCACCAGGGCGGCGGTGAGCAGGGCGGCCAGACCTCCGTGGAGCAGCTTACCCACCAGGTAGGTGGCAGGGGACAGGCCGCTGTCCCCCAGAAAGGAGAGAACCTGGCAGTGAACGGAGATGCCCGCCCAGCCCAGAATGAAAGCCGCCATGGTCAGCCGGCCGCCCAGCGGTCCCTCCCCCGAGAGGGTCCACACCCCGGAGGAGATCTCCACCAGACCGGTAAGCAGACGCCCGGCCCACTCCGGCGTCATCCCCAGAGGAGCCAGCACCGTACCCAGCACCCGGGCCAGGCCGGGCAAAAAGCCGGTGGCGGCCAAAAGCTGGAGTACCACGGTGAAAAAGATGACAAAGGCGCAGATATTCAGGGTGGAGAGAAAGGAATTTTTTACCGCATCGGTAAAGGCGGCGGTAAACCGCCTGGCCTGAAACCGGGGCGGCAAGCCGCCCCTTCCCTGCCGTCCGCCGTCCCTCCCGGCGCCGTAAAACCGGAACAGTACCCCCACGCACACCGACGCCAGGGCGTGAGCCAGACAGAGCAGCACCCCTACCCGGCTGCTGGCAAATACTCCGGCCCCCACCACCCCCAGGATGAAAGCCGGGCCGGAGTTGTTGCAGAAGGCCAGCAGCCGCTGGGCCTCCGTTTTGGTACACATTCCGCTTTGATACAGGCCGATGGCCGTTTTGGCCCCTACCGGATAGCCGCCGATAAAGCCCAGGGCCAGGGCGCAGGCGCAGGCGCCGTTCACACGGAACAGGGGCTGCATAATTCCCTCCAGCAGCCGGCCCAGGCAGCCTGCCAGGCCCAGCTCCACCACCAGGGCGGAGAGCACAAAAAAGGGAAATAGGGACGGGATGATCACATTGCCGCACAGCCGCAGGCCGGTGCGGGCCGCCTCCATGGACGCCTGGGGATTGAGCAACAGCGCCACAGTGGCGCCCGTCAGCCCCAGACCCAAAAACAGCTCCCGCGCCCTCTGCCTGGAAAAAAGCCTGGACATGGCCCTCACCTCCGTCAAGGATGCATATGCGTCCCCGGCGGACATGTTGCCTGTCCAGGCCAAATTTCAGTCTGCTCGGAAGGTGCGGCTGAACAGGGTATAGTCCTGCTCCAGGCGGGATAATAAGGGGTAGCTCCCCCGGTGGAGAATCCAGTCCACCACCACACCCCGGAAATGCCGGAAGAGAAAGTCCGCCAGCCACTCCGGCGTACAGCCCGGCATGGAGGTCCCCTCCTGCTCCATCTGGCACAGGCACTCCCGCACCGCACGAAGGGTAAACCGGGTGGGGTCCATGGAGGCCGCGTCGTCAGGGGCGTCCAGCCGCCGCTGATAGTAGCGGGCCACCAGCTCCCACCCCTGCTCCTCGGTGAAGCGGGCGTAGGTGGACAAAATCAGCCACAGCCGCTGGGCCGGCGGGTCTTCCCTGTGCTCTGCCAGCGCCCGCTCCATGTGCTGATCCAGAGGGGAAAAGCCCCGGGAGAGCAGGTCCTCCTTGGAGCGGAAGTGATGGTAGAAGGCGCCGGTGGTAATCCCCGCCCGCTGGCAGATATCCCGGACGGACACCTTGTCAAAGCTGTGCTCCCGGGCCAGCACCATGGCCGCCTCCAAAATCGCCTGCTCCGTCTGCCTGGCCTGCATCTGCCGGCGCTGATGGTAATCCATACCCGCCCCCCCTTGACAGTTCCTGTATGTTCACGCTATAATAGTAACATAACAATGTTATGCGACCGTAATCATTATTATAGAGTAGGATGATGACCTTGTCAAATCCAGATAAAATTGCGCTGCTGACCGACTCCACCGCCGATCTCACCGCCGAGATGCGCGCCGGCAAGCCAATCTACACGGTGCCGCTGAAAATCATCTGTGAGGACGGGGAATTTTCCGACGGTGTGGATCTTTTCGCGCAGGATGTCTACCAGCGCCTTCACCAGGGAGAGCTGCCCCGCACCTCGCTGCCCGAGGGCGGCATGGTGAGCGACACCTTGGATCAGATTCAAGCCGACGGGTACGAGAAGGTCATCGCCCTGATGCTCTCCGGCGGCCTCTCCGGGACCTACAATATGGTGCGTCTTCAGGCCGAACAGCGGGAGGATCTGGAGGTGGCCGCCTTTGACTCCAAAAGCGGGTCTCTGGGGCTGGGCATTATGGTGCTCCAGCTCTGGGAGGAGATTCAGGCGGGTGCGCGGTGGGAGGAGCTTCTCACCCAGCGGGTACCCTTCCTGGTGGAGCACACCTTCCCCTTCTTCTCGGTGGACACCCTGGAGTACCTCTACAAAGGGGGGCGGATCGGCAAGGTGGCCGCCATGGCGGGTACCATGCTGAGCATCAAACCCATCATCACCTTCGCAGAGGACGGGCAGCTGCAAAGCGTGGCCAAGGTGCGGGGCCGCCGCCAGGTCCAGGACAAGATCGTGGACCTGCTGCGGCAGAAATTCCAGCCGGGCAGGCGGTATAACCTGGGCGTAGCCAACGGCGGCGCGCCGGAGGAGATGGCCCAGCTCTCCGCCAAGGTGCGCTCCGCCTTCCCCGATTATGAACACTGCTGGGAGGGCGCTCTGGACGCCACGCTCAGCGTCTATATTGGCGACGGCGTCATCGGCGCCGGCATTCAATACCTGGACTGAATCAGACAAAAAGGGGCCTGCCGCATTTTTGCGGCAGGCCTGAGACTGTCGAAAAAGGCCGTTGGCCTTTTCCGACAAAAGGCTGCATGACGGATCGGCCTCGATTTCTTGCGAAATAGTCACCCGATCCGTCATGAGAAGTGTCATTTCCGAGGCACATGTCCCCGGAAATGACGAATTTCAGTATGATTCTGTCGCCCGCAGGCGCGAAGGAAGTGGAAATCGGTATTCAGCCGCGACATGTGCGTGGCTGAATACACTGCTCAGGCCGCAAGGAACTACAGCGCCAGGGCCAGACACCAGCACAGGGTTGCTCCCACCGCCCCGGCCGCGGCGTACACAGGGCCGGGAACCCGCGTCCACAGCCTGTTCCAGCGGGTGTGCTGCCGCAGGTAGCCGTCTGCCGCCCGGCGGGCCTCCTGAAGTATCTCGTCCGCTGTCACGCTGGTCTTGAAGGCGTCCTCCTTAACGATAAAAATAGCCTGCTCAAAAAAGCGGGGGTCGGGAGACCGCACCACAATCACCTGGCGGGACACGCCCTGCACCATCGCTGCCACATCCTTTCCTGATTTCCTTCCAGTATGTCCCATTCCCTGCCGTCCTATTCCCGCCATGGCACAGATTGCCGCTCATAACCACCCCTTTCCCTCCGTACACTAGCCTCAACCGAGAAAGGGAGGCGGAAGAAAGGATGGACGGCAGCAAACGCAGACTGGCAGGGGCTTTGACTCTGCTTTTCCTGTTAAATATCGCGGTGATTGTCCTGGCCCAGCAGGCCCAGGCGGCCACCTACCGGCAGGGCTCCACCGGCGAACAGGTGCGCATCATCCAGAGCAAGCTGAAAAACTGGGGCTACTACGACGGCGCGGTGGACGGCATCTTCGGCAGCGCCACCACCCGGGCCGTGAAGTATTTCCAGCAGAAAAACGGTCTGACGGCGGACGGCATTGTGGGGCCGGCCACTCTGCGGGCCTTGGGGATGGGAAGCGGCGGAAGCGATTCCGGCAGCTCCAGTCAGACCGCCAGCCTGGATCTGCTGGCCCGGGTCATCTCCGCCGAGGCCAGAGGAGAACCCTACAGCGGACAGGTGGCGGTGGGGGCGGTAATCCTCAACCGGGTGGAACACCCCTCCTTCCCCAACACCATCGCCGGCGTGGTGTATCAGCCGGGGGCCTTCACCTGCATGGTGGACGGGCAGATCGACCAGCCGGTGAGCGAATCGGCGGTGCGGGCCGCCCGGGAGGCGCTGAACGGCGCCGATCCCAGCGGCGGGGCCATCTACTATTTCAACCCCAGCACCGCCACCAGCGCCTGGATCTGGAGCAGGCCCCTGATCAAAGTGATCGGCAATCACCGCTTTTGTGCCTGAATCCGGCCGAAAAAGCCTCGCAGAGTTCGCGCCCGCAGGCGCGAAGGA
>NZ_CALXFV010000031.1 GCF_944387675.1 uncultured Flavonifractor sp. | reverse complement strand
TATTGAATTTAAGATAGGTCAAAGATTGACTTATAGCAGGAGGGGTCCTGCTTTACGACCTACACAGCGTAGACATATGATCAGGAGTCGCCGACAACGGCACTGATAGAAACGGCGAAAATGCGGAAGTTTTCCTGTTAGGGATGGGTTAGGGATTTGGCGTTTTCAGGTGCAATCCTCAATCATGTGTCCGCCGCTTTTCTGCCCTTTGAACCGCCGCTGAACAGCAATCGTCCAAACTGCAAAAACAGAACAAAAAACGCAGAAAAACCGCCTAAAAAGGCGGTTTTTCTGCGAAAGGTGGTCGGAGTGCGGGGACTCGAACCCCGGGCCTCCTGCTCCCAAAGCAGGCGCGCTACCAACTGCGCAACACCCCGATATGAAAATTGTGGAACTGCCCGGGCGGTTTCTCCCAAAGCAAGCGCGCTACCAACTGCGCTACACCCGGATATGAAATTTTTGAACGACCGAAAGAACTTCCAGACACAGTTGCGGAGTTCATTATAATATATTCGCGTAGGGATTGCAAGAGGCCGATTGGATATGGTATGATGACTTTCACGAGGTGACCATACCATGCGAATGAGAAAGAAGCCGAATCTGATCCCCCGGATGGAGCGTTGCGCCCGGGTGCAGATAACTGACTCAGAGGAGCGTCGGGGCCGCTGGGGAGAGCTGATGCCGGAGGCGAAGGCGTTGCACCTGGAGCTGGGCTGCGGCAAAGGGAGATTCACCGCGGAGATGGCGGCAGGTATGCCGGAGACGCTGTTTGTGGCGGTGGAGCGGGTACCGGACGCCATGGTGATTGCCATGGAGCGGGTGTGCGCCCTGGAGCTGCACAACGTTTTTTTTGTGGACGCCGACGCCGCCCAGCTGCCCGCTTTTTTTGCCCCGGGCGAGGTGGACCGGATTTACATCAATTTCTGTGACCCCTGGCCGGGAAACCGGCACGCCAAGCGGCGGCTGACCCATCCCAATTTTCTGCGGCTGTACCGCCAGGTGCTGAAGGAGGGGGGAGACATTCACTTCAAGACGGACAACCGTGACCTGTTCGAGTGGTCCCTGCTGCAATTTCCTCAGGCCGGATTTTCCCTGGAGCAGGTGACCCGGGATTTGCACGCCGGCGGAATCTGCGGCGTAATGACCGACTACGAGGAGAAGTTCCACCTGCTGGGTACACCCATCAACCGCTGTGAGGCGGTGATGGGGCCGGAGTCCGTGTCCGATCCGGCGGCAGGCGAGTAAGAAAGAAAGACGCCCTCTGTGTGGGATACCTCCATGCAGAGGGCCGTTTAACAGACGGGATACGGAGAAGAGAGGGGAGCGGGATATGTTAAAGCTGCTGCTGGGCCGGTCCGGAACCGGTAAGACCCGCGCCATTTTGGAGCGGATGTCCTCCGGGGCGGGGATTCGCCCTCAGATCCTGGTGGTGCCGGAGCAGCACTCCCACGACATGGAGCGGGCGCTGTGCCGGATTGGCGGCAATTCCATCTCCCTGGGGGCGGAAGTGCTCTCCTTTACCCGCCTGGCCAACCGGGTATTTGCCCAATACGGCGGGCTGGCCGCCCCGGTCCTGGACGGCGGCGGCCGGCTGCTGCTGCTTCACATGGCCCTGGGCGGAGTGGCTGGCCAGTTGAAGCGCTACCAGCGTCCGTCCCGCAAGCCCGCCTTCCTCGGTGGCCTGCTGGCCACAGTGGATGAACTGAAAACCTGCCGAATTACACCGGAACAGCTGTGGAATGCCGGGGCAGAGAGCGGGGGTGAAGCAGGAGAAAAGCTCACCGATCTCTCCCTGATCTACGGGGCCTATGAGGCGCTCACCGCCCGGCAGGGGGCGGACCCCCGGGACAGGCTTACCCGCCTGGCGGAGGTGCTGCGTAGGGAGGACTGGGCTGGAGACAAGGACTTTTATCTGGACGGCTTTACCGATTTGACCCCCCAGGAGCGGGAGGTGGTATCCGCCCTGATTGACAAGGGGAAAAGCCTTACCGTGGCCCTGACCTGCGACAAGTTGGAAGAGGATGAGGCGGGCGGGGGAATTTTTTCTCCTGCCCGACGTACCGCCCGGCAGCTGCTGCGGCTGGCCGGAGAGCGCGGAATACCCGTGCAGATGGAGGTGCGGGAGGAGCAAGCCGGTGTGCGCGTCCCGGTGCTGACCCATCTGGAGCGGGAGCTGTTTGCGCCCAGGCCCCATCCCTTTCCGGAGGCGCCGGAGGGCCTGCGCCTGTTTACCGCCCTGTCCCCCTATTCCGAGGTGGAGTGGGCCGCTTCGGAGATCCTCCGGCTGGTACGGGAGGAGGGTTACCGGTTCCGGGAGATCGCCGTATGCGCCCGGAGTATGGAGGACTATGGCAGCCTGATCCAGACCGTGTTTGCCCGGTACGGGATTCCGGTCTTTCTGAGCCGGATGAGCGATATCCTGGAAAAGCCCATTCTGGCGCTGATCACCGCCGCTCTGGACACGGCGGCGGGGGGATACCGCTATGACGACTTGTTCCGCTACCTCAAAACCGGTCTTACCGATGTGAGCCAGCCGGACGTGGACCTGCTGGAGAACTACGCCCTTACCTGGAACCTGGAGGGGAGCGCCTGGAGCGGCGCCAAACCCTGGAGCAACCACCCAAAGGGTTACGGCCGGACCTTTACCCCGGAGGATACGGCCCTGGTGGAGCGGCTGGAGAACCTGCGGCGGCAGGTGATCCGCCCCCTGGAGGCCCTGCGGAAGAACCAGGACCGGACGGGAATCGGACAGGCGAAAGCCCTTTACAAGCTGTTGGAAGATGTGGGTGTGCCGGACCGGCTGACCCAGCGGGCCAAGGCTCTGGCGGAGGACGGACAGCAGGCCCTGGCGGAGGAGTACGTCCAGCTGTGGGATATTCTGTGCGGCGGTCTGGAGCAGTGCGCCCGAATTTTGGGGGAGAGTCCCATGGAGCTGGAGGAGTTTGCACGGCTGTTTACCCTGGTGCTCTCCCAGTACGACGTGGGTTCCATCCCCGTGTCGCTGGATCAGGTGACGGGGGGAGAAATGCCCCGGCTGGCCCACAAGAAGTACCGGGCGGTGTTTGTGCTGGGGGCGGACGACGGGGCCATTCCGGCGGCCGCGCCTGCTCCCGGCCTGCTCAACGACGACGACAGGAGTCTGCTGGCCTCCTACGGCCTGGAGCTGGCGCCCCGGTTGGGGGAGAAGCTGTACCGGGAGATGACCATTCTCTATGAGTGCTGCGCCATGGCCCGGGAGCGGCTGAGCATAAGCTGGGCCTCCGCCGGGCCGGACGGCGGGGAGCGGCGGCCCTCCTTCCTGGCGGAGAAGCTGCGCCTGCTGGTCCCCCGGCTGGAGCTGCTGGAGGAACGGCGGCTGGACGGGAGCTTCCGCCTGGCGGCACCCAGACCCGCCCTGGAGCTGGCGGGCCGCTGGCCCTGGGTGGGGGAGGCGCTGGAGCGGTTGCCCCAGTACGCCCCCCTGGTGGAGCGGATGAAGCGGGCGGCCAGCCTGGACCGGGGCCGCCTGCACCGGCGGGCAGTGGAGGCGCTCTATGGCAGCCGGGTTCCCATGTCCGCCTCCCGAATGGACAAGTACAAGGCCTGCCATTTTTCCTATTTCATGCAGTACGGCCTGCGGGCGGAACCCCGCCGGGCGGCCGGATTTCAGGCCCCGGAGTACGGTACCTTCGTCCACTATGTGCTGGAGCATGTGCTGCGCTGGTGCAGCGCGCGGGGCGGTATGGGACAGGTGCCGGCGGAGGAGCTGCACGCCCTGTGCGACCGGGCGGTTGAGGGATATGTGACGGAGGAGCTGGGCGGTCTGGAGGGGGAGAGTCCCCGGTTCCGCTATCTGTTCCGGCGGTTGCGCCGGTCTGTATACGCCGTGGTGGACAACGTGGCGGAAGAGCTGCGCACCTCCCGCTTTCAGCCCATCTCCTTTGAGCTGGGGTTTGGGAGCGGGCAGGATCTGCCGCCGGTGGAGTTGACGGTGGACGGAGTGACGGTGAGCATCTCCGGCTTTGTGGACCGGGTGGACGGCTGGGTGCATGATGGACGGCTCTACCTGCGGGTGGTGGACTACAAAACCGGCCGGAAATCCTTTGACCTTACCGAAATCTGGAACGGTATGGGCCTGCAGATGCTCCTCTATCTCTTTACGCTTGAGAAGCAAGGAAAAGAACTTTACAATATGGATGTAACCGGAGCGGGGGTGCTTTACCTGCCCGCCCGGGACGCTCTGGCCGCGGGGAGCCGCACCATGAGCGACCAACAGCGCCGCAAGCAGGTGGATGCCCAGCTGCGGCGGAAGGGGATTGTGCTGGACGACCCGGAGGTGCTGGCCGCCATGGAGGAGCCGGGGGCGGATGGACTCCGTTTTCTTCCGGTGCGGATAAACCGGGGCGGGAAGCTGACCGGGGAGGCCCTTGTGTCCGCCCAGCGGCTGGGCCGGCTGGCCCGCCACACCCAGCGGGTGCTCCGGGACATCGGCCGGGAGCTGGCAGCCGGCAACATCAATGCCGACCCCTTTTGGCGGGGGCCGGAGCACAACGCCTGCCAGTGGTGCGACTATGCCGCCGCCTGCCATTTTGAGGAGGGCAGGGGGTGCGACCGGCGGCGCTGGCTTCCCACCGTCAAGGGCGAGGATTTTTGGACGGCGGTGGAGCGGGAGACAGAGACACAGGACGGGGAGGAAACGCCCTGAGGGGCGAAGACCCGGCGAGAAAGGAGGCAGGCCATGGCCTTTTCCCTCACAAAGGAACAGCAGGCCGCAGTGGACAACCGGGGGGGCGGACTGCTGGTATCCGCCGCCGCCGGCTCGGGAAAGACCCGGGTGTTGGTGGAGCGGCTGCTGGCCCGGGTGGAGGCGGGGGCGGATATTGACCGCTTTCTGATAATCACCTACACTAAGGCCGCCGCCGCCGAGCTGCGCAGCCGCGTTGTGGAGGAGCTGTCCGCCCGGCTGGCCCGCCGGCCCGGCGACAGGCACCTGCGGCGCCAAGTAACCTTGGTCTATCAGGCCCAGATCTCCACCATCCACGCCTTCTGCGCCCAACTGCTGCGGGAGTGCGGCCCGGATGTGGAGGTGGACCCGGACTTCCGCCTGTGCGACGAGGGGGAGGCGGGCATCCTCATGCTCCGCGCCCTCAACGATGTGCTGGAGCGGCGGTATGAGGTTCTTACGGAGGAAGACGACTTTGCCCGTCTGGTGGATACCATGTCCGCCGGGCGGGATGACGCCAGACTGGTACAGATTGTGCTGGACATCCGGGGCCGGGTACAGGCCCATCCCCACCCGGCATCCTGGCTGGACGAGCAGCAGGCCGCCTTCACACTGGAGGGGATTTCCGACCCGGCCCAGACCCCCTGGGGTGCTCTGCTTCTGTCCGACGCCGCCGGACAGGCGGCCTACTGGCTGCGGCGGCTGGGGGAGGCCCTGGAGCTGTGCCGGTTGGACGAGAACCTGGCGGCCAACTACGGTCCCAGCCTCCGGGCCACCATGGCCGCCCTGAATGGCTTTTTGGCGGGGACCCGGCAGGGGTGGGACAGCGCCCGGGCCGCCCTGCCCATCCCCTTTCCCACCGCCGGCCGGAAGAGAATCACCGACGCCCCGGCCGCCGCCCAGCGGGTGAAGGATATCCGGAACGCCTGCAAGAAGCGGCTGGAAAAGCTGGAGGAGTGGTTTGCCGAGGACGGAGCCGGTCTGCTGGAGGGCCTGCGGGAGGTGTATCCGGCCATGCGGGGCCTGTTTGCCCTGGTGAAGGACTTCGAAGCGGCCTATACTGCGGAAAAGCGGCGGCGGAGCCTGCTGGACTTCTCCGACCTGGAGCACCTGGCGGTGACCCTGCTGGTGGGTCCGGAGGGGGAACCCACCCCCCTGGCCCGGCAGTGGAGCGGCCGGTATGAGGAGATCATGGTGGACGAGTACCAGGACACCAACCAGGTCCAAAACGCCATATTTACCGCTTTGTCCAGGGAGGGGACCAATCTCTTTCTGGTGGGGGATGTGAAGCAGTCCATCTACCGCTTCCGGCTGGCCGACCCCACCATTTTTCTTGACAAGTATCGACACTTTACCCCATATGAGAGGGCGGCGGAGGGAGAGGAGCGGCGGATCATCCTCTCCCGCAATTTCCGCTCCCGGCCGGAGGTGCTGGAGGGGTGCAACTTTCTCTTTCGGAACCTGATGTCGGTTCCTTTCGGAGAGATGGCCTACACCGCAGACCAGGCCCTGTATCCCGGCGCCTCCTATGAGCCGGATCAGACCTATCGGGTGGAGCTGGACGTGCTGGACGCCTCGGTATCGGACCGGGAGGAAGGGGAGCGGGTGGCCCGGGATCTGCTGGAGGCTCGCTTTGCCGCCCGGCGGGTGGGGGATCTGCTGGAGGCTGGCTTTCCCGTCTCCGACGGGGCGGGGGGAACCCGACCGGTAGTCCCGGCCGATGTGGTGATTCTGCTCCGCTCACCCAACACGGTGCTCCGCCACTATGCCCTGGCTCTGGGGGAGCGGGGTATCCCCTGGGAGGCGGAAGGGGGGGGTGACTTCTTCGCCGCCACCGAGGTGAACGTGGCCCTGTCTCTGCTGCAAATCATCGACAACCCCCGGCAGGACGTTCCGCTGGTGTCGGTGCTCCGCTCGCCGGTGTATGGATTTTCCGCCGACCGGCTGGCCGTGCTCCGGGCCGCTTCCCCCGGTACCGACCTGTATGCCGCCCTGGAGGCGGACGGTGGGGCGGACTGCGCGGACTTTCTGGCGGAGCTGGCCCGGCTGCGGCTGGGCGCGGGAGATCGGAGCAGCCATGAACTCATCTGGCAGCTGTACGACCGCACCAATCTGCTGGGTATTTTCGGGGCCATGGGGGACGGGGAGACCCGGCAGGGCAACCTGCTCACCCTGGCGGAGCTGGCCCGGCAGTACGAGGGTGCGGGCCACAAGGGCCTGTTCCGCTTTCTCACTTATCTGACCCGACTGCGGGAGAACGGCGGGCCGTTGGCCCTCCCCGGCACCGGGCGGGGGGGCGGCGGTGTGCGCCTGATGAGCATCCACAAGTCCAAAGGACTGGAGTTTCCGGTGGTTCTGCTGTGCGGCCTGGCCCGGCGGCTCAACCGAGAGGATATGAGCCGGCCCATCCTGTTCCACCCCAAGTTGGGGGTGGGTCCCAAGGGACTGGACCTGGAGCGGGGGGTGGAGTACCCCACCCTGGCCCGCACCGCCGTGGCCAGGCAGCTGGAAAAAGAGATGATGGCGGAGGAGCTGCGGCTGCTGTATGTGGCTATGACCCGGGCCAGGGAGAAGCTGATTTTGTCGGTGGCACTCACCGGAGGCGGAGCGGATCTGGAAAAGCTGGCGGGAGACGCGGCCTGCCCGGTGGACCCCCAGGTGCTGCTGGCCTGCCAGAATGTGGGCCAGTGGGTGCTGCTGGCTGCCCTGTGCCGCCCGGAGGCGGCGGTCCTCCGCCGGGCGGCAGGAGTGGAGGTGCCGCCCCCGGAGGGAGATTTGGGTCCGGCGTGGGATGTGCGCTTTGTGGACGCCACCCCCCTCCTGGATGCCCCTGAGACTGGCTCCGCCGCCGCCCCGGCGGAGGCGGAAGCGGCAGGGCGTGACCCGGCGGCGCTGGCGGACCAGCTGGCCTGGCGTTATCCCTATGAGACCAGCGTGGCGCTGCCCTCCAAACTCACAGCCACCCAGCTCAAGGGCCGGGGCCTGGACGAAGAGGCGGCGGAGCAGGCGCCCCGTCTGCCCCGGACGGGTACCTTCGGCCGGCCTCGGTTTGCCGCCCGTGAGTGGGGGCTTACCCCCGCCCAGCGGGGAACCGCCCTCCACCTGGCGATGCAGTACCTGGATTTTGAGCGGGCCTGTACCACAGAGGGGGCGGCGGCGGAGATCGCCCGACTGGTGGAAGGGGAGTTTCTCACTCCCCAGCAGGGGGAGGCTGTGGAGCCGGAGCGGGTGGCCGCCTTCTTTCAGTCGGAGCTGGGCCGGGAGCTGATGGCGGCGGTATCCCTCCGCCGGGAGTTCAAGTTCTCCATTCTGGTGCCGGCGGCGGAGTATGTGTCCGGCGCGGCGGAGGGGGAGGAAATTCTCCTCCAGGGGGTGGTGGACTGCTGCTTTGAGACCCTGGAGGGTATCACCGTGGTGGACTTCAAAACCGACCGGGTGACCCGGCGCACGGTGGCGGAGCGGGCGGAGCATTACCGGCCCCAGTTGGAGGCGTACAGCCGGGCGCTGGCTGAGATCACCGGGAAGCAGGTAGTCCGCCGGGTGCTGTGGTTTTTTGCCCTGGACCAGGCGGTGGAGCTGTAGGCGGAGAAAAGGCGAAAAAATTTGAAAAAATGCTTGCAATCCCCGAGCCTTTGTGCTATCCTATTCTAGCGTTTATAAGGCGTGGAGGTTTGCTGCGCCGCCTCACCCGAAACGAGAAAGAGGTGAACACACATGAAGGAAGGCATTCATCCCAATTACGGGCAGACAACGATCAAGTGCGCCTGCGGCAACGTGATCGAGACCGGCTCCACCAAGAAGGATATCCGCGTTGAAGTCTGTTCCAAGTGTCACCCCTTCTTTACTGGCAAGCAGAAGATGGTGGATACTGGCGGACGTGTCAGCCGCTTCAACAAGAAGTTCGGCCTGGACAAGAAGTAAGCTGGTCGAAAGAGCCCGTACCGAAGCCGGTACGGGCTCTTTTTCTCCACATCCGCATACAATGGAATCTGACAGGAGGGAAGCGCCATGTTTGAGAAGATTGACCCCAAAAGCCTGGAGCAGAATGTGTTTTCCCTGATTGGGGAGCGGTGGATGCTCATCACCGCCGGCACCGGCGAGCGGTGCAACACCATGACCGCCAGCTGGGGCGGCCTGGGAGTGCTGTGGGGTAAGCCGGTGGCCACCGTATATATCCGACCCCAGCGGTATACCCTGGAATTTGTAGAGCGGGAGGAGCGGTTCACCCTGTGCTTTTTCGGGGAGGAGTACCGCCGGGCCTTGGCCCTGTGCGGCTCCAAAAGCGGCCGGGATTTGGATAAGGTAAAGGAATGTAACTTTACGGTAGAGACGGTGGACGGTGCGCCCTATTTTCAGCAGGCCGACCTGGTGCTGGTGTGCCGGAAGCTGTACTGGCAGGACATGGACCCCGCCCACTTCCTGGACGGGGAGATCGACGGCAAGTGGTATCCCCAGAAGGACTATCACCGCATCTTCATCGGAGAACTTGAGACGGTATTGAAAAAAAAATAACGCCGGGGCGGCTGACCCCGGCGCGGAGGAATCAATGACAGAGAACCAAGAGAAAAAAGCCATCAACCGGGCGGTGCTGGTGGGCCTGAACGCCCACTGCCTGCCCGAGACGGAGAATGCAGACGACTCCTCCATGGAGGAGCTGGCCGACCTGCTGGAGACCGCCGGCGGGGAGTGTGTGGGGGTGGTATTCCAGAACAAGGACGCCCCTGATCCCCGCACCTTTATCGGGGAGGGAAAGGTGGCGGAGGTCAGGCAGCTGGTGGAGGCCATGGAGGCCGACCTGGTGATTGTGGACAACCCCCTCTCTCCCTCCCAGCAGCGGGCGCTGTCGGAGGATTTGAAGGTGCAGGTATTGGACCGGGCGGCGCTGATTCTGGACATTTTCGCCCAGCGGGCCAGGACCAAAGAGGGCCGGCTTCAGGTGGAACTGGCCCAGTATCAATATCTGCTGCCCCGGCTGCTGGGTATGTGGACCCATCTGGAGCGGCAGGAGGGGGCCATCGGCACCCGGGGACCCGGTGAGACCCAGCTGGAAACCGACCGCCGGCACATCCGGCGCAAGATCCAAAAACTGCGGGAGGAGCTGGAGCAGGTGCGGCGGGTGCGCGCCACCCAGCGCGCCCGCCGGGAGAAGAACGAGGTTCCGGTGGTGGCCATCGTGGGCTACACCAACGCGGGGAAGTCCACCCTGCTCAACAGGCTCACCGGGGCGGCCATCCCCGCCAACAACCGGCTGTTTGATACGCTGGATACCACCACCCGCACCCTGGAGATTTCCGACACCTGCACAGTGCTGCTCAGCGACACCGTGGGCTTTATCCGCAAGCTGCCCCACCACCTGGTGGAGGCCTTCAAGGCCACCCTGGAGGAGCTGAGCTATGCCGATTTGCTTCTCCACGTCATTGATACCTCCAACCCGGAGTGGCGGGCGCAGGCCGACGTGGTGGAACGGCTCATTGTGGAGCTGGGGGCGGAGAGCACCCCCCGCATTGATGTATTTAACAAGGTGGACCGCTGCCCGGGAGAAATCCTCCCCCATGGGGAGGATATTGTGTCGGTATCCGCAAAAACCGGACAGGGGCTGGATCAGCTGCTCCACAAGATCGGGGAACGGCTGGATACCGGCGCCCAGAGGGTGGTGCTCCGTATCCCCTACGACAAGGGCGGCCTGGTGGATCTGCTCCACCGGGAGGCCAAGGTGGAGCGGGTGGACTACGGCGAGGCCATTGAGGTGGAAGCCGTGTGTACCCTCGTCCAGCTGGGCCGGCTGAAGGAGTTTGTGGTGTCCGGCTGGACGCCTCCCACGGAGTTTTGGGAGGACTGAGCTGGCCCCGCCAGGAGGAATTTATCATGGAACTGCAAACCAAACGTCTGCTCCTGCGCCCCTTTACCGAGGAGGATGCAGAGGGCCTGTATGCCTATGCCAGCCATCCGGAGGTGGGACCTCCGGCGGGATGGAGGCCCCATGAGAATGTGGAGGAGAGCCTGCGGGTGATCCGGGAGATCTTTCTGCCCTCCGATACCCTGGCGGTGGTGCGCAGGGCTGATGGCCGACTCATCGGCTCGGCGGGGTTCGTGGGCAAGCACCGCACCGAACTGGGTGTTCCAAGCGAGGAGATTGGCTACTCCCTGGCCCGGGACTGCTGGGGGCAGGGCCTCATTCCAGAGGCGGTAAAAGCTGTTATGGAAAATGCCTTTACAGAACTTGACTATCAAGCTCTGTGGGCTGCCTATTATGATGGAAACCAGAAGTCCAAGCGGGTGATGATAAAATGCGGCATGACCTACCGGCTCAGCCGGGTGGAGCCGGTGATTCAGCTGAATGAGACCCGGCTGGCCCATTATTTTGCCATCACCAGGAGGGAGTGGATACGGCGATGACCGAGTACCAGATCCCCACCGCCCCCGGCCAGGCTGAACTGGTGGAAAAGCGCTCCCGGTTTATTGGCCACGTCTGGCCGGTGAACAGCGAGGAGGAGGCCCGGAGCCACATCGAGGCCATGCGCAAAACCCACTACGACGCCCGCCACAACTGCTGGTGCTACCGCATTCGGGAGGAGGGCGTGGAGCGCTATTCCGACGACGGGGAACCCCAGGGGACAGCCGGTCAGCCCATGCTCAACGTCTTTCAGCGGGAAGAGGTTACCAATGTGTGCTGTGTGGTGACCCGCTACTTCGGCGGTGTTCTGCTGGGGGCGGGAGGGCTGGTGCGTGCCTACACCCAGAGTGCCAAGGACGCCCTGGACGCCGCCGGAATTTCAGTGGTACGCCGGTGGATTGAGGTGACCGTCCCCTGTCCCTACCCCCTCTTTGACCGGGTGCGCCAGGAGGTGGAGGCCCAGGACGGTGTGGTGGGAGAGACAGAGTATGGGGTGGAGGTGACCCTCCGCGCCCTGCTGCCGGAGAGCAAGGTAAATTCCTTTACAGATCGTCTCACCGAGCTGGCCGCCGGTGGCCTGACTCCGGTCCTGTCGGGGGAACGGTTTCGGGGTGTCCCCAGAAAATTATGAATAAACCGTAAATCTTTTGGAAGAAGGAAGGGTTTTTTCCGGAAAGGGAGTATATAAAGGGATAGACCGGTAGGAAAAGAGGGAAGGCGGTGATCCCCTTTGATACTCAGAGCGCAGATGGAACAGCGGGAGCGGGAGACCCTGTCCCCCCGTGCCTGTCTGTCGGCCCAGTCCAGGGGGCGGCTGCGCCCCGTGGCGGAATGTCCGGTACGCACCTGTTTTCAGCGGGATATTGACCGGATCGTTCACTCCAAGGCCTTCCGGAGGCTGAAGCACAAGACCCAGGTGTTTCTGGAGCCGGAGGGGGACCATTACCGCACCCGGATGACCCACACCATCGAGGTCAGCCGCATTGCCCGTACCATTGCCCGGGGGCTGGGCCTGAACGAGGACCTGGCGGAGGCGGCGGCCTACGGCCACGATCTGGGCCACACCCCCTTCGGCCACGCCGGGGAGCGGATTCTCAATGAGATTATGCCCGGCGGCTTTGCCCACAATGAGCAGTCCCTTCGGGTGGTGGACCGGCTGGAGCAGGACGGGGAGGGGCTGAATCTCACCTATGAGGTCCGGCGGGGCATCCTGTGCCACACCGGGCCGGATCAGGCGGAGACTCTGGAGGGCCAGCTGCTCCGCCTGGCAGACAAAATTGCTTACATCAACCATGACATTGACGATGCCATCCGTGGAAAGATCATCTACCCCATGGACATTCCCCTGTCGGTCTCCCAGGTGCTGGGGTTTACCCACTCGGAGCGGATCAACACCCTGACAGTGGATATCATGACCCAAAGCGACGGAAAGGATCGGATCGTACAATCCCCCGCCTGCCGGGACGCCATGCACCAGCTGCGGGAGTTCATGTTTGAAGCAGTCTACCGCAATCCAGTGGCCAAGGGGGAGGAGGGGAAGGCCCAGGATATGCTCCGCCGCCTGTTTGAGGCCTATGTAAAGGACCCGGACAGGCTGCCTTCGGAATACCAGACCATCCGGGTGGAGGAGGGAGTGGAGCGGGCCGTGTGCGACTACCTCTCCGGCATGACGGACAAGTACGCGGTGGAGCAGTTCGGAGAGCTGTTTATTCCCAAGTCCTGGGGTGTGAAGTGACCTCGCCTCCGGCGGCCGCCCCGCCCAGGTATGAGTCTGGTACTTTTTGGAAAACATAGTCGGAAGGAGGACATGCCGTGGCCATCCCGGAACAATTTATTGACGAGCTGGTGGCCCGCAGCGACATTGCCGAGGTGGTGTCCTCCTATGTACACCTGAGCAGGAAGGGGAGCAATTTGTGGGGGCTGTGTCCCTTCCACAATGAGAAGACCCCCTCCTTTTCCGTCTCGCCCGACAAGCAGATCTACCACTGCTTTGGCTGCGGCAAGGGGGGCGGGGTGATCTCCTTTGTGATGGAGATAGAAAACCTGTCCTTTCCCGACGCGGTGCGGCTGCTGGCCCAGCGGGCCGGTCTGGAGGTGCCTGATACCGGCGCGGACGAGAGCGGCAGAAAAAAGCGGGCCAGGGTGCTGGAGGCCAACAGGCAGGCCGCCCGCTTTTACCACGACTATTTGAAAAGTCCCGGCGGCCGGCGAGTGGCGGACTACATCGCCCAGCGGCAGATCAGCGCCCGGACCGCTACCCGCTTTGGTCTGGGGGCGGCGCCGGAGGGCTGGGACGGGCTGACGAAGGCACTCACCGCCCAGGGCTTTGACAAGATGGAGCTGATTGACGCCGGCCTGGCGGTAGCGGGGAAAAACGGCGGAATTTATGACAAGTTCCGCGCCCGTCTGATGCTCCCCGTCATAGATGTGCGGGGGGACGTGGTGGGTTTTACCAGCCGGATTCTGCCGGGGGAGGAGGGGGCCAAGTACCTGAACACCCCGGAGACCATTGTGTTTCACAAGGGCCGGCTGGTCTACGCGCTCAACCTGGCCAAGAACACCAAACGGCCCAACCTGATTCTGGTGGAGGGGAACATCGACGTGATTACCCTCCACCAGGCGGGATTTGACAATGTGGTGGCCACCATGGGTACCGCCCTCACTGAAGAGCACGCCCGGGTCCTGGCCCGGTATACCAAAGAGCTGGTGCTGTGCTACGACAACGACACGGCGGGCAAGAAGTCCACCCAACGGGTGCTGGATATTCTGAAGAACGCCGACCTCGCCGTGCGGGTGCTGCAACTGCCCAACACCTATGACAGCGCGGGTAATCCCCTGAAGCAGGACCCGGACGACTTCGTAAAAAGATTTGGACCGGCGGCTTTTGAAAAGTGCCTGAATGGCAGCGCGGGGCAGAACGACTACCGGCTGGAGGAGCTGGCGGCCCGCCACGATCTGAGCGGGGAGGAGGGGCGGCTGGCCTATCTGAAAGAGGCGGTGGAGGTGGTGGCCGCCCTCCAAAGTCCCATTGAGCGGGAGATTTTCGGCAACAAGGCCGCCGCCGCCGCCGGCATTTCCGGGCAAGCCTTTGCCCAGGAGGTTGCCCGGTACCGAAAGAACCGGACCTGGCAGGCCAGAAAGCGGCAGGAGCGCCGGGACCTGACCCCGTCGGTCCGGGTCCAGCCCAGGGCGCGGGAGCTGCGGTACACCAATGTCCGCTCCGCCCGGGCGGAGGAGGGGCTGCTGCGCCTGCTGCTGCTGGAGCCTGCTCTGTTCCCGGCGGTGGAGCACCTGGAGCCGGAGCAGTTTTCCGCCCCGGCGCTGGCCAAGATCTACACGCTGCTTCGCCAGCGACACCAGGCCGGACGGGAGCTCCGGCCGGCTTCCCTGGCGGGGGAGCTGACGGCGGAGGAGATGAGCTGTCTGGTGGAGATCCTGGACCAGCCGGCGGGCCTGTCCAACAGTGAGCAGGCCCTGCGGGATTACATCGAAACTATAGAGACGGAAGCGCTGAAGCGGGGCGGGTCGGAGCTGGACCCGCTGCTGGCTGCGCGGGAGAAATTCAGAGAGAAAAAAGCGTATGGAGGATAGCCGCATGAGTGAGAAGAAGGCCACCGGCAAGAAGGTACACACCCTGACGCTGGAGGATCAGAGCAAGATGGCCCGGGAGAATGCCAAGAAGATGGAGCAGGGCAAGATCGAGGTCATGAAGGTGGTAGAGGGTGTCCAGGGCGCCGAAAAGCTGGCGGAGCTGATCGAGCGGGGCAAGAAGAACGGCAAGCTGTCGGCCAGCGAGCTGATGGATGTGCTGGAGAACATGGATCTGGAAAGCGAGCAGATGGACAAAATCTACGACACCCTGGAGAATCTGGGGATTGACACCGTAGGGGATGACTATCTGCCCGAGCTGGCCGACGATGTGGTGCCTCCTCTGGAGGAACTCAATGAGATTGAGGAGCTGCCGGAAGAGGAGATCGTGGACCCCAACACCCTGGTGGACTCCTTCGGTATCGACGATCCTGTGCGGATGTATCTGAAAGAGATCGGCAAGGTCAATCTCCTCACCCCTGACGAGGAGGTGCAGCTGGCCCAGGATATGGGGGCCGGTGACGCCGCCAAGGAGCAGCTGGAGGAGCTGGAGGAGGCCCGGGCCAACGGTGAGGAGAGCCCCCTCACCCCCGAGGAGGAGCAGGAGCTGCGCCGCCTGGAAAAGCGGGGAGAGGCCGCTAAACAGCGCCTGGCGGAGGCTAATCTGCGCCTGGTGGTGTCTATTGCCAAGCGGTATGTGGGCCGGGGCATGCTGTTTTTGGATCTGATTCAGGAGGGCAACCTGGGTCTTATCAAGGCAGTGGAAAAGTTCGACTATACCAAGGGCTATAAATTCTCTACCTATGCCACCTGGTGGATTCGCCAGGCCATCACCCGGGCCATTGCCGACCAGGCCCGCACCATCCGTATTCCGGTCCACATGGTGGAGACCATCAACAAGGTCATCCGAGTTTCCCGGCAGCTGCTCCAGGAGCTGGGTCATGATCCCTCTCCTGAGGAGATTGCCGAGGAGATGAGCATGCCGGTGGACAAGGTGCGGGAAATTTTGAAGATTGCCCAGGAGCCGGTGAGTCTGGAGACCCCCATTGGCGAGGAGGAGGACTCCCACCTGGGGGACTTTATTCCCGACGAGGACGCCTCAGAACCCTCCGAGGCCGCCTCTTTCACCCTGCTGAAGGAGCAGCTGGTGGACGTGCTTGGTACCCTGACTCCCAGGGAGGAGAAGGTGCTCAAGCTCCGCTTCGGCATTGAGGACGGCCGCACCCGCACGCTGGAGGAGGTTGGCAAGGAGTTTAACGTTACCCGGGAGCGTATCCGCCAGATTGAGGCCAAGGCCCTGCGGAAGCTGAGACATCCCTCCCGGAGCAAAAAGCTGAAGGACTTTTTGAACTGAGCACACACCCGGCCGCGCGGAGCAGGTATGGCGTCCCGTTTTGTTTGAACTGCTGTCCGTCAAGAGAACTATAAAAGCAGAGCGCATTTTGACTTTCCCTTTGCACTTGTGATATTTTTGTCTTTGCGGCATAATAAAGCTCCCTCCATGATTTCAGTGGATTAATCATGGAGGGAGCTTATTAACTTCCGGCGGTATGATACTGCCCGCACCATCCCGGACCTTACGCATATCGAACCGGGGGATGCTGCATTATGGACTGACTGCGGTCTCCTCCGCAATGGGGGAAAAGTACTTTTCCCGATACTGGCTGAAAAGCTGGTCGAACTCCGGGTTGACGCCGCCGTGGTGCAGATCCCGCATATAGGCGTGGGCGTCGATGCGCACCTTATCGTCCTTGGAGGAGGTCTGACGGACGATACGCAGGGCTACGTTGGAGCAGTGGTCGGAGATGCGCTCCAGATTGATCAGCAGCTCCAAAAACTGAGTGCCGAGCTCTACTGTGCATTCACCGGTTTTGAGACGCTCCACATGGCGGTTTTTCAGGGTGTCCGCAATCAGGTCCACCACCTCCTCCAGCGGCTCCACCTGGACAGCCAGGGACCGCTGACGGCTCTGATAGCAGGCGATGGTCTTATCCAGGGTCTCCAACACGGCGGCGGCCATCTGATCCAACTCTCCCTTGGCCTGGGCGGAGAAGACAATGCCCCGCTTGCGGAGGATGGAGGCGCATTCGGAGACGTTTACTGCGTAATCGCCGATCCGCTCAAAGTCGGAGAGGGTGTGGAGCAGTTCGGACACCTTTGTGCTCTCTTCCTGGGACAGGGCGCGGTCGGTGAGCTTGACCAGGTAATTGTCCAGCAGGCCCTCCAGCTTATCCAGGGCGGTTTCGGTCTCATTGAGCCGTTCCAGCTTCTTGGCGTCAAACCTTTCCACCAGCTCAACGGACAGACGGAAATTGTCCCGGGCAAATTCTCCCATCTGCACCACCGCGTCGTGGGCTTTCTCCAGCGCCAGGGAGGGGGAGGACAGAAAACGGTCGTCCAACACCGACAGTTCCCGCTCCTCGGTGTCTCCCGGCACCACCAGCTTTACCAAGCGCACCAGCTGCCGGTTAAAGGGAAGCAGCAGGATGGTACAGGCCACATTGAAGGCCAGGTGCAGGTTGGCGATGGAACTCATGTTCATAATGGAGGTCCAGAAGGGGAAGCGGAACAGAGCGTTGCATGCGTAGAGCAGCACCAGGAAGAAAACAGAACCGATGATATTGAAGAACAGATGGATCATTGCGGTGCGCTTGGCGTTGCGGGAGGCACCCACGGAGGAGATCAGAGCGGTGATACAGGTGCCGATGTTCTGACCCATAATCAAGGGCATAGCGATGTGGAAGGAGACCACACCGGTGGTGCTGATGGCCTGCAAGATGCCCATGGATGCGGAGGAGGACTGGAGAAGGGCGGTGATCAGCGCCCCCACGGCCACCCCCAGGAAGGGATTGGAAAACGCGGTAAACACCGACTGGAATTCCGGCAGTTCCTGAAGGGGCGCCACCGCGGCGGACATGGTGTTCATCCCGATGAACAGCAGCCCCAGGCCCAGGATGATCTGCCCGATGGTCTTCTTGTGTCCGCTCTTGATAAACATGTAAAAGATAATGCCGATAACCGCCAGAATAGGACCCAGGAACGAGGGATTGAGGAACATCAGCGCCAGATTATCCGACGAGATGTCGCCCAGGCTGAGCAGCTGGGCGGTGACGGTGGTGCCGATGTTGGCGCCCATGATAATGCCCACCGTCTGCTCCAGTTTCATGATGCCGGCGTTAACAAAGCCCACGCACATGACAGTGGTGGCGGCGGAGCTTTGAATCAGGCCGGTGACTACCGCGCCCAGCAGCACGCCTTTGATTACGTTGCTGGTCAGACGCTCCAGAATATGCTCCAATCTACCGCTGGACAGCTTTTCCAGGCCGTCCGTCATGGTGGACATACCGAACAGGAAGGTAGCTACAGCGCCCAATACGGCGATGATGTTTCCTAACTCCACAGTTCTCCTCCCAATCTGGCCCAACAGCCAAATAATTACAAGCTGCGACAAGTTTACACAGCAATATTATAGACCTCCCGCCCGCCTTCGTAAATGGCGCCGGCGGTTTTTTGGGAAATTTGGTGGTTGTGCCAAAATGCAGAAGTGTTTTTTATGGGAAATTCAGGAGAGTGAATTGAGAACCCTCAACCGTCCTGGGGCAGCGGTCCGTCCGCCGGATGCGGGGTCTGCCGGAGGCTGCGGTAAGTGCGCACCAGCACCGCCGCGGAGATCAGAAAGGTGAGAAGATCCGACACCGGCATGGAGTAGAGCACGCCGTCCAGCCCGAAGATCCCGGGAAGGAGTAGGGCCAGTCCAACCCCAAAGACGACCTCACGGATCATGGACAGCGCGGTGGAGAGGAGAGACTTACCCAGAGCCTGCAGATAGATGAAGGCCGCTTTGTTCACCGTGGCCAGAACCATCATGCACAGATAAATCCGGAAGCAGCGCACAGCAAACTGGGTATAGTAGATGCTCTCATTGGCTGCCCCGAACAGTCCGATAAGCGTCTGAGGGAACAGCTCCACCACCAGCAGCGCGGCGGCTCCTACGGCGGCCTCCGCTGCCAGCAGGCGGGTGAGCAGGCCTGCTGCCCGGTCCCTTCGCTCCGCGCCCAAATTGTACCCGATGATGGGAATACAGCCGGCGGCCATTCCCACCGCCACGGAGATGACAATCTGGAAGACCTTCATTACAATACCCAGCACCGCCAAAGGGATCTGGGCATACTGGGCCTGGGAGAAGATGGGGTCCTGGGCGCCGTACTGCAAGGTCATGTTTTGAATGGCGGCCATGGCGGCCACCAAAGAAATCTGGGACAGGAAGCTGCAAACACCCAGGGGCAGATAACGCCTGACCAGGCTGCCGTGGAGCCGGAGGCAGCGGCCGTCCAGGCGGATGGCCTTCATATGGCACAGGTACCAGACGGACAGGAGGGCGGTGAGGATCTGCCCCAGGATGGTGGCCACCGCAGCCCCCATCATTCCCCAACGGAACAGAAAGATGAATACAGGGTCCAAAACCAGGTTGACGGCGGCGCCAGCCAGGGTGGCGGCCATGGCGAACCGGGGGCTGCCGTCAGAGCGGATGATGGGATTCATAGCCTGTCCGAACATGTAAAAGGGAATTCCCAGAGTGATCCAGAAGAAATATTCTTTGGCGCAGCTGTAGGTCTCGGCGTTGACCTGGCCGCCGAACATGGTCAAAATCTGGGTGGAGAAGGCCAGGTAGCACAGGGTCAGGGCCGCGCCCAGTAAAAGGCTCATCAGGACGGCGCTGCCTACGCTCTTCCCGGCCCGGTCGGTCTGGCCGGAGCCCAGGCTGATGCTGACGAAGGCGCAGCAGCCGTCTCCGACCATTACCGCGAGGGCCAGGGCCACTACAGTCAGGGGGAAGACCACCGTGTTGGCTGCGTTGCCGTAGGAACCCAGGTAGCTGGCGTTTGCAATGAAGATCTGATCCACAATGTTATAAAGGGCGGCCACCAGCAGCGAGATAATACAGGGGACGGCATAGCGCCGCATCAGCCTGCCGATGGGCTGGGTAATCAGAAAGGTGTTGGTTGCTTCGTGCATCAGGGACAGCCTCCTTTTTTGTCACAACGGATATGGATAAGAAAAAGCGTGTGGCCGAAAGCTGGATTTATGCCTTCGGCCACACGCTATATATGCATTATAATGTACCGGTCGCCTTTTTTCAAAGGCAGATTTCAACAAAACTGTCCCTGCGCACCAGGCATGCTCATGCCTGGCCGGCGGTCTTCCCGCTCTCGGGGGCAAAGGCGCCGCCATGCACAATGTGCCGGGAGACCACCTTATAGACCAGGAAGGTAATCAGGGAGTTGACTCCCGCCTTGATCAGATTGAAGGGGGCAATGAAGGGGACCAGCAGAGTGTCCACATAAGCCCGGCTGGCGGCCACAGCGGCGGAGTCGCTGATATCCGGGGTGATGAAATAGGGGGTGAGGAAGTGGTTGAACACCATCATGGCCCCCGTCATGGCCAGCACTCCGGCGGCCAGCGCGGCCACCGCCCCGGCGCGGGTGTGGCGGAGCTTGTAAATGGTACCGGATACCAATACCAGAGTAGAGGTGGCAAAGATATGCATGGCGATACCCATAAAGCCGCTCTGGGCGCTGACGGTAAATCCCTGAATCAGGCTGGCCACCACCGTCAGCATGATGCCGGCCAGCGGGCCGTAGGCAAAGGTACCGATCAGAATGGGAATGTCGGCTGGGTCATATTCCAAAAACGCCACCGGGGCAAAAATGGGAAAGTGGACCAGATAGACCAGCACAATGGACAGGGCAACCAGCATAGCCATAACGGCCAGCTTTCTGATGCGGGCGGATCTTGCGGACATAAAAAACACTCCTTTCACAGACAGAAACACCTGAAAGACCATGCCTTCCAGGTGTTAAAATCCAAGGAGCGTGCGCAATTTCAACACATCTTCTTCCATCCAGACTTCGCGCCCCACGGTGCGCGTCACTGTCGGTCCCGGAGTTGCACCGGGTCAGCCCATACGGCTCGCGGACTGTACCGCCGATCGGGAATTTCACCCTGTCCTGAAGACAGTTCATTCAGTTGTTTCACGCCTATTATACACAGGTGGAGGAGAAAAGCAAGTACCAAATCAAGGAGAAAACGAATGTTCGATATCCGTTGACTTGTCCCCCTGGATATACTACAATGAAAACAGCAAACTGTTCATATGGAGGGCGAAGGGATGGAGCGGGAGATTACGTGCAGCTTTACCGGCCACCGGCCGGAAAAGCTGCCCTGGAGGGACAACGAGGCCGATCCACGGTGCGTGGCGCTGAAAGTGCGTCTGGACCGGGTGGTGAAGGAAACCTATGACAGTGGGATGCGGCATTTCCTGTGCGGTATGGCCCGGGGGGCGGATTTCTATTTTTGCGAGTCGGTGCTCAAGCTGCGGGCAGAGCATCCGGATGTGACGCTGGAAGCGGTGATTCCCTGTGAGGAGCAGGCCGCCCGCTGGCGGGAGCGGGAGCGGGAGCGATATTTTGCCCTGGTGGAGCGCTGCGATCAGGAGACCATGGTACAGCGCCACTTTGACAAGGGCTGCATGCTGCGGCGCAACCGCTATCTGGTGGATCACTCGGCGCGGATCATCGCGGTGTATGACGGGATGCTGGGTGGCACCATGTACACCCTGACCTACGCCATGCGCCAGGGGTTGGAGGTTACGATTCTGGACCCTGAGGAGGAGAAACCATTTCGTGCGCTTTGAAGGAGCGCGGAGAGTGGGATGCACGAGGAAGCCAAATTCGTATTATGTATACGAAAATACGGCGGATGCCGAGGCGCCAGTGCCTGAAGAGAGTTGTGGATAACTGTGTGGATAAGGTGGAAAACTGTTGCAAAAAGAGGAGAGCAAGGGTGTGGAAAAAGGTGTGGACAATGTGAATAACTATTTGTAAAAGGCGTTATGAGACTGCATTATGTAAACGATAGGGATAAAATTCCAGCTCAAAAAAGATGGAAAAATCGGGGGAAAAGAGGGAAAGCGCGGCACCATTTTTTGCACGAAATAAAAAAGAAAACCGGAGAGGCCAAAAATGCGGGGGGACTTTTTGCCGGACACAGGGGAGAAATTTGCAGCCGCTCAGCCAAAATCGGGAGCGAATACGGTCTGTATTCGGGAGGGAGGAAAGAAATTTAAAAATAATTTTGGAAATGTAGGTTTGTCAAACATATTGGACAATGAACTCAGCAGGCGAAAGCCAGCCGAGAGGCCTCATAGGGAAGTTG
>NZ_CALXFV010000030.1 GCF_944387675.1 uncultured Flavonifractor sp. | reverse complement strand
GGCCCTGTACAGGACAGCGCCTGTATCCGGGAGGCCGTCTGCATACACACCAAGAAGATCTACGATTCCTGCAAGGATAAGGACTGCATTGAAGATCTTCGCTTTTATCCCACCCAGAACTCCCAGGCGGCCATTGAGCGGGCCGTCAGCATCAAGGCCGGCAGCGCGGAGCTGCTGTATGTTTACATCGACGTGGAGCCGGTGAGCTTCCACCGGGGCTTCTACACCGTGGATGTGCGCTACTTCTACAAGGTCACCGCCGACGCCTTTGTGGGGGCGGCCCGGCCGGTGGAGGTGAGCGGCCTGTGCGTCTTTGACAAGCGGGTGATTCTGTTCGGCAGCGAGGGCAGCGCCAAGGTCTTCTCCTCCGAGCTGGCGGTGGACGCCCTGGATGAGCAGAGCCTGCGCAAGAGCAATCTCCCCACCGCGGTGGTGGAGGTGGTGGACCCCATCGTGCTGGGCATGAAGCTGGTGGACGTGTGCGAGTGCCACCCCTGCGACTGCGCCCTGTCCGAGGTGCCGCCCTGCATCTGCGGCTGCTTCGGCAGCGAGCTGTGCTTCGGCGGCGAGGGCAAGCGGATCTACGTCACTCTGGGCCAGTTCTCCATCATCCGGCTGGAGCGGGACTCCCAGCTGCTGATGCCGGTGTACGACTACTGCATGCCCGACAAGGAGTGCGCCTGCGGCGGCGGCCACGAGGAGGACCCCTGCGAGCTCTTCCGCCACGTGAAGTTCCCCGTCAACGAGTTCTTTCCCCCCAACGGCCCCGCCCCCCAGGAGGGCTGCCGGGAGCTGAAGGGGTGCTGCCGGAGCTGAACAAGCCCGGGAGGGGCCATTGCGGCGCTGCGCCGCAATGGCCCCTCCCCGTTGTCTCCGGCCCTATTCCACTTTGACAATGGCGGTGAGCACCGGGGCGGCGCCCTCCACGCCCAGCTCCCCGGTGTAGGTGACCTCCACCTTGTCGCCCTCGGCAAAGTCATCCAGGGTCACACCGTCTCCAAAATCCATAACCTGGTACGCCTCATCCTCCGTCAGCAGCACCAGATAGTTGGCAATCTTGTTGATCGTCCCGCGGACCTTCTTGCCCTCCGCCTGCTCCGCGCCGGCGCCGGGCGTGTCCCCGGCCGCCGTCTGCTTTCCGGCGCGTCCGCAGGCGGTCAGCGCCGTTACCAGCAGCAGCAGGGCCATCGTCATGCAAATGGTACGTTTCATATCGCGTTTCCTCACATTCTGTATCTATTTGGCAGGATGGTTCCCAAACCAGCCTTTCCTGTCTCTCAGATACCGTCTCATCCGCCTCCGCCGCGTATCACCCCCGTTTCCTTCCTCCTGTATTCTATTAGACACCCGGCCCCCCCGGATAGTTGCCGCCTTTGCCCGGAAATTTTCTGACGCAGAAGAGGGCAGCCGGCCGCCCGGCTGCCCTGAGCGGGTCGAAAAAGGCTGCATGAGGGACCGGCCTCCCCCCTGCCTGCCCGGATACACAGCTTCCGCGTCTGCCCGCCCGCCTGCCCGCATATATCAAGCAGTAGAGTAAACTGCGGAGGTGCTGTGTGATGAGATGCCGGGTTTCTGAGCTGCGGTACAAGGAGATCATCGACGTGGCCGACGGCAGCCGGTACGGCTATGTGGGGGACGCGGAGGTGGATTTGGAGACGGGGCAGGTGACCCAGCTCATTGTCCCCGGCCGCCTGCGGCTCTTCGGCCTGCTGGGCCGGGAGGAGGACATTCTCTTCCCCTGGTCGGCGGTGCGCCGGTTCGGCGGGGACACCATTTTGGTGGAGCAGGGTCCGCTCCGCCAGACCCGCAGGCGGAATTAAGGCGGATTTCGGCGGTTCCGCCATTGTTTCTTTCCCCCGTTCGTGCTATACTATGTTATTGTTTTCATTTATAGGGCGGAGGGAAGAACTATGTGCGGTATCGTTGGATTTGTGGGCCGGGAGGCTGCGGCCCCCATTCTGCTGGACGGTCTGTCCCGGCTGGAGTACCGGGGGTACGACTCCGCCGGCGTGGCGGTGTACGACCCGGAGCGGGGGCTCCAGGTGGAAAAGGCCAAGGGGCGGCTGAAGGTGCTCTGCCAGCTCACCCGGGACGGGACCACCCTCCGCGGCACCCTTGGCCTGGGCCACACCCGCTGGGCCACCCACGGGGAGCCGTCGGACATCAACTCCCACCCCCAGGTCAGCCAGCAGGGCCGGTTCGCCGTGGTCCACAACGGCATCATTGAAAATTACGTGGCCCTGCGGGAGTTTCTCCAGTCGGAGGGGGTGCGCTTTGCCTCCCAGACCGACACGGAGGTGGTGGCCCAGCTGCTGGAGTACTACTACCACGGCGACCTGCTGGACGCGGTGGTGAAGACCCTCTCCCGCATCCAGGGGGCCTACGCCCTGGGGATTCTGTGCGCCGACTGCCCCGACCGGCTCATCGCCGTGCGGAAGGATTCCCCCCTTATTCTGGGCTTCGGCCGGGGCGCCCACTTCCTGGCCAGCGACGTCACCGCCCTCATCAAGTACACCCGCCAGGTTTGCTACCTGGACGACGGGGAGATTGCCGAGCTTACCCCCGACCACCTGTGGGTGTACGACGCCTATCTCCGCCCGGTGGAGAAGACCCGCCACCACGTGGACTGGGAGATCTCCGCGGCGGAAAAGGGCGGGTACGAGCACTTCATGGCCAAGGAGATCATGGAGCAGCCGGAGGCCATCCGCAAGACCATCTCCCCCCGGATTCAGGACGGCCGGGTGGTGCTGGAGGGCTTTTCCCTCACCGCCCGGGAGGCGGCGGAGCTGGACAAGCTGTGCATCATCGCCTGCGGCTCCTCCTACCACGTGGGGATGGACGCCAAATATATCCTGGAAAAGCTGCTGCGCAAGCCGGTGGAGGTGACCCTGGCCTCGGAGTTCCGGTACTGCGAGCCCATTGTGACGGAGCGCACCCTGGCCCTGGTCATCAGTCAGTCGGGGGAGACCATCGACACCCTGGCCGCCATGCGGGAGGCCAGGCGGCTGGGGGCGCGGGTGCTGTCCATTGTGAACGTGGTGGGCTCCACCATCGCCCGGGAGAGCGACGGGGTGCTCTACACCTGGGCCGGGCCGGAGATCGCCGTGGCCACCACCAAGGCCTACTCCACCCAGCTTGCGGTGATCTACCTCATCGGCCTGTACTGCGCCGGGCTGCTGGGCTCCATTCCCCAGGCGGAGTACGACGCCATCCTGGCCGAGCTCCAGCGCATTCCCGGCAAGCTGGAGGAGATTCTGGCAAACCGCAGCGACATCCAGTACTTCGCCTCCCTCTACTTCAACCACCCCTCCATGTTCTTCATCGGCCGCAACCTGGACTACGCCGTTGGGCTGGAGGGTTCCCTGAAGCTGAAGGAGATCTCCTATATCCACTCGGAGGCCTACGCCGCCGGGGAGCTGAAGCACGGCACCATCTCCCTCATCGAGCCGGGTACCCTGGTGGTGGCCCTGGCGGGGTACGGCGCCCTGTTTGAGAAGACCATGAGCAACGTGGTGGAGGTCAAGAGCCGGGGGGCCGACGTGCTGGGGCTCACCACCCGCAGCCGGGCGGCGGAGATGGCCAAGACCGCCGACCACGTGATCGCCGTCCCCGACACCCACCCCCTGCTGCTGCCCTGCCTGGAGGTGGTCCCCATGCAGCTGCTGGCCTACTACGTGGCCCTCCAGCGGGGCTGCGACATCGACAAGCCCCGGAACCTGGCCAAGTCCGTCACCGTGGAATGAGGAGGACGCCGTTGAAAAAGCTGACTGTACTGCTGCTCTGCCTGGTCCTGGCGCTCCCCCTGGCCGCCTGCGCCCCCAGCCGGGACGCCACCGCCGTGGTGCGCTACGGCCTGTCCAACGCCTGGGACACCCTGATGCCCTATAACAGCCCCTCGGGGAGCAACTACACCCGCATCGTGTGCGACAAGCTCTACGACCGGCTGGCCTACGTCCACGCCGACGGCACCCTGGACCCCAGAAACGCCGCCGCCTGGGAGAGCGCCGACGGCGGCATGGCGGTGCTCTTCTTCCTGGACGAGGGCGCCGCCTTCCACGACGGCACGCCGGTCACCGCCCAGCACTGGGCGGACACCATCGCCCTGATGACAGACCCGGACTGCCCCGCCCTGGGCCGGTCGGTATTCAACGTGCTGGCCGGCACCGACGAGGCCGGCGCCGCCCTCCCGGGGGAGGCGCTGGGGGCGGAGGCGGTGGACACCTACACCCTGAAGCTCACCTTCAAAACCCCCACCACCCCGGAGGACTTCCTGCTGGACCGCAACCGGGAGTTTTACGTGCTGCCCACCCACCTGCTGGAGGGGACGGACCCGGCGGAGGTGCTGGAGCTGCCGCTGTGGCAGGCCCCGGTGGGCTCCGGTCCCCTGACGTTTGTGGAGGAGATCCCCGGCAGCCAGCTCACCCTGGCGGCCAACCCCAACTACCAGCTGGGCCGGCCCGGCTTTGATCTGCTGGTCATCACGGTGATGGACAAGTCCAACCTCCTCCCCTCCCTCATAGCGGGGGATCTGGACTACTACGCCTTCGGAGGCAACCTGGCCGCGGACGACCGGCAGACGGCGGAGGCCGGGGGGATCACGGTGCTGGAGGGGACGGTCCCCAACAGCTTTTACGAGCTGATGCTCAACAATGAGCGCATCTCCAGCTCCGCCGTCCGCCGGGCCATCGACCTGGCCCTGGACAAGCAGGCCCTGTGCCTGCACACCGCCCAGGGGCTGGGGGAACCCACCGCCACCGACCTGACCCCCGGCACGGCATATACCAGCTCCCTCACCTGGAGCCGGGACGTGGAGGGGGCCATGGCCCTGCTGGAGGAGGGGGGATACGACGGGCGGACCTACTCCCTGGCCTGCACCGCCAACCGCTCCGGCCTGGCCGCCCTGATGCAGCAGCAGCTGGCCCAGGCGGGCATCACCACCACCATTGAGACGGTGGACTCCGCCGCCCTCTTTTCCGGCATGGCGGAGGGGACGTACGACATGGCCATCGCCAGCCACACCCCCGGCGCCCTCCCCCTGTGGTTTACCGAGAGCCGGTTCAGTCCGGGCAACAACATCTTCCACGTGGCCGACCTCACCCCCTACACCGGCCTGATTTCCCAGATCAAGGCCGCTTCGGACTCCGGGGCGCGGCAGGCGCTGGTGGACGAGCTTCAGGCTCTGCTGGCCCGGGAGCGGCCCTTCCTCCCCCTGTGGTTCGGCCGCACCCTCCACGCCCAGTCCCCCACGGTGGACAACATCGACTATCCCTCCTCCAGCTTCTCCAACGAGAACGTGTGGGAGTGGACGCTCCAGGCCGGCTGACCGGCCCCAGTCATATAACAGCCTCCGTAGGGCCGCCGCCCAGCGGCCCGTGCCGAAAGGCCGGAAGTGCAGGAGGTAGCATCGCCTATGGGCCGCTATATCAGACGCCGTCTCATCACGGCCATCCCCGTCTTTTTCGGGATTACCCTGCTTGTCTTTCTCATGGTCAATCTGGCCCCCGGCACCATCGTGGATCTGATGGGAGAGGGGGCCTCCTCCGGGGCGGACCGGGCCGCCCTGGAGCAGGCGCTGGGCCTGGACCGGCCCCTGCCCGTCCGGTACGCCGGGTGGCTGGCCGGCCTGCTCCGGGGGGAGCTGGGCCAGTCCTTTTTCTACGACCGGCCGGTGAGCCGGCTCATCGCCCAGCGGGTGGGTCCCTCCCTGCTGCTCACCGGCAGCGGGGTGGCGCTGGCGGTGGTGCTGGCCCTCCCCCTGGGCATCCTGGCCGCCTGGAAGCCCCGCTCCCTGTGGGAGCGGCTGGCCTCCCTGCTCAGCCTGGTGAGCTTCGGCGTCCCCGGCTTCCTTCTCTGCCTGGGGGGGATCGCCCTCTTCTCCGTCACCCTGGGCTGGCTGCCCACCCACGGGATGTATACCTTCGGCACCTTCACCTCCCTGGCCGACCTGCTCCGCCACCTGCTCCTCCCCGCCGGGGTGGTGTGTCTCAGCAGCCTGGGGGAGCTGGTCAAGCAGACCAGGGCCGCCTGCCTGGAGGCCCTGGGACAGGATTACATCCTCACCGCCCGGGCCAAGGGCCTGAGCGAGGGGGCGGTGATGGTGCGCCACGCCTTCCGCGGCTCCCTGGTCCCGGTGCTCACCACCATCCTCAGCCACATCCCCCACATCCTGGGCGGGTCGGTGGTGGTGGAGCAGATCTTCGGCTGGCCGGGCATGGGCAGCCTGCTCTTCTCCGGCATCTCCCAGCGGGACTACCCGGTGGTGATGGGGGTGAGCGTGGTCACCGCCCTGACGGTGCTGCTGACCAATCTGCTGCTGGACCTGGTCTACGGCCTGGCCGACCCCAGGGTGCGGTACGGAAAGGGGTAGGGGGATGGAAGTACACGCCTATCTCCCCCGCAGCCCCTGGGTCCGGTTCCGCGCCAGCCGGCGGGCGATGCTCTGCCTGGCGGTGCTGGGGCTGGAGCTGCTGGCGGTGTTTCTCCTCCCCCCTCTGCTGGGGCTGGAGCCCAACGTGAGCGACCTGGAGGCCGGCTTCTGGGCTTCCCCCTCCCCCGCCCACTGGCTGGGTACCGACGGGGAGGGCCGGGACCTGCTGGCCCGGCTGCTGTGCGGCGGGCAGGTGTCCCTGCTCATCGGCCTGTCCGCCGCCGCCATCAGCACGGCCCTGGGGGTCCCCCTGGGGCTGCTGGCCGGCTACCGCCGGGGCCTGTGGGAGTTCTGGATCATGCGTCTGGCGGACATTGTCCAGTCCTTCCCCAGCATTGTGCTGGTGCTCTGCCTGGTGGCCCTCACCGGCCCCTCCGCCGGGAACATCGTGCTGGTGCTGGGGCTGCTGGGCTGGACGGGGATCGCCCGGCTGGTGTACGGCAACACCCTCACCGTCCGGGACCAGGAGTATATTGTGGCGGTGCGGGCGCTGGGGGCCGGCCGGGGCCTCATCCTGCGGCGCAACGTGCTGCCCAACGTCATCTCCCCGGTGTGGTGCTCCATCCCCCTGCGGGCGGGGCGGGCCATCCTCTCCGAGTCCAGCCTGAGCTTCCTGGGGGTGGGCATCCGCACCCCCCAGGCCTCCTGGGGCAGCCTGATCCAGGCCGCCGCCGACCTGACCGTGCTCACCGGCCGCCCCTGGGCCTGGCTGCCGCCGGCGCTGTGCATCGTCCTCACGGTGTTCTGCCTGGCGGGCATCGGGGACGGGCTGCGGGACGCCCTGGACACCCGGAGCAGGCGCCTGCCCGCCTGACCTGCCCTGGAAGCGCCGGGAAAATCTGTATTTCCTCTTGTCATACAGGAAGTTCCGGTGGTATCATGGTGGTATCCGGATGACAAAGAGAGGGGGGCGCCCGCCCATGTCCAGAATTCTCGATTTGGATCAGAAAAACCAGTTCCGCATTTTGCTGCACCCGGTCCGCCAGGAAATCGTGCATCTGCTGCGCCTCACGGGCCGCCCCCTGTCCGCCAACGGCGTGGCCAGGCGCATGAACCTCTCCCCCGTCGCCGCCCAGGGCCACCTGAAGAAGCTGGCGGAGCTGGGCCTGGTGCTGAGCGAGGCCCGCCGGGACAGGCAGGGGGAGCCGGTGGTGCTCTACACCCTGGACGACGTGGAGATCCGCCTCCACCTGGGAAAGAAGGACGCCTTTCAGGGGGAGCGGGAGGCCATTGCCGCCAACATGGTGGACAGCGTCTTCCGCGGCCTGGTGAACACCACCTACCAGTACCCGGAGGAGGAGCTGGAGCAGCACTGCCTGCTCCGCTTCGGCGCCCTCCACCTCACCGGGGAGGAGCGGGGGGAGCTGATGGCCCTGGTGAGCGACTATCTGAGCAAGCGGCGCATCCTCTCGGAGACCCGGGACGAGCACTGGGAATACGTGCTCATGGCCTACCGGGCGCCGGACGAGACCCAGCGATGACCGCTTCCGCTCTCCGCCGTAAAACTGCCCTTTTACGGCGGAGGAAAAGCAGTGGGGCCGCGCCTGACGGCGCGGCCCCACTCTGTTTGTCGAAAAAGGCTGCATGAAGGATCGGGCGACGATTTCCCCCAAAAAATCGAGGCCGATCTGTCATGATCGGTCCAGCACACCCTTGCGGATGTTCACCACAAAGTCCTGGACGTTGGTGACAATGGTGCGCACCGACAGGCTGCCCCGGTCCCGCAGCTTGTTCACCGCGAACTCCGAGATATCCACCGAGTAGAAGTACACCGGGCGCACCGCCCCGTCCACCACCCGGTAGGAGGGGGTCATGTTGCCGGTGGCCACCGTGTGGAGGGTGGAGGCCATGCAGATGACGGTGGTGGCCTCCCTGACCAGGGCGCGCATGGCGTCCTGCCCCTGGTAGACGTTGCCGTACACCTCGGGCAGGGGTCCGTCGTCCCGCACCGAGCCCACCAGCACGAAGGGGACGCTGTGCTGCACGCACTCGTAGATGATGCCGTCCTTCACCTTGCCCGACCGGACAAAGGCGGCGGTGGAGCCGGCCAGGCGGACGGCGTTGAGGGTGTCGATGTGGTTGTAGTGGCCGTTGGGCATGCTCTTCTGGGTGTAGATGTCCTGCCCCAGGGCGGTGCGGAGATAGCCCGCCTCCAGGTCGTGGGTGGCCAGGGCGTTGCCCGCCAGCACCCCGTGGACATAGCCCCCCCGCACCAGGGCGGCAAAGGCGTCCCGGGCGTCATGGTCGAAGGCGCAGGCGGGTCCCATCACCCACAGGATGCGCCCGTGGACCTTCTCGTAGCGCAGCAGCTCGTAGATGGAGTCGTAGTCCATGGAGTAGGCCGTCTCCCGGGAGCGGCCCTGGCGGAAGGAGAAGGTCTCCCGCTCCCCCTTCTCCTGCTCAAAGCCGCCGGCATGGACATAGATGCCCTGGGAGCCGTCCTCGGTGCGGCCCACCGCCACCGGCTCCCCCGCCTTCAGGTTGCGGAACTCCACCACCGCGATCTTCCCGTCCCGCAGGGCGGCCACGCAGTCCATCCGGCTCTCCTCGGCCAGAAGCCAGCTCCCGTTTACTTTGAAATACTCCGGAAAAATACTGGTGGCGTGATACCCCTCCGGCGCCACGCCGTCCCTGGGGGCGGGCTGGAACACCGCGTCGGGGGCGTGCTTGAGCTGCGCCTGCGCAAAGTCAGGCCCGTGAAATTCAGGGAGTGTAAAGCTCATGGGAAACAGAACTCCTTTCTCTTTCTGTGGTCCTGTCTATTGTACCATGTCCCGCCGGCGGCTGGCAATCGCTTTCCGCCGCCTCAGAGATTCTTTTTGATCTGGTTGATGGCGTTTTTTTCCAGCCTGGACACCTGCGCCTGGGAGATCCCCACCTCGGCGGACACCTCCATCTGGGTCTTGCCCTGGAAGAAGCGCAGGGCCAGGATGTGCCGCTCCCGGTCGGTGAGCCGGGCCATGGCCTCCTTCAGGGCGATGTGCTCCAGCCAGCTCTCGTCGGTGTTTTTGGCGTCCTTCACCTGGTCCATGACGCAGATGGTGTCCCCTCCGTGGTCGTACACCGGCTCGTAGAGGGACACCGGGTCCAACACCGCGTCCAGGGCGAACACCACGTCCTCCCGTTTCAGCTCCAGCAGCCCGGCAATCTCGTCGATGCCCGGCTCCCGCTGGTGCTCGGCCAGGAACTTCTCCTTGGCCTGGAGCACCCGGTAGGCGGTGTCCCGCATGGACCGGGACACCCGCAGGGTGGAGTTGTCCCGGAGGTAGCGCCGGATCTCCCCCACAATCATGGGGACGCCGTAGGTGGAAAAGCGCACGTCCAGGTCCATGTTGAAGTTGTCGATGGCCTTGATCAGGCCGATGCACCCCACCTGGAACAGGTCGTCCACATTCTCCCCCCGGTTGGAGAACTTCTGAATCACCGAGAGCACCAGGCGCAGGTTGCCGGCGATGAGCTGCTCCCGGGCGTCCATGTCCCCCTGCTTGGTGCGGCGGAGCAGCTCCATGGTCTCCTCGTTTTTCAGCACCTTCAGCTTCGACGTGTTGACGCCGCAGATCTCCACTTTTCCCTGCACGGCTCTGCCCCCTTGCCTCGGAATCTGAGTTCAGTATGTCCGGGACGCACCCGTTCATACCGCGGGGCCGGGGGCTATATTTTTTATCGTCAGACCGCTTTCGATGGACTTCGCCCGGCCGGTTGCTATTTGACCCGGCCGGGGTTATACTATTGGGGAAACACAATCAGGTCAGTCGGGAGGCTTGCCCATGCTCACCCCCATTCTGGACGGCACCAACCGCCGTCCCCTATACGAACAGCTCTACCGCCACATCCGGGGGGAGATCGAGGCCGGACGGCTGAAGGCCGGGACCCGGCTGCCCTCCAAGCGGACCCTGGCCGCCCATCTGAAGGTGAGCGTGGTGACGGTGGAGGGGGCCTACGACCAGCTGCTGGCGGAGGGCTACCTGCGCTCCGAACCCCGGCGGGGCTTTTTCGTCCAGGCGGAGGCCCAGCCCCCACGGCCCGCCCCGCCGGCGCCGGCGCCGCTCCAGGGGGAGCCGGCCCGCCCCGCTTTCCGCTGGGACTTCTCCACCGGCGGGGTGGACACCGCCCTGTTCCCCTTCTCCACCTGGGCAAAGCTGATGCGGCAGGTCCTCTCCGAGCAGGAGGACCGGCTGCTCTCCGCCCCCCATCCCCAGGGGGTGGCGGAGCTGCGCCAGGCCATTGCGGCCCACCTCTACCGTTTCCGGGGCATCCAGGCCCATCCGGACCAGATCGTGGTGGGGGCCGGGTCGGAGACTCTGATCGGCCTGCTGGTGCAGCTGCTGGGCCGGCATGGGGCCTACGGCGTGGAGGACCCGGGCTACGCCAAGACCCACCGCATCCTCACCAGCTGCGGCGCCCGGGTGGAGCCCATTCCCCTGGACCGGCAGGGCCTGCGGGTGGAGGCGCTGGAGGCGCGGCAGGTGCGGGTGGTCCACGTCACCCCCTCCCACCACTTCCCCCTGGGCATCATCATGCCCGTCCCCCGGCGGCAGGCCCTGCTGCGGTGGGCCGCCGGCGGGCCGGAGCGCTACGTCATCGAGGACGACTACGACAGCGAGTTCCGTTTCTCCGGCCGGCCCATCCCCGCCCTCCAGAGCCTGGACGGCGGCGGCCGGGTGATCTACCTGAACACCTTTGCCAAGACCCTGGCCCCCTCCCTGCGGGTGAGCTATATGGTGCTCCCCCCCGCCCTGGCGGAGCGGTGGCGGCGGGAGTTCTGGTTCTACTCCTCCACCGTCCCCTCCTTTGAGCAGTATGCCCTGGCCCGGTTTATGGAGGGGGGGCAGTTTGAGCGCCACCTCAACCGCACCCGCACCCGGTACAAGGCCCGGCGGGAGGCCCTGCTGGCCGCCGCCCGGGACTGCGGCCTGCTGGAGGCCGGCTCCTTCTCCGGGGGAGAGGCGGGGCTGCACCTGCTGCTGTGGATGGACCGGCGGTGGTCCGAGGCCGAGCTGGTGGAGCGGGCCGCCCAGGCCGGGGTGGGTCTGGCCCCCCTGTCGGCCTGCGACCTCTCCCCCACCCCCAGCCAGCGGCCTCCCGCCCTCATCCTGGGCTACACCCGCATCGACGCCCGGGAGATGGCCCCCGCCCTGGCCCGGCTGAAGCGGGCCTGGGGCTTCTGAACAGGAAAAGGCCGCCGCCCGCGCCGGTCTCCCGGTTCGGCCGCACCGCCGCAGTCCGTCCTCTTTTGCAGGATTCCTCTTGACATCCTGCAAAAACAGGGGTATCCTATCTCTGTTCAAGGGCAGAGAGGTCCCGAATGGCGCGGGATCTCTCCGCCCTTTTGATTTGGGAAAGGAGTCCTCACTGTGACGAAATATATCTTTGTAACCGGCGGCGTGGTGTCCGGCCTGGGCAAGGGCATCACCGCCGCCTCCCTGGGGCGGCTGCTGAAGGCCAGGGGGCTGAGGGTGGCGGCCCAGAAGCTGGACCCCTACATCAACGTGGACCCCGGCACCATGAGTCCCTACCAGCACGGGGAGGTCTTCGTCACCGAGGACGGGGCGGAGACCGACCTGGATCTGGGCCACTACGAGCGGTTCATCGACGAGGATCTGAACCGCTACTCCAACCTGACCACCGGCCGGGTATACTCCAACGTCATCGCCAAGGAGCGGCAGGGGGCCTATCTGGGCGGCACGGTGCAGACCATCCCCCACATCACCGACGAGATCAAGCGCTTTGTTTACAGCGTGGGGAAAAAAACCGGCGCCCACGTGGTCCTCACGGAAATCGGCGGCACCACCGGCGACATCGAGAGCCAGCCCTTCCTGGAGGCCATCCGCCAGGTGGGCCGGGAGGTGGGCCGGGACAACTGCCTGTACCTCCACGTCACCCTGGTCCCCTACCTGCGGGCCTCCGGGGAGCACAAGTCCAAGCCCACCCAGCACTCGGTGAAGGAGCTTCAGGGCTTCGGCATCTCCCCCGACCTGATTGTGCTGCGGTGCGACGAACCCATAGAGGACGAGCACGTGTTTGAAAAGATCGCCGGCTTCTGCGGGGTGGGCCGGGACTGCGTCATTGAAAACCGCACCCTGCCCAACCTGTACGAGGCGCCCCTGATGCTGGAGCAGGCGGGGCTCGCCCGGGCGGTGTGCCGCCGGCTGGGCCTGGATGTCCCGGAGCCGGAGCTGGCGGAGTGGCGGGCGCTGGTGGAGCGCATGGCCCGCCCGGAGCGGAGGGTGACCATCGCCCTGGTGGGCAAATATGTCCAGCTCCACGACGCCTATCTCTCCGTGGCGGAGGCCCTGCGCCACGGGGGGTATGACCTGCGGGCAAGGGTGGACATCCGGTGGGTGGATTCCGAGACCCTCACCTGGGAGAGCTGTCCCCAAGTCCTGGGCGGGGCGGACGGCATTCTGGTTCCCGGCGGCTTCGGCAGCCGGGGCGTCGAGGGGATGGTCCTGGCCGCCCGGTACGCCCGGACCCACCGGCTGCCCTACCTGGGCATCTGCCTGGGAATGCAGGTGGCGGTGATCGAACTTGCGCGGGACGGGGCCGGACTGGCAGCGGCCGGCTCCGGGGAATTTGACCCGGACTGCCCCTGCAAGGTGATCGACTTCATGCCCGGCCAGAGCGACGCCCTTGACAAGGGCGGCACCCTCCGGCTGGGCAGCTGGCCCTGCCGGGTGCGGGCGGGTACCCTGCTGGAGCGGTGCTACGGCCAGAGCCTGATCCACGAGCGTCACCGCCACCGCTATGAGTTCAACAACCGGTACCGGCAGGTTCTGGAGCAGGCCGGCCTCACCGTCAGCGGCACCTCCCCCGACGGCCGGCTGGTGGAGGCGGTGGAGGTGGAGGACCACCCCTTCTTCCTGGGGGTGCAGTTCCACCCCGAATTCAAAAGCCGGCCCAACCGCCCCCATCCCCTCTTCCTGGGCTTCCTGGCCGCCGCGCTGGGGGAAGAAAATTCGTTCGGAACCGGTTGAATCCACAGCGGTCTGTCTGAAAAGGCGGGCCGCTTTTCTACGTCCCGCCGCCTTGACGCCGCGCGAGGAAAAACGCTATAATAATGTCTGCTGAATAAACCGTAAAGCGGTTTATTCTCGCGGCGGCAGCCGCGCAATTCCATCAAAGCGGCGCAGAAGAGCCGCTTTGATGGAATTCAGCCATTGTTACAATGCGTATTTCCACTGGTGCGTGAAGACGCACCAGTGGAAGGTGCAAGGGTTTTGGGCGAAATGCTCCAAAACCCTTGCACGAGAACAAAGCTACTTGGCCTTGAAAACCTTGGCTTTCAAGGCGTTCGGCTTTGTTCAGTACGCATTAGAATAAGACAAAAATCACCGGCCCGTTTGGGTCCGAGGGGGGGAGTGTCCATGGCGGGCGTACGGCTGGAGCACGTGGTGCGGGAATATGTCATGGGCAAGACCACCATCCGGGCGGTGGACGACGTGAGCTTTGCCATCCCCGAGGGCAAGTACACCATCATCCTGGGGGCCAGCGGCGCGGGCAAGTCCACGGTGCTCAACATTCTGGGGGGCATGGATTCCCCCACCGGGGGCAAGGTCTTTGTCAACGACCGGGAGATCTCCAGCTTCAACAAAAAGCAGCTCACCCAGTACCGGCGGGAGAGCATCGGCTTCGTGTTCCAGTTCTATAACCTGATGCCCAGCCTGACGGTGCTGGAAAACGTGGAGCTGGCCAGCCAGATCTGCAAAAACCCCCTGGACGCCAGGTCGGTGCTGGAGATGGTGGGGCTGGGCGACCGGGCGGACAACTTCCCCGCCCAGTGCTCCGGTGGGGAGCAGCAGCGGGGGGCCATCGCCCGGGCGCTGGCCAAAAATCCCGACGTGCTGCTGTGCGACGAACCCACCGGCGCCCTGGACTATGTGACGGGCAAGGCCATTCTGGCCCTGCTCCACGATTTGTGCCGCACCAGTAAAAAGACGGTGGTGGTGGTCACCCATAACGGAGCGCTGGCCCCCACCGCCGATATTGTCATCCGCATGAAGAGCGGGAGGATCGAGTCCTTTGCGGAAAATCCCAACCCGGTGCCGGTGCAGGAGCTGGAGTGGTAGCATGATCTGGAGGAACTTTTTCCGGGACCTGCGGCGCACCGCCTCCCGGCTCATCTCGGTGAGCATCATCACTATGATCGCCGTGGTGGTGTATACCGGCCTGAGCGGCATCATCTACAACGTGGACCGGATCATGGGGTCCTATTACCAAGCGCAGAACGTGGCCGGCTACTGGATCACCGGCGTGGGGCTGGACATGGGGGACTGCCGGGCGCTGGAGGGGCTGGAGGGGGTCACCGGGGTGCAGCCCCGGGTGGTGCTGGACGCCGAGGAGCGGCATGACAGCGGCATAACCCTCTCCCTCTACGGGGTGCCGGAGGCGTGGGAGATCAACATCCCCTATGTGACGGCGGGCCGCCTGCCGGAGGGCAACCGGGAGATCTTTCTCAGCGACCAGTTCGCCCAGGCCAGGGGGCTGGAGGTGGGGGACTGGTACGAGATCACCCTCACCGGACTGGGGGTCCACCTCCGCCTCCAGGTGTGCGGGCTGGGCAAGAACCCGGAGTGCCTCTACCCCATCAACGCCACCACCCCCTCCCCCGACCTGTCCCGGTACGGCTTTGCCTATGTGAAGGAGGAGGCCCTCCAGGACATCCTGGGTCCCCATATCTACAATCAGATCTGCATCACCGCCGCCGACGGCGTACCCACCGCCCAGATCCGGGCGGCGGTGGACGGCGTTCTGGGCAGCAAGGTGGTCAACATCCTGACCCTGGCGGACAACCAGCAGGCCTACGCCCTGATGGAGGCCAAAAACAACCTCACCCCCATCCTCACCTTCTTCCCCACCCTGTTTTTCCTGTGCGCGGTGCTGATGATGGTGAGCACCATGAACCGGCTCATCGAGAGCGCCCGGACCGACATCGGTACCTTCAAGGCCCTGGGCTATTCCGACGGGACCATCTTGCGCTACTACCTGCTCCACGCCCTGCTGGTGGTGGTGTTCGGCTTCCCCATCGGGGCGGTGCTGGGCCGGCCCATCGCCGCCCTGATCGTGTGGACCATCGCCACCGGCTGCGACCTGCCTGCCGCCCCCATCGTCCACGACTTTGCCGCCTGGGGGCAGGCCCTGGGGCTTACCGCCCTGTGCTGCCTGGGCAGCGCCTGGCTGGTGGCCCGCTCCCTGCTGAAGGAGACCCCCGCCCAGTGCATGCGCCCCAAGGCCCCCAAGGGAGGCAGCTCCCTGCTGCTGGAGCACGTCCGCCCCCTGTGGCGGCGCCTGGGCTTCAACCAGAAGTACATCCTGCGCAACACCTTCCGCAACAAGGTGCGGCTGCTCACGTGCGTGGTGGGCATCGCCTTCTGCATGGCCCTGGTGTTCATGGCCTTCGCCATCAAGGACTCCATGGACGCCTACTCCAACACCATGGCCCGAAATCAGAACAGCTACGACCTCATGGTTGATTTGAATACCGCCGTCACCGAGAGCCAGTACAGCCGCCTGGCCTCCTCCCCCGGCGTCACCGGGGCGGAGCTGGAGATGACCACCACCTGCTGGCTGTACAGCCCCGGCCAGCGGGCCACCACCACCCTGACGGTGGCGGAGGACGTGGTCTCCCTCCATCTGTACGACCCCTATGCCGCCGCCCCCCTGGCCCTGCCGGAGGAGGGGCTGGTGCTGGAAAAGCTGCTGGCCGACGAGCTGGGGCTGGAGGAGGGGGACAGCGTCACCCTCCGCTTCACCGGGGAGAGCGGGTATGTCACCCTGACGGTGGCGGAGGTCAACCGCTGCGTCAGCGGCGCCTACGTCAGCCGCAGCCTCTGGCGGAGTCTGGGCCGGGCCTACACCCCCACCGCCGCCTACCTCACCGCCGGGGACACCCTCCTGCTGGAGCAGCAGCTGGACGGCTACGACTTTGTGGACGGCTGGCAGAGCCGGCAGAGCGTCACCGCCGCGGTGGTGGAGAAGATGGAGAACACCTCCATGGTGGTGTACATCCTCATCGTCTTCGGCGGCGGGCTGGCCTGCATCGTCATCTACAACCTGGGGATTATGAGCTTTTTTGAGCAGATCCGCAGCCTGGCCACCCTGATGGTGCTGGGCTTTTACCAGCGGGAGATCAAGCGCCTTCAGCTGAGCGAAAACCTGATCTTCGCCGCGGTGGGCATTGTGCTGGGCATCCCCCTGGGCATCGGGCTGGACCGGTTTCTCATTCTGTCCATCACCGCCATGCCCCTGGAGGTGGTGGTCACCCCCCGGGCCATCGCCCTGTCCTGCGGGGTGACCATGGCCTTCGCCCTGGCGGTGAACGCGGTGATCGGGCGGAAAATGCGGGAGATCGACATGCTGGGCGCGCTGAAGAGCATCGAATAGGCGCCCTTTTTCAAGCGAGGTGAATGGGATGGCTCACAACAAGAAATCCGGGCGCAGGGTCCTGGCCTGCCTGATGGGCCTGGCCCTGCTGGCCGGCTGCTCCCAGGAAAACGGCGGCGAAACAACCACCGTCTTCCCCGACGTGGGGCCGGTGGAGAACACCGTGGAGGACACCGGCACCGTCACCTACCGGGACAACTACACCATCGTCCCCCAGGTGGGCGGCACGGTGGTGTCCTGCGCCATTGCGGAGGGGGACGCCGTCACCGCCGGACAGGAGCTGTACGTCATCGACGCCGGCGAGCTGGAGGACCAGATCGAGCAGGCCCGCCTCTCCCTGGACAGCGCCCAGGCCACCCTCAGTCAGGCCCAGGCGGCCTGTGAAGACCTGTCCGTGGTGTCCTACGCCTCCGGCACCGTCACCGCCGTTCTGGTCCACGTGGGGGACTTTGTCTCCTCCGGCACCCCCGTGGCCCAGGTGGTGGACGACCAGAACCTGACGCTCACCGTCCCCTTCTTCTCCCAGGACGCCGCCGGGTTTGCGGTGGGAGACAGCGCCGTTATCTCCTTCCCCAGCCGGGGGGAGACGGTGGACGGCACGGTGAAGCGGGTCTACGACACCCCCAGCGCCCTCTCCGGCGGCCGGTCGGGGGTATATGTGGAGCTGGCCTTCCGCAACCCCGGCACCGTGCTCAGCGGAGACGCCGCCTCGGCCAGCGTGGGCGCAGCTGCCTGCATGGACACGGGGAGCGTAAGCTACGCCACCGAGCAGTCCATTTACGCCGCCCAGTCCGGCCAGGTGATGACCCTGCCCCTTGAGGCGGGCAGCGCCGTCACCGCCGGGCAGACGGTGATGACCATCAAAAACGACAGCCTCACCAACGCCGTCACCAACGCCGCCCTGTCGGTGGAATCGGCCCGCACCTCCCTGGAGCAGCTGGAGGCCAAGCGGAGCGACTACACCATCCTGGCCCCGGCGGACGGCATCATCCTCACCCGGTCGGTCAAGGCCGGGGATCTGGCGGCGGCGGGTTCCCCCATGGCGGTACTGGCCCAGCCGGAGGAGCTGTGCGTCCACGCCCAGATCAACGAGCAGTATATCGAGCGGATCTGGCCCGGCCAGCAGGCGCAGATCTCCTTTACCGACGACACCGGCCAGGCCAGAAGCTATACCGGCACGGTGGCGCGCATCGACGACACCGGCATCACCTCCGGCGGCGTCACCGACTACACGGTGGAGCTCTCCCTGGACGACCTCACCGGCCTGCGGGACGGGATGAACGTCAGCGTGGCCATCACCACCGAGAGGAAGGAGGACTGCCTCCGGGTTCCCTCCCGGGCGGTGAGCGGCGGCACGGTCCAGGTGCTCCGGGACGGCAAAGCCGTGGAGGTGCCGGTGGAGACCGGTCTCTCCGGCGGCGGGTATACGGAAATCCTCCAGGGGCTGACCGCAGAGGACGCGGTCATCCTCCCCTGAGGCACGAAAAAGCGGCGTACAGGCTGTGCCTGTACACCGCTTGAGGCTGTCGAAAAAGTGACAGAGCCACTTTTTCGAGTAGGATGCAGGCCGCTGCGCGCAGGATTTGTCCGCCGCAGGCGGACAAATCCCACTCTTGCGGCCTGAGCAGTGTTTTCAGCCACGCACATGTCGCGGCTGAAAACAGGGTTCCACTTCCTTCGCGCCTGCGGGCGCGAACTCTGCGAGGCTTTTTCGATAAGCAGAAAGCGGTGTACAGGCTGTGCCTGTACACCGCTTTCTGCTTTTATTATTGGGTTGCGAGAATGCGCACCACGGCATCGGTGCCGGGCGTGCCGCTGTAATAGACGGTAAAGGTACCGGCATAGGCCTTGGCCTGGGCCAGGGTGATCCAGCTGCCGTTGTCGGTGTTGTAGACCTGCACCTCTTCGCTGATCGGGATTCGGATGCCGTCCACCACCACGGCCTCCTCCCCGTCAAAGGCGGCGCGGGCCACATCCTTGGCCTGGGTGAGGGTACACACGGCCACCACCTTCCCCTCCCCGTTGACGGCGATGCCGCCCATGGTGCCTTTCGGCACCGTCTGGCCGCTCAGGTAGCTCTGGCTGACGCCGGCGCTGTTCTCCACCGTGAGGGTGGCGTTGGTATAGCTCATGGAGCCGCTGCCGCCGCTGGCCTCCCCGGACTCCAGCTTGCCGTAGGTGTACGCCCCGCCGGTCACATCGTCCAGCAGCAGCACGCTCACCTCTCCCCGGTCGTCGGTGGCGTAGAAATCGATCTTGCTGGCGGAGACGGTGCTCACCAGGATGTCCGCCAGGTCAAGCTCCACCACCGTGCTGTCCTTTACCCGCTCGTAGACGGCCACATCCTCCGCCAGGGGGATGCTGCCCAGGGTGTTCCGGGTCAGATCCAGGGAGAGGGTGCCGCTCTTTTCCGCCAAAGTGACCGACAGCGTTCCGATGCCGGTGGAGGTGACCTGCACCAGCTCCCCGCTCTGGGCCGAGCTGCTGCCGGTGATGGTCCCCCTGGCGGTCAGGCCGCAGGTCAGCGCCACCTCCCCGCTGCCCAGCACGCCGTACAGCTCCGCCTGCTTCTCACTGGAGGATACGGCGGAGACCACCTCTCCCGCCCCGTTGAGGGTGACGGTGATCCGCGCCCCCACCGCAAACTGGCTCAGACTGCTCCGGCCTTCCTCCGCCACGTCCAGCTCCATCCCCAGCAGGGTGATGGTGTCCGGGGCGGCGGCGTTGGGGCTTGCCCCCTCGTAATAGCCGCTGAGCATGACGCCCTGGTAGGCAACCGCCTGGGAGGCGGTCACCAGGTCCACGGTACCATTTTTGTTGGAATAGAGGGTGACGCTGTCCCGGCCCTCCAGGTCGTACCAGCAGGCGCCGTAGGTGGTGAGGGTGTCGTCCAGCAGGACGTCCACCGAATTGGAGATGCTGACAAAGCTGCCGGCGGTGTCGGTTATGCCGCTGGCGGACACCTGGGAGATGCTTATGGTGCGGCACACCGTATCGTCCGGCAAAAAGCCGGACGCCGCCCCCGTCTTGTCCAGCAGCAGGGTACCCCGGCGCCCCGCCAGGGCCGCGGACAGCTCCGCCGCCGGCTCATAGTAGCTGATGCCCTGGGCGGTGCAGATCTGCACCAGGCCGCTGGTGCCGTCGTCGGCCTGGGCGTCCACATCCAGCAGCACCGCGTCGTCCACCTTGGAGGCGCACAGCCTGTCGATGTAGTCGCCCCCCTCCTTGTCGGTGAGGGAGAGCAGGCCGTAGAGCAGCAGGGCGGCCTCTCCCCGGGTGAGGGCGTGATTGGGGTCGCTGGAAATCCCATCCAGCAAGCCCAGCTGCTCCCCCAGATTCATGTAGTCCTCCGGCCAGAAGGGACCCACGTCCTCCACGGTGTAGCCCAGCAGGTGGAGGACCACCGTCACCGCCTGGCCCACCGTCACCGCGTCCTCCGGGCCGAAGGCGCCGTTTCCGTAGCCGGAGACCAGACCCTCCTCATAGGCCAGGTTGATGTAGGGCGCCGCCCAGTGGCCGCCCGCCACGTCGGAAAACAGGGTGCGGTAGGCGCTGCCCGCCACCTGGTCCCCGTGGCCCTCCGCCAGCACCGCCAGCTTGCAGAACTGGGCGCGGGTCAGGCCCTCCGAGGGGTGGTAGGCCCCGTCGGAGTAGCCGGAGACAATGCCCAGGCTGTACAGCACCTCCACCGCCTGGGCGGTGTCGCCGCTGACATCGGTAAAGGCCGAGGCCGGGGCGGGCAGGACCGCCAGAGTGAGGCACAGCCCCGCCGCCGTCACCAGGGCGCAGAGTGTTCGTTTCAATGGAATCTCCCCCTTCTCTCATTCCGCCCGCAGGGCGTCCACCGGCTGGAGGTTGGAGGCCTTCACCGCCGGATATATGCCGAAGACAATGCCGATGACCACCGAGAACCCGAAGGCCCCCGCCGTCACCAGGCCGCCGGGCAGCAGGATCAGATCGTACATGGCCTTGCCCAGCACCAGGCTCAGGCCGAAGCCCAGCAGAATGCCGATGACACCCCCCATGCCGCTGAGGATGGCGGCCTCCACCAGAAACTGGCCCACAATCTCTCCCCGGGGGGCGCCGATGGACTTTTTGATGCCGATCTCCCGGGTGCGCTCGGTCACCGTCACCAGCATGATGTTCATAATGCCGATGCCCCCAACCAGCAGGGCGATGCCGGCAATGCCCCCCAGCACCACGCTCATGGAGGTCATCTCCTCGGTGGATTCGGTCATGGCGGCGTTGCCGTTCTCCAGCTCATACTCCCCCACGGTGGAGGGGATGGTGTCCGCCAGCAGCGTCTCCAGGCCGGCCATCACCTGGTCCATGTGCTGGGAGGTGTCCACCTTCACGGTGAAGGAGGTGAGGTAGCCGCTGCCCAGAATGGACCGGTTCAGGGAATAGGGAATCACCGCCAGGTCGTCCATGGAGCCCTCGCTCCCCCCGTCCTTCTGGTAGTAGGTCCCCACCACCGTGAACGGATTGCCGGCGATGTAAACGGTCTGGCCGACGGGGTCGGCGTACTGGAAGAGGCTGTCGGCCACATAGGAGCCCAGCACGCACACCAGGCTGCGCCCCTCGATGTCCACGGCGCTGATTTCCCGGCCGTTCTCCAGGGTGTAGTTGTTGCAGGCGGCATACTGGTCGCTGCCGAAATACACCGAGGAGCTGTCCAGCGTGGTGGTGCGGTACTTCAGGGGAAGGGAGACGGACAGCGCGGGGCTTACCCCCTCCACCACGTCGCCCAGCTCCCCGTTGCCGTAGGCGTACAGGGCGTCCATCACGTCCACCGAGCGGCTGGCGTCGTACCAGGTGACGGTGACGTTGACTTTGTTGACCCCCAGCTTCTCGTAATAGGCGGTGATGTCGGCGTTGTAGCCCGACACCAGGGCCACCAGCACCAGCACTGCGGTCACGCCGATGATGATGCCCAGCATGGTGAGAAAGGAGCGGCCCTTCTTCTCCCGAATGGACTCCAGGGCCATACCCACTGCGTTCACAGCGCCACCGCCCGGGCCACGGGCAGATCCACCAGTACCCCGTCCCACAGGCTGTCGTGGACGATTTTGCCGTCCATCACCCGCACGGTGCGGTGGGCCTGGGCGGCGATGCCGTTGTCGTGGGTGATGAGGATGACGGTGGCGCCGCCCCGGTTCATCTCCTGCATCAGCTCCAGCACCTGGGCGCCGGTCTTGGAGTCCAGGGCGCCGGTGGGCTCGTCGGCCATGAGGATGGGGGAGCGGGCGGCAATGGCCCGGGCAATGGCCACCCGCT